>CAYZXK010000190.1:0-2698 GCA_964482395.1 uncultured Planctomycetales bacterium | reverse complement strand
GCTCGTCGGTCAGTAAACGCAGGTCTCGGGCCATGGCGACTCCTTTCGTCGCCTGCCCGTATTACCACAAGTCCAGCATTGGCGCAAGCTTAGCAACTCCTTGCCGCAGAAGGAGTTATGAAACAGGCTCTAGTACGGTCGAGCAAGCCAGTCTGGAATCGGGCGCGCCGCGCAGCGCTGGCACCCGCCTGCCGCGATCGGATAACAGCTTTCTTCGGCCCGCTCAGGGAGCGGCGGCACGCCGTCCGGTTGCCGCCGCCGGGCCGCCCGTCCCTTCGGGCGCCGACCGCTCGCTGGCTTGGCCCTTGGTCGTGGCACGCGCCCCGCTGACCAGTGACACCAGTTGCCGGACCATGCTCTGCACCGCCCGGGCTTCAACGCTCACCAACACCGCTTACCCAGACGTCCCACACCGGCCGGGCGCCTTGGGTGTGTCTCACCCGGGGTGACGTGCCGACCACCGTATTGGCATCTCACATGTCCGGTCACATCTCCGGCGGCCCGCGAGGCAGACATCGCGACCAACCAGCTACTAAATCGGCCATTGATATGCCCGCGTTGACTGATTGTGCCTCCAGGCCAACGCCTGAATACCTCAGGCGTCCAAGACGCGCAAGAACCGCGCCTTCGGCCGCGACCCGCCGCCGGGCCCCTGCCTCCCTGCCCACACCTCTGGCCTGGCGGACCGCTCCCGGGCTATAGTTGCCGCCCGGCTGATTCAACCGAGGTTGCTTCGGAGGGCTTCTCGTGTCTACCAAGGTGAACACCACCGGACTTGCGGCCACGCCTGCCGGCCTGATCCTGCTGGGTTGGCTGATACTTCTCGGCGTGCAGCCTGCCCCCGGCCAGAAGCCGGTGCCCACCTGCGATGAAATCCCCGACCGCTACAAGTGGGACTTGAGCCTCATGTATACGGACCTGTCAGCCTGGGAGGCGGATTTCGCGCGCGCTGAGCAGTGGATTGCTCGCCTCCAGGCCGAGCGGAACGCCGGGCTGGACTCGCCGGCCGCCCTGCTCGCCTGCCTCGATCTGCGCTTCGATACCCGCTGGCTGGTTGACAAGCTGCTGGTCTATGCCAGCCAGCTTTCGGATCAGGACACCCGCGACAACTCCGCGCTGGCCCTTAAGAACCGCGCCACCGGGCTGTATGTCCGCTTCGCTCGGGCTGCCGCCTGGATCGAACCGGCCATTGCCGGCCTGCCTGAGGATACCCTGCGCGCCTGGTGCGAAAGCACGCCCGGCCTTCGCACCTACCGCCATTACCTCGCCAATGTGCTCCGGTCCAGGCCCCATCTGCTGCCTGCCCGGGAGGAGGAGCTGCTGGCCATGTCGGGAAACCTGGCCGCCCTGCCGGAGGAAGCCTACTCGGCCCTCACCAACGCCGAGCTGCCCTGGCCCATGGTGCGGGACCAGGCAGGCCAGGAGGTCCGGTTGAGTTCGGCTCGATTCGACAAGTTCATCCGCTCGCCCGATCGCCGCCTGCGCCGGGACGCCTTCCTGGGTGCGATGGGTGCTTATGCAGCTTTTCAGAACACCCTGGCGGCCACCCTCGCCGGGGCCCTTCACCGGCATGTCTTCTACGCCCAGGCCCGCGGCTTCGAGAGCCCTCTGGAGTCGGTGTTGTTTCCGGACGCCCTGCCGGTCAGCATGTACGAAAACCTGGTGCGGACCGTCCGGGCCCACCGTCCTTTGCTGCGTCGCTGGGCGGCGTTACGCCGGCAGGCCCTCGACCTGGATCAGCTCCACGTCTATGACTTGTATGTGCCCCTGGCCGCGGACCCCGATCAGTCTGAGATCGCCTACGACGACGCGGTCACCCAGATCATTGCCTCTCTGGAGCCGCTGGGGCCCGACTACGTGGAAGTGGTCACGCGGGCCTTCAGCTCGCGCTGGGTTGACGTCTATGAGACCCAGGGCAAGCGGACCGGCGGCTACTCCTGGGGCTCCTACGATTCACCCCCCTACATCCTGGTCAACTACAACGGCAGCCCACGAGATATGTCCATCTTGACCCATGAGCTGGGCCACTCGATGCACAGTTACCTTACGCACCGCCATCAGCCAAAGGTCTATGGCGATTACAGCGGCCTGGTGGCCGAGGTGGCTTCGATCTTCCACGAGATCCTGCTGGAGGAGTATCGACTCGCCCAGGCCCGAACGCCGCGGCAGCGATTGCCGCTCCTCAACCAGCAAATCGACAACTTGCAAGGTACGGTTTTCCGCCAGGTGTTGTTTGCCGAGTTCGAGTACCAGGCCCACTCCTGGGCTCAGCAGGGCCAGCCGGTCACCGCCGAGCGCCTGGGCCAGCTATACTTGGATACCTTTCACGACTACTGGGGCGGCGAGGTGGCCCGCGATCCGGAGAATGCGGTCTACTGGGCCCGGGTCCCGCACTTCTACATGAACCATTACGTGTTCCGCTACGCGGCCGCCTACTGCGCCGCGGCAGCCTTGGCTGAGAACGTCCTGGCCGGAAGACCCGGGGCACGCGAGGCGTACTTGGAGCTGTTGGCGGCCGGCTCATCGGACTACCCGCTGGAACTCCTGAGCCGGGCGGGGGTCGACCTGACCACCCCAACGCCGATCGAGGCCGCCATGCGCCGATTCGAGCGACTGGTTGACGAGTTCCACAACTGCCTCTCGCAGGCTGCCGAGCAGCAGGCCGACACGGCCGCCGGCCGCTGATTCGCCAAAGTGC
>CAYZXK010000189.1:0-30534 GCA_964482395.1 uncultured Planctomycetales bacterium | reverse complement strand
CTTCTCCAGCCGCAGATCAGGGTAGCCCTGGGTCCGCTGGTCCAGCGATACAGCTTCTTAGCGGACTGCCAAACCGCCCTGCGGCCGGGCGGCCGGGTTCCACGGCGGTACCCGGGGCGGCCTTTACCGCCGCTTCACCGCGAGCTGATAGAGCTGGCGGCCCTCTTTGAGATACTTGATTTCGAAGTTGGTCGCGACCCGGGCGGCCTCGACGCCGAACTCGGGATCGTCGAAGGGCACCGGATAAAGCTCCGGGTGGCTTAACAGCAGCCCGCAAATGGTTTCGAAGTACTCGGCGTGGTCGGTCTGCACCGCCCAGTGCCCGCCGTGGATCAGGCACTCGACTGCGGCCTCCACGAAGGCCGGCGTAAACAGCCGCCGCTTGTGGTGCCGCCGCTTCGGCCACGGGTCGGGATGGTAAACGTGCAGGGCCGTAAGCGACTGCCGCGGGCAGATTTGCCGAATGAAGTGGCGAGCGTCGGCCCGGAGTATTCGGACGTTGGGGATCCGCCAACGCTCCATGCGGTCGACCGCAAACCGGTAGTACTGGTTGGCCCATTCCAAGCCCAGGAAGTTGCGGTCGGGCCGGGCCATAGCCCGGCGTAGCAAGAAGCCCGCCTTGCCGGTCCCGATCTCCAGTTCCACCGGCCGCGAATTGCCGAAGAGGACGCTCCAGCAGAGGCCGTCCAGCTCCGGGGGATCGACGGCTACCGGGCGCTGCGGCGTGAGGGTCATGACTATCGGACCTCGTCGGATGGTCGCTGGTAGCTTGGAGGCCGGGGCGTAGCTCGCCGATGGCATATAAGCGGGCCGGGTCCGCCCCCGGATCCTGCGGTGTGATTTTCTAGAGGACGCCAGCCCGTGTCGCAACCTCTCAGCGTCCGCATCGAACGCCGTCGCCAACCACGTCAGACCAAAGCGTTCGCATTCTGGTTTCGCCGGCCGGATGGCGAGCAGCGCAGCAGCGGGTGGATGCTGGACATGTCGGCCGGCGGAGCAGCTTTTCTGACCACGCCGGAAGAGGTACCGCCCGTCGGCGAGCGGATCGAACTGATCGAGATGCAAACCAGTCATCCGGTAGTGCGAGAGGATGCCGCGCCGTTACCACCGTTTGCCCGGGTGCTCAGACATGACGATCCGGAAGGCGCATTGCGTCGGGTCGCGGTTCGTTTCGAGACCGACGCCCGGGCCTGCCCAGGCCAACCCGAAGCCCAGGGGGCGGTGGCCGCCCGCCCCCGTCCGGTCTGCCGGTCACTGGTACCACCCCCACTGGCAGCTCTACCAGGTGTCACCGACCACCGATGGCCCTGTGCCGCGGGTCGGCCCGGCTCCTACCCGCGTGCCGACCGGGCCGGTTCGACAGACCCACCGGCCGACTCAGCCCCGATCGACCCAACCCGCCTGCTACTGGCCGGAGCGGCCAGGGCGCAGCTTCTGGACCACCACGTATTCGATGGTCCGGGTGGCCGGGGCAAGCTCCAGACCGAGCTGCTCGCGCAGAGCGGCCTGAGCGTGGCCGACACTCACCGGCTGAGGCTGGCCATCCTTAACCGGCCGGCGTAATACCAGTTCGTAGGGCACACGCAGCCCGGTCTCATTTACTACCGGGCGCTGTAGCAACTCTTCAAGCTGTTCGGCCAGCAGGGAGAGGTCGTCGCCGTCCAGCACGACACAATTAGGACCGGGCTGGGCCGGGGGCTGGCCGGTAGGGGCTCCTTCTTTCAGTCGCCCAGCCGGAGCGGTCAGCAGCAGGACCTCGGTTTCCCGCGGCTGACATCGAGCCACCAAGCCATAAGAGGCGGCCAAAGCCTCCCGCAGGCAAGCCCGCAGTTGAGACGCGTCGCCGCCGGGCAGGAAGACGTGCACGTCATACCGCTGATCCGGTAAGGGCTCGGCCGAGATTACCCGGAGGGCCGAAAGCGGCGGCACCAGATTTTGCCGCCCGGCGGGGGTGCGGTAGGCCACACTGATCAGGTCGCACATCCGCAAGCTGCTGCCGGTCAGCGTGTGAGTGGATTCGGCAATCCGTATGCTGGAATTGTCCGAGGGTTGCTCGGCCGGGGTGATCGCCGCCTGGCAGCCCGGCTGCGTAGCCGGGGCGGTCGGCGGAGGTCGGAACGGTTCCAGGCTTTGGGCTGGCGGCTGGCAGCCAGATGACAGGGTTGCCAAGCCGGGCAGAATAATAACCAGCCAGAAGTTCCGCTGTGCCATCCGCACCTCCGTCCGGCCGTCGGGTTCGGCCGGCACATCCAATTCGGAAGGGCGCTCAGGCCAACTGACACAGTACCGCCCGCTTGGCCTGAAGGTCGGCCAGCAGACGATCGTAGGACTCGGCAAAGGCCTTGACGCCTTCCTCCAGCAGCACGCCGGTGACCCAGTCCATGTCCACTTTCACTCCGGCCAGCTCAGCCATGACCGCGTAAGCGCGGTCCAAGCCCTCTTCAATGGTCTGGGCGGTGATGGCATGATCGCGAATGGCCTCCAGGGTTTCGGGCGGCACGGTGGTGACCGTGTTTACTCCCACCAGGGGATCGACATATTTGGTGTCGGGGTATCTCGGGTTCTTGGTACTGGTGCTGGCCCAGAGGGGACGTTGCGGCCGGGCGCCGGCGGAACGGAGCGCATCGAATCCGGGCCCTTCAAAAACTGCCTTGTATTTCTGATAGGCGATCTTGGCGCTAGCCACTGCGGCCAGGCCCAACAGCGGCTCCAGATGCGGCTCCCCGTTGTTGATCCGATGCTCCAGAACCCGGTCGGTAAGCGTGTCAATCCGACTCACGAAGAAAGATGCGACCGAGGACACCAGCCCCAGCGGCCGGCCGGTCCGCTCGTACCGCCGCAGCCCCTCGAGGTAGGCTTCCATCACTCTTTCATACATGCCGATGGAGAAGATCAGCGTCACATTGACGTTGATTCCTTCGCCGATCAGGGTCGAGATGGCCGGGAGCCCGGCCGGCGTGGCCGGCACCTTGATCATCACGTTGGGTCGGGCCAGGGCGGCAAAGAGTCGACGAGCCTCGGCGACGGTCTGGTCCGTGTCGTCGGCCAAATGCGGGTTGACTTCCAGGCTCACGAACCCGTCCCGTCCGTGGCTCTGGTTGTATATCGGGCGTAGGCAGTCGGCCGCCTCGGCCACATCCGACAGCACCAGGGCCTCGTAGATCTCGGTGGGGCCGCGACCGGCCTGGGCCATGTGACGGATGTCGCCGTCGTAAGTGGCACTCCCGGATATCGACTTATGGAAAATGGTCGGGTTGGAGGTGACCCCGCTGATACCCTCCTCGACCAGCTCGGCCAGTCGTCCCGAACGTACCAGGTCACGACCGAGGCAATCCAGCCAAATCGACTGTCCCAGGGCGGTGATCTGTCGAATGCGGTTCATATCGCTTTCCGTAGAGAGTCGCGGACGGTCCACGCCCGGCCGGAGAGCTTCCGCGTCGTCCGCCGGACCCATTTCCCGGCCCGGCCCCGCCGCAGCCGGGCTGCACGGCTCGGCCCCGGTCCAACTCCCACTCCCGTCACCCCGCCACCGCTCTTATCGACCACCGACAGGAATTCCGATCAGGCCGGACACGGGCCTGGTCTGCGGCGACAATCTCGCGGGATTATAACGCCGCTGGGCGGCAGGTGTAGAGCGGCCCGGCGGCCAAAGGAGGCTCAAGGCGGCGCGCAGGTCCCTCAGCGGCGGCCGAAAGCCGATGGCTGACCAGGGCTCAGAGCTCGGACGATCTCCTCCGCCCGGGCCCTGGAGAAGTCCCCGTCCATCAGGACCTTGCCTCGCGTGATGGGTTCCCGGATCAGGGGAGACATCACCAGCCGGTCGTCAATGAAGATGGCCAGTCGCTGCCCGACATTCTGGGCGGTCAGGGCTGCCAGTCGCTCGGCGGCCAGCGGCTTGAACTCCAGCAGGATCAGGTTGTGACCATGGCCCTCCAGCCGGCTGACCCGCACCAGGTCCCCTTCGGTTAGAATGGGCGATCCGGATACATACAGCGGTTTGCCCTCTTCGTCCGCCAGGGGTTCATAACCTTCGCGCGGCTGTTCGTCCGCAAAGTGGAAACGCAGCGAAACCGTCGGCCGGGACGACGGCCCGACAGATCGCGCCGGCCCTCCAGCACAGCCGGCGATCAGCCAGCCCGCGACGCCAGCAACCAGATAGCCAACTCGCCAGGGGCTCATCATATCACCCGGGCGAACCCGGTTTCTGCCGGGGCAAGGCCAGCCCCGACAGCAGCCGCTCCAGTTCCGCCAGGGCCTGCTCTCGCGAGCGTACCTGCTCATCCAACTGCTGACGGTACAGTTGCTCGAGGACGTCTTTGTATATCGGGCCGGGGGGCACGCCACGCCGCAGGAGGTCTTCGCCGGTGACCAGTGGCGGCGGTTGAACCGCGCCCGGCGGAATCCCCGCGACCCGCTTTTCGAGCACTGCCTGTCGCCGCCCAGCATCCGGCAACCGCTGATGCCGGGCCCGGGCCAGCATCACCAGGGCCCCGAAGGCGGGGTTGGCCATCAAGAGCTTGAGGGCCGCAAGCGAAAGCGATCCGGGATCGTCGAGATCGGCCTGATGGGCGACCAACCAGGCGGTGGTCTGACGTTGCTCGTTCGATAGCGTCAGGGCCCGGGCGATACGCTCGATTTCGTCGGGGCCGGTGTGCGAAAGCAGAATCGCCATGACCAGCTCGAAACCCGCCTCGGGAGGCAGTTCGGGCAAAAGGCGATCAATCGTCTGGACTTGCTCCGGCGTCCAGGCCGCCCCGGGCCAGAGATAGGGTCTCAAGCCACAGTCGCCAAGCAGAGACCAGGCCCGGCACCGGGATGGGTGCGTGAACATTCTTTCCAGCTCTTCCCGGACCCGCTCGGGAGCCACCTTGGCAAGCGTGGGGGCGTGGGTTTTGACGGCCGCCAGGGTAGCCGGCTCGATTTCAAAGCCGAGCTGGGCGGCAAAGCGCACGGCTCTCAGCAGTCGCAGGTAGTCCTCGTCGAAGCGGGCCGCCGGGTCGCCGATCGCTCGGATCAGCCGAGCCTTCAGGTCCGCCATCCCGCCCACGTAGTCCACGATTTCCATGCTGAGCGGGTCGAGAAACATGCCATTGACGGTGAAATCCCGGCGTAGAGCGTCGTGGCGGGCGTCGCTCAGGGTCACGCGGACCGGCCGGCGACCGTTCAGGTAGGGCCCGTCGGCGCGGAATGTCGCCACCTCGACCCACCGCCCGTGCTTTTTGACCAGCGCCACGCCGAACTGAGCCCCCACCTGCCGGGTGGGGCAGAAGAGCTGACCGACCTCGGTCGGCGGGGCATTGGTCGCGACGTCGTAGTCGTGCGGGGTCTGGCCCAGCAGCAGGTCACGAACGCAGCCCCCGGCCAGCAGGGCCTGGTAGCCGGCGGCAACCAGCTTGCGGACGATCGCCAGGGCCGGCCGGGCCTGCTCGGGCAACCGGGTGCGAAACGGAAATCGCTCATTCATTGGCGGCCCTGCCGGGGCCGGTCATGGCCCACGGATCCAAAGCGGCCTGGAGCTGAGCTTCGGACAAGACCTTGCGCTCCAGCGCGACCTGGCGGACGGTCTTGCCGGTCGCCGCCGCCTCCTGGGCGATCGCCGCCGCCGCGTCATAGCCGATCAGCGGAACCAGGGCGGTGCACATAGCCAGCGACCGCTCGATCAGCTCGGCACACCGCAGCCGGTCCGCCTCCAGGCCACGGATGCACCGCTCGACAAGTACCGGGCAAACGTTAGCCAGCAAGCGGATGGATTCTAGCAGGTTGTAGGCCATCACCGGCATGCCGACGTGCAGGTCGAGGTTGCCCAGGAGGCCGGCGGCATACGTCACGGCGGAATCATTGCCAACCACCTGAGCACAGACCTGCAAGACGGATTCGCAGATCACGGGGTTGACCTTCCCGGGCATGATCGAGCTACCCGGCTGAACGGCCGGCAGACGCAACTCTCCCAGTCCGCAACGGGGCCCGCTGCCCAGCCACCGGATGTCATTGGCGATCTTAGCCAGGCTGATGGCCAGGGTTCGGAGTGCGCCGGAAAGAGCCACTATCGCGTCCATGCTCGCCTGAGCCTGGAAGTGGTTTGCCGCCTCGCGGAATGCCTCGCCCGTTTGCCGGCTGAGAATCCGGCAAACCAGGCCGGCAAACCGCGGATGAGCGTTGATCCCGGTGCCCACCGCCGTGCCGCCGATCGGCAACTCGCGCAAGCCTTCGATGGCCGCCTCGATTCGCCGGCAACTGTGGCTGATCTGGGCGGCATAGCCGCTGAACTCCTGGCCCAGGCGAATCGGGGTGGCGTCCATCAGATGCGTCCGACCGACCTTCACCACGTCGTCAAACTCATCCGCTTTGTCCCGCAGAGCGCCGTGGAGGACATGAGCCGCCGGCAGAAGCTCCTGCCCCAATGCCTCGACTGCCGCCAGGTGGATCGCGCTCGGAATGACATCGTTGGACGACTGCCCCAGATTCACATGGTCGTTGGGATGGATTCGCCCGGCCGCCCGCCAAGCTTCCGCGCCGGGTGACGTCCCGGAAAAGCCCGGCGGGCCCTCCGACGCTTCAACGCGGCTCGCCTCGGCCTGTAGCCCGTGAGCGATCTGCATCGCCCGGTTGGCGATTACCTCGTTGGCGTTCATGTTCGTGCTGGTGCCGGAGCCGGTCTGGAAAATGTCCAGCACGAAGTGGCCATCGAGCCGACCCTCGACCACCTCCAGAGCCGCCGCCTGGATCAGCTCGGCCAGGCCGGCATCCAACAGACCAAGTTCGCGGTTGGCGACCGCCGCCGCGTACTTGATCAGCCCGAGGGCGCGGATGAATCTCCGGCCGAAACGGTATCCGCTGATGGGAAAATTGAGCACGGCCCGCTGAGTCGAGGCGCCCCACAAAGCCTCGGCGGGCACCTGCATTTCGCCCATCGAATCACGTTCGGTGCGGGTCGCTCCCATAGGGGTTCTCCCTGACAGTCCGGAGTCTTCCGACAGGTCGGATATAAGGAGTGTAGCCGCGTCCCGGGCGGGCCGGAACGGCGACTGCCTGGGACGTGGGGCTGATGGTCGCCTCTTGGACAGTAGCCGGCGGACCGGATTGGATGGCGACGCCAGGCTTGTGTGCCACTCTGCCAGGACTGCAAAAGAAGAACCGCCCGGCACCAGCCGGGCGGTCTACCCTGGCACTTGGAGTTCGCTACCGGACCAGCTACCTCAGTTCGGCATCGTTCGGAACGCGCGCGGCGACATAGTTATCCCAGACCGACTGTGCGTAAGCAGTGGCTGGGATCCGGACGACCGCGTCGAAATCGGTGCCGAGGCCGCCGAACACATTGTCCGAAACGGTCTGGATGACCGCCTCGCCCATGTTCTGGAGTAACGTCTCGTAGTCGCGATTGAGCGCATAATCGCAACCGAAGGCGAAGAGCGCAACACTGAGCAGCGCCACATATCGTCCTATTCTGATCATGTCAGCTCCTCCATGAGTTCCGTGGATTTCGCGAGTTTAGAAAGCCACCTGAAGTTGCACACGCCAGATCAAGGCATCGTCGTTCACGTTCGCCAAGCTGTAGCCGGGGCTGGAAATAGGGACTTCTGAGACCTTGGTCACGTCGGTCTGAAGCTTGACCTTGTGCCCTTCGATGTAGTAGTTGAGACCCCCGCCGTAGTCCCAGGTGCCCTCCTGACCGCCGGCTAGGACGGACGTGCCGCCGATGCGTCCCACCACCTCCAGCTTATTCTCCAGGCCCGGGATGGGCAGGAAGTAGCCGCATTGCAAGTAAGCGCCGTGCTGGACGCCCGTAGAGTCGTCGCTGGTCAGGAGGAACAGCGGCGTGTAGGGGGCGTGGTCGGCGCTCCGCACGTCCTGAATGCGGATCACGTACTCTCCGGTGGCCGAGAACCCCATGTACTTGAAGCCGGCATCAAACCCGAACTGGTTGATCTGGAGCCCCTCGGAGGAGGTCATCCCGAATCCACCGTCGCGGAAGAAGGTCCGTCGGGCAAACGGGATGCGCAGCGTGCCGTCGTGATAATCCTCGTTGAAAGCGTAGTGGAAGCCCAGATCCAACGCCGGCTCAGTGTGGTGTTCGATGTCTGAGAAACTTTCGAAGTGCTGATCGTCGCCCAAGGTCCCCGCGTCGCAGGCTCCGGCCAGCACGTGCCAAACGGTGCGGAACACGATCGCGGGGTTGTTGTCGTGTCCGCTGGTCAGCAGGGCTTCGTCGGTGGTGATGGTCTGGGTGGCAGGGTTATTAAGCGAGTTCACGACGTCCAAGTAGTATTCCAGTCGCTTGTTGAACAGCTTACCCCACAAGCGAACGCCGGTGCCGATCCCCAGCCCGTAGACCGCGTCCATCACCGGCCAGTCGACCAACTGCAAGTCGGCGGTGGAGCCGAAGTTGGCCCGGGTGCTGGCGATGCGGAACACGCCGGCCTTGAACTGCAACTCGTCGGCGATCCGATAATTGACCCAGCCGTAGTACAGCCGCGAGTCGTAGGCCACCGGCGAACTCATGTCGAACTCCAGCAAGTAGGTCAGGTCCTTGCTGTAGGCGTACCCGCTGAACCGCAGCCGGGCGCGGGCCACGTCGAACCCGGTGCGATCGTGTCGCCGCAGGCCTGGCGACAAGTAGCGGTTTTCGCTGCGAGTCGCATAGTGGGTCCAGCGGAACTGCAACTGGCCGTTGAACTTCAGCATGAACTTTTCGTCGCTGCTCTTGATGAAGAAGCCCTTGTCATAGCCCGCCTGCATCGTGGTAGGCATGAGGCTCTCGCGGAACTCCCGCTCGCTGAGAACCTCGCGGATCTGCTGCTTCATCTGTTCCACTCGCGCGGCATCCACGTTTGCCTGCTGCGCACTGGCCACCTGCTGCTCAAGGGCCTCGATCTTCTTCTGTTGGGCCTCAAGCAGCGCTTCCAACCGCGCCAGGTTGGCATCGGAACTGCCCGACGTTCCCTCGTCGGCCAGCGCGGGAGCCGCCAGCACGCCCAACATGACCGCGCCACCCAGGCATACCCGATAGAGTCGTCCTGACATGGTGTCTCCTCTTCTTTACTGCCTCAGCTACGTTCTATCGACCACGCCGACCGCCCAAGCCCAGCCTTTGCCGTCTCTTGCCGGCACTTGGGATACTTGGGCGCATACTTACCCTTGCGCTCATCCGCCCACTACCATGTCGCGCGCCTCCATGGCTTATCCTGCGGAAAGAAACATAAATACCGTGTTGATACGAAGTTATGATCAGTTCGCTTCGACTTCACTCGTTCGTTCACGGGAGCGCAAAACTGACGGACAGGCGTCTCTGGTCGGACGCTGACATCCCGAAGTGCCGCTGCACCAACGACTTCGGACGGCTTAGCCGAAACGAGGCGGCAAGTGATGGTGACGGCCGACCGTCAGTCGATCACATCCGCAGAATCGCTAGAATCGCAACGCCACTAAACCGAGATCAAGAACCTGCGCCGCGCGGACCGCAGAGCGCCGCTACCCACGCCAGCCAAGCCACGCAATCGGGGGGGGCCGCTACCCGCGTGGGTGAGCCAACTGAGTCGTTCGGCAAGATGCTGGACAGTTATTTGCCCGGCGGCCCGCACCGGAACCTGGTTGACATCGGCCGGCGGTCTGGGTAAACACTTTCCTGCGCGGCTTGTTCAAGAGACCAGTTCCATAAGCTAGAGGACCAGAAGCAATGACCCTCGCTGCGTTGTTGGGGTTCAAGACCTATCAGTGGGTCTTGATCATCGTTTTGCTGGTCGTCGTAATCGTCCTGCTCTACGTGCGAAAGAAACAACAAGAATAGCCCGCACGAGCTGCCCGGGGTCGCGCGAGGCGTGGTCCGGGAACACCCGCCGCAGATTGACGCGCCCCGTGCCAGCGCCTGTCGGCTTGGACCGGTACCTATGTGCGAGCGGGGAAGCAGCGACCGGCCAACGGAAGATTCTTCAGGTTGGGTCGCCTTTGCCCGCCGGGTGATTGGCTGCGTGGCGGAGGGGCGGGACCCGAGTGAGGCCGGTTCGCCGCCAGGCCAGCCGCGTCCCCACGGAGGGGTGTTCGTTACCTTGCATAAGCGCGGACGACTGCGGGGTTGCATGGGCACGCTGGACCCGCAGATACCGCTGGGCGAGGCGGTCCGACAGGCGGCGGTGTGTGCTGCGGTTCAGGATCCGCGGTTTCCGCCGGTGACGCCGGCCGAGCTAACCGAGCTGGACGTGGAGGTCTCGGTTCTTTCCGACCCGGTACCGATGCGGAACCTTGCTGACCTGGAAGTCGGCCGGCACGGGGTGCTGGTTCGTCGCCATGGGCAAAGGGGACTGTTTCTGCCTCAAGTAGCGGTCGAACACCACCTGGACCGCGAGGAGTTCCTGTCCCGCTGCTGTGCGGAGAAGGCCGGCCTCCCGCCCGATGCCTGGAAGAAACCCGGCACCGAAGTCCTGCTTTTCACTACCGAGGTGTTTCGAGAGTCGTAGTCAGCCGTCGCGGAGTCGGCCCGCTTGCGCCTGATTGGCCCAGGGACGGGGCTGCGCGCCGGAGCGCCTATCGCCGATTGACGTCCGGATTTACCCCCGGCCCTACCGATGCGGAATCAAACTTTCTCTGCCTGGTGGCGGCACGGTGACTCGGCCGAGGCAGCCTGATCGGTCGGCCGGGCAGCTTCCCGCGGGAAGACCAGCGGCTCATGATAATCATCGTAAGCCGCACACAGGGCCGCGTGAATCAACCCGACGAAGAAGGGCTGAGGTGACAAGGGCCGACTGGTCAGCTCGGGATGGGCCTGTGTGCCGACGTAATACGGGTGCAGGTCCGGCCGCAGTTCAAGAATGTTCATGATCTCGGCCCGCGGCGATTTGCCGGAGAAGATCATCCCCGCAGCCTCGAGCTGGGGCACGTAGCGCGGATCGACCTCGTAGCGGTGCCGGAAACGGAGCCGAGTCCGCGGGCCGAACATGCGCTCGGCCAGAGTGCCGGGCCGGATCACGATGTCGTGCCCGCCGAGGCGCATGGTGCCACCCAGACCTTCGATCTGCTTCTGCTCCGGCAGCAGATTGATCACCGGGTAGCGGCATTCGCTGTCGATTTCAGCGGAGTCGGCGCCTTCCATGCCGCAGACGTTGCGGGCGAACTCGATGACTGCCATCTGGAATCCGTAGCAGATCCCCAGAACTGGCAGGCGCGACTGGCGGGCCTGTTTAAGGCAGGCGATCTTGCCCTCGGCACCCCGGGTCCCAAAAGCGCCGGGAACGATGATTCCGTGCAGGCCTTGCAAGGCGTCGCGGGCGGTCTGGTCGGTCAGTTCGGAGGTATCCACCCAGCGGACCTGCACCTTGCAGCCCAGGTACGCGCCGGCATGCTCGAGGGCCTTGAGGATGCTGGCGTAAGCATCGCGGACCGCGGTGTACTTTCCGGTGATCCCGATGTTCACCTCGCGGGTAGCGCTTCGCAGTCGGGCCAGGTACTGTCCCCAGGCTTCTCGAGCGGCCCGTTCGGTCGCCTCGTCGACCCGCGGCTTGAGTTCCAGCCAGTCCATGACCGCCTTGTCATAGCCCGCTCCCCGCAGAAGCTCGGGTATCAGGTAGACGCTCTCGCAGTCGTGCATGCTGAAGACCCGCTCGGGAGGCACGTTGGAGAACAGGGCGATCTTCTCCCGCACCTTGCGAGTGACCGGGGTATGGGCTCGGCAGGCGATTATGTGAGGCTGGATACCGCACTCGAGCAGTCGTCGGATGCCGAGTTGAGCGGCCTTGCTCTTCTGCTCGCCCAGGATGGCTGGTTCGAGCACGAAGGTCAATGCTACAAAGCAGACGCTGTGCTGGCCCTCCTCGAAGGCGAGTTGCCGCATGGCTTCGATGTAGTGAGCGTTCTCCACATCGCCGACGGTTCCGCCGATTTCCACGAACACCACGTCGGCCTGACTGGCCAGGGCCAGCTCCCGCAGGCGGTTTTTGACCTCTCCGGTCACGTGCGGGATCATTTGGACGTCGCGTCCGAGATACCCGCCGGTGCGCTCCCGCTCCAGGACTCGACGGTAAATCTGCCCGCTGGTGGCGAAATTAAGTCGGCTGAGGTTCTGATCCAGGGCTCGCTCATAGGTGCCTAGGTCCATGTCGCACTCGGTGCCGTCGTCGAGCACGAAGACTTCGCCGTGCCGGAACGGATTGAGGGTGCCCGAATCGATATTGAGGTACCCCTCGAGCTTGATCGGGGCGACGCGCAACCCCTTGTCCTGAAGGCACTTAGCCAGCGAGGAACTGAAGATCCCCTTGCCCAGCCCGCTCATCACCGTCCCGACCACCACGACGAACTTGGTGGCGCCGGGCTTGTAGCCGGCCGGCATGGGGAGATAGAACTCGGTGTCTCCAGACTGATCGCGGATCGAGTTCAGCAGCCGGTCCGCATCCATTATCGGTCCTCGACCGGCCGAGCCTGGGAAGCGTCCTGCCAGCGGGCTACGAACCGCTCGTAGTCCTCAGGCGTGTCTATGCCTATGCAAGCCTGGGGCACGATCTCGACCGCCAAGCCGAACCCGTGCTCCAGCACGCGCAACTGTTCCAGCTTCTCGATCTGCTCCAGCCGACCCGGTTTCCAGTTGGTCAGCTCGAGGAGAAAACGCCGCCGATAGGCGTAAACCCCTAGATGGAGGAGGCATCCTGCCGGGGCCTGACCGCCATCACGAGGGTATGGTATCAGGGCCCGGGAAAAATACAGCGCCCGGCCGGCGTAATTCACGACGACTTTCACGCAATTCGGATCCCGGGGGTCACCACCGGCCGGGAACGGGCACGCCAGGGTGGCCACAGGGCAATCAGACGGCTGGCTGCTGAGCCGGTCCACCAGACGGTCAAGGTAGCTCGGCTCGATCTCCGGTTCGTCCCCCTGAACGTTGAGGACGATATCGTCGGCGTTTCCCGGCAGGTCGCGAACGACCTCAGCAATTCGGTCGGTACCGCTGGCGTGGTCCGGTCGGGTCATCACCGCCTGGCCGCCAAACTCACGAACTGCCGCCAAAATCCGCGGGTCGTCGGTGGCGACGATGCAGCGTCGGACCGCCCGGGCGGTGATCACTCGCTCATAAACATGCTGGACCAGATATTTACCGGTGCGTCGGGCGAGCGGTTTGCCTGGGAAGCGAGTGGACCCGTAGCGGGCAGGAATGAGAGCAATCACATGCATATGCCGCCCGGTCGGCCGATGGCACGACGCCGGACCAAATCTTGAACGGAATCATAGCCGAACGGTCGAGCAATGCCAATCAGGTGCCAGGCTGCCCGCTTGTCACCCCGGACGCCGGGCGATCCACTCGGTTGCCGACACGGGGTTCGACCCTGGACCTGGAGTCGGCGGGAGGTCCGGTTCAGGTCTTCTTACCGGCCCCACTCTTCTTGGTTTCGGGCTTGGCCGGCTCAGTCTTGGTCGGTTCGCCCCCTTTGGGCGGCACTTTCAGTTCCATGCCGGCCTTCAGGTCCTCCGGTCTGGATAACTTGTCCTTGTTCAGTTCCAGCAGTTCGCGCCAACGACCGCCGTTGCCGAGTAACTTCTTGGCAATGGCGAACAAGGTCTCATCTTTCTCCACTACGTAAGTCTGCATCCGGGCGGGCGGCTTGGACTCTGCCGGGCCGCCCGGAGCCACACCTGGCTTGGGCTCAGCCGGTGTCGGCGAGGGCTTCTCGACTGCCTTGGGCGGCTCCGCCGGCGACTTGGTTTCCTCCTTGGGCGGCAGCAGGATGACTTGCCCGACCTTAAGCGAGTTTTCATCCAGGCCGGGATTAGCGGCCTTGATCTTGGGCCACAGATTGCCATCCCCGAAGTACTCCTCCGCGATCGACCACAGGCTGTCATTCTCCGCGATCGTGTACTTGATGGCGGCGGCGGCAGCCGACGGCTGGCCGGTACGGACCGTCGGTGCAGGCGAAACCGACTCCTTGCGAGTGGGCGGGCCGCTCGGAACCGGCGCCGGGCTGCGGGTAATGACCGGCTCCGGAGCGGGCGTAGCCGGCTTGGTGGCGGGCGCCGCCCCGCCGGCGGTCGGCGACGGACCGCCCGGCTCCGTTGGTCGCGCCAAAGGCGGCAGCTCAGGAGTAGCCCGCGGCTGACTAGCGGGCTCGTGCCCGCTCGGAGCAACCGGCATCGGACGGGGCGGCGTCGGACCGGGCAAACCGGCCTCGCCAGGCTCGACAGCACGTGGTGCGGCCGGACCTAACCCCTGCCCGGCCGGCGTCTGGGTCGGCCCTGGTTGAATACCATCGGTCGGACTGGCAGCCGGCGGCCGCCCGGGTGGTGCCGCTTGCTCGGTCGGGCCAGGCACCAGCGGTTTCTGTCCGCCGGTGGGGGCACGTTCGGTCAGACCCGGGCGAGGCGGGGTGGCCGGCCGCGGCGTAGGCGACCTCGGGTGGGCCGCTTCACTCTTCCCCGCCGGCGTGACAACCCGCGCCGGGGCCTCCATAGGAAGTGCCCCCGCGGTGCTGCTCCCCGGCTTGCTGTGAGCAAAGAAGAAAATAACCCCGCCCACGATGACTGCCAGACCGACAATGATGCCGATTTTGACTTCCGGGCGCATGAGCCTGCCTCGCCAAGCAATACTGCCCGACCCGCGCCCCGCAGCGCGGGTCGGGCAGTATTATAGCGGAGCAAACAGACCGCGGCAGCCCCGGCTCAGCGGGCCGCCGGGACTGCGGCCGGCGCTCCCCAGCCCTTCAGGCGGACCAGCAGCAACGGCGCGGCTATGACGATCGTCGAGTAGGTTCCGCTGATGCAGCCCAGCAGCATGCAGTAGTTGAACCCGCGGATGCTGCTTCCGCCCCACACGTACGCGATGAAGATCACCACCAGCACGGTGACCGTGGTCAGGATGGTCCGCGACATGCACTCGTTGATGCTGTCGTTGATGATCTTGGGCGTGACGATGCCCAGTCGGCCGCGGATCTCCCGAATCCGGTCGAAAATCACGATGGTGTCATTGATCGAGAAGCCGATGATGGTCAGCAGGGCGGCCACGATCGGCATGTTGATCTTGAAGTCCTCGATCAGCAGGGCTCGTCCGAAGGGCTGCGCGGCCAGCCAGCCGGAAAAGCCCACGAAGGCCAGAGCGACCAGCACGTCGTGGATCAGGGCGACCACGCCGCCCATGCCGTAGGTCACCCGGCCGAAGCGAATCCAGACGTAGCCGATGATCATGCCCCAGGAAAGCAGCAGGGCGGCGATGGCCTGCTGGGTCGAGCGGGCCGCGATCTGCGGCTTGAACTGCATGACCTTGCGGAGGGTCTGCTTGGTGCTCAGCGCGGTCTGGATCAGATTCAGCTCGGGCTGGGCGAAGTTGGCGTACCAGCTCTCGGGGTTATCGCTGTAGCGCAGGTCTGGATCGACGGTGGCCACCACCACAGCGCTGTAAAGCGGGTTACCGCTCTCGTCCAGCCGGTCGCCGGCCGGGCTGACCCCGATCACCGTGAAGTCGCGCTTGGGCTGATCCTGGAAGTCGGGCTGGAAATGCATGTTGTCCAACCGGGCTCTCAGCCCCTCGACCGATTGCGGGGGGTCGAGCTGGTCGAGGTAGATGGCCGCCCCGCCCAGGTAGTCGGTCAAATCGGCATTGACCCCCGGCGGCAACCCCGGCACCACGTTGTCCAGCAGCCGGCTGGTGATGGGGTAGGGCCGGTTACCCTGACTCCGCAGCAGGTGGGTGATGCTGGGCTGAACCCGCATATCGTCACCCAGGGCGGAGGTGATGGCATGCTCGACCAGACGCATGTTGGTCACCGTGGTGGTGACGTTCCAGACCAGCCCTTGCTGGGCCACGCCGGCCACCTCCAGAACCGCGCTGACATTGGCTCCAGCCAGCTTCTTGCCAGCCTCGCTCAAAGGAGCAGCTAGGCTGCGGATCTTCTGTAGCAGTTGGTCGGCACTGACTTCGCCCTGGGTGTACACGGTCAGGTGGTCGCGGGCCCCGGCTGCCGACATCCCGCCCCGCTGCAAGAGGTTTTCGCTTTCCAGCGGCTCGGTGAGCATGGCCTCCAGTCGGGCCACGTCCACGCCCGGCACCCGGAGCAGGAAGGCATCGGCCTGGCCAGGTACCGGCTCGAGGCTGGCCTGTTCAAGCCGGCGGGCATCGTCCGCGATCGACAGCCCCACCCGCTGCAAGCGATCACCGATGGTCCGGTCATTCAGGCCGGCCTGCTTCAGCTCGAACTCGGCCGCCACTCCGCCCAGGAACTCGATGTCGAAGAGGTTGCTGGCCCCGCGCAGATAGAGGACCGATACGCCGCTCAGGATCGCCACCGCCGAAAGCGGAATGAGGTACTTGCTCTTGCTGTACCAGTCGATGTTGGGAACCCGGATCAGCTTGAGCATTTTTATGTCCCGGATCAGGTTGTACTTGAGCAGCAGGCCGAACAGGGTACGGGTGACGAAAACCGCGGTGTACAGGTTGAGGGCCACCCCCCAGCCCAAAGTCAGACCGAATCCCTTGACCTCTTCGCTGCCCACATAGTAGATGATCACGCAGGTGAGCAGGGTGGTGATGTTGGAGTCGAAGATCGTGGAAAGCGCCTTGTCGTAGCCGTTCTTGATCACCATCCGCAGCGAGCCGCCCCGCTCCTTCTCTTCCCGCATGCGCTCATAGATCAGCACGTTGGCGTCGACCGACATGCCTATCGCCAGGATGATGCCGGCGATCCCGTCCAGCGTGATTCGGGCCCCCAGCATGGCCATCGCCGCCAGGGTCAGCATCACGTTCAGAGCCATGGCGAGGTTGGCGATCAGCCCGCACAGCCAATAGTAGCCCACCATGATGAGTGCCACGGCGCAGGCCCCGATCAGGCCGGCCCGGACCGCCGCGTCCCGGTTGGCCTCGCCCAGGCTGGAGCCGACCGTCCGCTCCGACAGGGGCGTGTCCTTCAGGCGGGCCGGGAGCGTCCCGCCCTGCATGGTCTGCACCAGGTACCGGACTTTCTCCGGACTGAACTCGCCGGTTATCTGGCCCTGGGTGCGGATGGCGCTGCGGATGCTGGGGGCCGAGTAGGCCACGTCATCGACCAGGATGCACAACGGCTTTTCTATGTTGGCACGGGTCAGGTTCTCGAACAGCATGCCACCGATGGTATCGAGCTGGAACTCCACGCTGGGCCGGCCGTGCTCATCCCGGCCGGGACGGGCCCCGGTCAATCGCCACTTGCGGGTGGTCAAATCCTGGAGCAGGCCGTCCTGGGGCGAGACCTTGGCCAACACCCAGTAGTTGTTATCGAACTTCTCCACCACGAACCGGGGATGGGTCTCGGGCCGAAACGCCTCCAGCTCGGCCGGAGAGCCGAAGTCGAAAAACTGCATCGGATTATCGACTTTGAACCAGCCGAACTCCCCCGGCGGCCGCGGACGCCCCTCCTGCAACTGCTTGCGATAGCTGTCATATTTGGTGGGGTTGCCCGGATCAGGCTCGGCCAGGATCCGGAATTCGAGTTTCCCGGCCCCACGCAGCAGTCGCTTCAGGTCGGCCGGCCCGTCCAGAAACTGCTTGCCGCTGCGCCAAGCCGCATGCTTGGCGATGACGTCCTCCATCAAATCGCGCAGGTCGGCATGCCGGTCGAGTATCTGAGCCAGACTCTTCTGACGGACGGCAGATTTGGCCTCCAGCTCCAGGATTTCCTCGAACCGCCGGCGATTCAGATTCGTGGCCAGCACTTCCTGGATCGCGTCCTCGAACAACTCGGATGCGTCGCGCCACGCCTGGTTGAGGCTTCCCTGGCTGATAGCCTGGGTGGCCGGAGCGCTGGCGCTCTGCTCCTCCCCGTCCGGCCGGCTGTCAGGCTGCGGCTCGACCGGCCCCTGCTGCCGGGCAGCTTCTGCTGCCTGGAGCGCGTCATACCGCTTGGCGGCGGCCTCCAGCAGAGCCTGACGCTCGGCCACCACCCGCTCGATCGCCGCCCGCCGGCCATCATCCCCTCCGACTGCGGCCAGCGCCAGGTCGGCTCGACCTCTGGCCAGACGGGCCACGGCCGCCGCCCGCTCCTCCCCTTGCAGCCGCAACGCCGCCTCAATCGGACCGCGCTTCAGCTCGCAGGCGTACAGTTGCTCCAGGGCCTGGGCGTAGGCTTGCCGACGCTGGGCCGCGTTCTTGGGCGGCAGCGGCATCTGCACTTCCAATCGGTTCCGCCCATGAACCCGCCAGGTCAGGTTGTACACGCCCTGCGGGTCCACCCGCCGCTGCAACAGCGTCTTGACGTCTTCGGCCAGGTTGGCGTATTGCTCGGCGCCGGTCGCGTCGATCTCAAAAATCAGCGATGTGCCCCCCGCAATGTCCAGGCCCGGACGCAGCTTCTGCTGCGGCGGCCAAAGCAGCACAAAGGCGATCGCAATCGAAATCGCGATCACCAGCAGACGTTGACCAACGTTCTTCTCCATGACCAGATTCCTTTCAGCGCGTTCGGCAATTCAATCGGCAAAGACGATTCCCAATGCGCCCGCCGGCCCGATCCCATCAGCGCTTCGGATCCCAGGCCGGCCACGCCACGAGCGGACCAATTAGGCGTGCGGGGGCCCGGTGCGCATCAGGCAGAAGCGCACCGAGGGGTCAATCAGGACCAGAAGATCGGCCCCAGGTCGAATCCATTGGTGGAGTTCCAGGCGGCGCAAATCGCGTTTCCAGCCCGGCGTCGCATCCGCTGCCCACGCTCCCCCCACGACCCGGCTCAAAGTGGGATCCGGCTGGCCGCAGCTGGTCACGCCGTCGCGCAAGCCGGTGGTCTGACGAAAGGCGACCGTATCCCAGCCGGCCGGCCAGCGCGGGGCAGTCGCGTCTGGCAGGACATGCGGCAAAATCTTCTTGGCCGGTTTCTTTTTCGGGGAAGTCGATTCGGACCCCGGAGCGGCCGCCGGGCGGTTAACCCCGGCCGCAGTCGGGACCGTCAACAGCCAGGGGCAAACCTTCTCCTGGGCGGCCAGCAGCCAGAGCATCCCCAGACCACAGATCGCCCGGACCAGCTTGTCCAGCCGAAAGCCGAACATGGGTTTGATGATAGCATCCCCAGGCCATCTGGCCAACCCGGAGACTGACTACCGCCGACCGAAAGCCAACCGCCGATCGAACTCGAAGTGAGGGTACCAGCGGCTGGACACCCCTACGGCCAGGCTACGGCCGCCAAACGCAACAGGCATTCTTCCCTGCCGTAAGCGGGGAATGCGTGCCATTCGTGGCCATCCTCACGCATGCCGGCCGCCCGATAACAAGCCACCGCCGCCCGGTTTTCCGGAAACACCACCAGTGTTACACGCCGGGCTCCGCGCTGATCGAAAGCTTCCCGAAGCAACAAGCGCGTCAGCTCCTTCCCATGGCCTTTGCCGCGCTCGGCCGGATCGACGATCAAGTGGCCGAGCCAGTACTGTCGCGGGGCGTCGCTCATCCGATTCAGCTCGCCATAACCCAGCGGCTGCGGCCGGCCAGGCTGCATCAG
Organism: uncultured Planctomycetales bacterium; assembly: GCA_964482395.1. Lineage (GTDB taxonomy): Bacteria > Planctomycetota > Phycisphaerae > UBA1845 > Fen-1342 > CAYZXK01. The sequence continues at coordinate 11,116 of CAYZXK010000189.1, read as the reverse complement.
CAGATAGGGGCTGTGCCCGGGGCGCTTCCAGGAAAGGATCTCGGCCACAGTCAGCGGCGGCACCGTCTTGGGCGCCAACCAATACATTTCCTGGGCATCCCGGACCCAGGAAAGCACCAGTTCGGCCCACACCGGCTCGAAGGGAACCAGCCAACCGGCCGGCATCTGGCTGTGATTGCGGGGCTGAACAACCATGCCGCCCGTCCCGGTCGCCACGGATGAATCCGCTACCCGCCGGCGAACTCGCGCCGCACGCCGCTTCTGCTTCTCCGCCTCGGTCACCATCGGAGCCAGAAAGCCGTCCACGCCCACGTAGACCCGGGTCCGCCCCCGGCCGTGCCACAGTCTGCGCCCCGCCAAGTCGGAGCCAAGACCCCGGCTTGGCGCAGCCGCGCCACGCGCTGCCCCTCGCCCTCCACGATCTGCCGCAAATGCTCCGGACTGACTGAAATCCCCGCCAGACGCTTCAAATCCTCCGCGGCGCGGCGAAAGCCATGCGGATGGCAACTGACCCGGCAGCAACGCTCCCGCGCCCCGACACTGATCCGAGCGCCCTGTCCGTTCAGCCCTTCATCGGCCGGCACGTCCAGCCCGCCCTCGGGGCGGCGCCACACCCGGCGTCGCACCGCCACATGACCCACCGCCGTCAGGTGCGTCACCGTTCGCAGCCCCTTGTTCGTCCAACCGGCGCCCCGCGGAGGGGGAAAAAGACCTCTGCTCCGCCTCCACCTGCATCTGTAGCAGCTTCTCCAAGGCCTTTTGCCGAAAAACATCGCCAGCGTCCCGCACCACTTCCTCGGTGTGTTCGATCCAATGCCCCTTGCGTGCGGCCTGCATGGCCGCCCAACTCTGCCGCAGGAACGCGTTGTACTCCCCGCGCATCTCTTCCGCCCAAGCCTCGAACTCTGGCTCACTCAATTCCGCGCTCATGTTTGGCCTCCATGCCAAAACCAACCCACTCGAAACCGCAACCCATTCTGCTGGCCTATCTTACCCGCTGCCACAAAATGTGGTCACACCCTACGTAACCACCCCCAATGGGTTGCTTGACACTCGAGCGGCGGGGCGGTACCGTACAGGGCATCTGGGGTGGTGTGGTGAAGACCCCAGGCGCGCCGGCGAGAACGGCCCGGCCTCGCCGGCTGTGCCGTATGGAATGGCAGCAGACGTTTCCGGGCATATGAGGGAGGGCTCTGAAGCCGGACTCCGCGTGCTTGTTCGTATAACGGTCGGTTTGGGCCTCGGCCTGGTGGCACCTCCGTCGTGGGGAGAACCGTTCCTCGTGTGGATGGCTCCAGAAGGTAGCGACGCGAACAGCGGGTTGGATGAAGGTCACCCTGTAAAGACGCTGGGCCGCGTCCACGCCATCCTTCAGGCAAACCTCCAGAGCGAGCATCGGGACGCAGAGGTGCGCATCGCGCACGGGACGTATCTTAATGACTCGGTCGACTGGAGGTTTACAATGGATGACCACTATATCAAGTTCACCCGTTGGCCCGACGGCCCGACACCGTACGACCGGCCGCTGTTCAAGAGTGTTAGCGCCGGCGACCGGGCGAAGGGGGCGGGCGGAACGTGGTTCCATCTTCGGTACAACGACCAGGGGCAGCCGTCGAACCTGGTGTTCTGGTATTTGCGTGTTGAGCACTACGACCAGGCAATCGACTTCGACGGCACGGTCGCGTGCGACGCCTGGAACGGTTACAACACCGTTTACGGATGCTACTTCTAGGAGATAGGGACTCTTTACACGGTAACGCCCAGCGACGAGAGTTGCACCGGGTGTATTCGCATGCAAAACTCGCGCAACAACCTGATACAGAATAACCATTTCGTCCGGATTCAAACCCGCAGCGTCTGGGACCACTTGCATGCCATCTACGTTTCGGATTATTCCAGCAACAACATGATCAAGAACAATCGCTTCAAGACGGTGATGGGCGATCCGATACGGGTGCGCAACGCGTCGAACTGGAACCGCGTCACTGGGGTAACCGCTTCGTAGGCTGCGGCCAAAACGCAGCGGTCAGCGAGTGGCTGTGCCTTTGTCCTGACTACCCCGAGTGCGTTGAGGAGGGCTGCTACGAGTGCAAGTCCTTCGAGAACCGCGTGTACGCGAACGTTCTGGATGGCAAGTACGGGTGCGCCGAGGGCTTGAGCCCCTGGTACATCAAGGTACAGAACGAGAATGATGGATGTCCGCCGCAGGACCCGGAGTGCGTTTCGTCGGACGGCTGCACCTCCCCCGGCGCACCTCACCGATTCCACACATGGGACAACGTGCGTACCGACGTCCCGTGTTCAAGTGAGTAACTGACGGAAGGGCGCGCATCACGACGCGACTATGACCACGATCATCGGCCTGTACCGCAAGAAGGGTCGGGTTGATCCCGGGTGGGGCGCACAGATTGAGCAGTGGCTGCGATGCTATCTGCCCCAGTATCCGCTCCCGGTCAGGACGCAGACCTGGATGCCGCCGGGCGGCGGCTTGGCGGCCTGGCGAGCTGATGCTGCACTAAGACGTGGCGCCGAATGCAATCGCGCCATCGAAAAGGTGGAGCCTTGCCATTGCCTATGGGTCAGCGGATACGCGGAGCGCGACGGCGCTGCTCCTCTCTGGTTCCCGAACTCCGCTCGGCAGCTTGACCGCTTCTGTCGTCAGTTCGCTGACGTGGGCGGCGTCTACTCGGCCTTCTGGCTGAGCGAACCGTTGAATGCGTTGGTCGCGGTGACAAACATCACGCGCATGGAACCCGTCTACTGGGCACAGAACGACGAGTGCGTCGTGGTCGGCAACCGGGCGCTGCCGGTTCACCTGGTGGCAAGACGCGGGGCCACGGATCCCGTCTACGACCCTGACGCGCTTGTGGCTTTCCTGGCCGGCGGCTTCTTCGCTGACGAAAGCGTGCCTTTCGCAGGGGTTGGCCTGCTACCGCCGAATACAGGTCTCACGGTAGTCGACGGACGACCAAAGGTCGTGCCTGTCAGCGAGGTTCTGCTGCGTGAGGGCGCGAATGACCTGACGTCCGCTGTCGCTGACGAGCTGGCCGAAACTTTCAAGAAGTCTTTCTCGCCCCTTCGCCAGGCCAAGACGCCGATTAGCGTGGCGCTGACGGGAGGGAAGGACAGCCGCCTGATCGCGGCCGGCCTGAAGGCGGCCGGAGTGCCCTTCCGTACCTACATCGTCGATTACGGGGCAGCGAATGCGGCGGACGTCAGCGCCTCTATCGAGGTGGCTCGTCGGCTGGGTGTCGAGCACGAGGTGCGCCGGCCGCCGATTGCCGTCAGCACTCAGGGCAGCTTCCAGCGCGTGAGCTTGCTCCAGATGGTGCGCGACACACTCTTTGTCACGGACGGCATGCTATCCGGGTACGAGAACGTGCCCCGACGCAAGCACTACAGTCACCAATTCAACGTGGCCGGCAATGGCGGGGAACTCCTGCGCGGCGGCTACGCCAAGACGCCCAGGCAGTGGACAAGAGATGCCGCGCGAGACTACTTGCTGAAGACCTTCGGTGGCTTCCACACGTATCTCAGGGGGCGCCTCGCGGATGCGCAACGGGACTTTCTGACATCCTGGATCAGCAGGCAACCCAAGCGTTTGTCGGGAGCGGCCTTGTTGGACCGCTTTTATCTCTATTATCGTTGCGGCCGCTGGTCGGCCGCGGCCCGCGCCGGATACGGGGCGTTCCAGGATCTGCGGCAGCCGCTGTTCGACGCGCAACTCATCGCCCAGGTGCAGGCGCTGCACATCGATCCACGAGTCGACGACCGCCTCAACTACGAGCTACTCCGGCGACTGGCACCCGAGCTGATTGATTTGCCGTTCGCCAACAAGCACTGGCTTTTCGCATCCGCTGGGCAGCAGGCTGCCGACCGAGCGGCGTTTCCAGGCTTCTACCAGAGGCCGGGCGACCCGGGAACCCAGTCCATGAACCTCGATTGGCGAACGCGCTTCGGGACACAACTGCGGGGAGAGTTTCGGCGCCAGATCTTCGAGGGTCGCGCGGCCGAGGCTCTTTTCCAGGTGCTGGATCGTCAGCGGTTGACAAGCCTGTTCGACTCACCCGAACTGGCTCAACCGGCCAACAAACTCTTCCTATTCGCCGTCTACACTCTCTCAGTGTTGCTCTCCAACGAGTGGCTGAAACCCTCGCAGGAGGGACCGGCGGTGACCATCGATCCGACCGCTCCGCAGGGCTACCGGCGCCCCGGCAATCCTGAGCCGAAGCTCCCGCACCTAACTTGGGGCAAATCGTTCCGGGCGATGGTCGCCCGGCGACACGGCAAACGCGGGCCAAAAAGCAAGCCGCAGGTCGTTGGTGCGAGCTGCGGCGGTCGCCCAAAGGCGGTGCCTGCGGATTTTGCTTTCGCTCACCTTGTTGCGACAAACCGCAGGCCAGGATCGATTACACTTGACGCGACTATTACCCTAATGCGAGACTGTCGTCAAGGGCTTTTTCCGGAAATCTCTTCGGGGACCCACACATGACCATCTGCCTCGGCCTTGACATCGGCTCCAACTCGGTCGGCTCGGCTTGGGTTGACACCGAGAGGCAGGAAGTACATCTGGCCGCCAGCGTCTTTCCGGCCGGCGTCGACGAACAGGAGAACAAACGCGGGGCACCGAAGAACCAGGCCCGGCGCCAGACGCGGTCGCAACGCCGCACCATCCACCGGCGGGCTCAGCGGAAGCGCCAGCTTGTGCGTTTCCTGATGGACCATGACCTTCTGCCGCGGGAGCCGACCGAACTACAAGAGCTTTTCGACCTCGATCCCTGGCAGCTCCGGCGCAAAGCCCTCAAGGAGCCGCTGACCCCGCACGAATTCGGTCGTGTGCTGGTTCACCTGGCCCAGCGTCGCGGGGCCGTCGGCGTCGTTACCGACCCCGAGAATCCCGACGAGGGCAAGGTAAAGGACGCCATGGACCGCCTGAACAAGCTGTTGAAAGACCGCGGGGCGGAGACGGTCGGGCAACTGCTGGCGGATCTGATCGATGAACGGCGTCAGCCGATTAAACGCCTGCCTGATGACGCATGCAGCCGCCGGACCCGCCAACGTCGCGCAAAGCGGCACGGGCGGGAGCCGAACGACCCCCAGGTCCTGCCGGTTCGCAATCGGCAATACCGTCTTCCAGAAACGGAGATGCTCTTTGCCAGCCGCGCGCTCATCCGCGAGGAGTTTCAGCGCATTGTGGAGAAGCAGCGTGGCTTCGCCGACTCTGCGCTGGCAGGCATGTTGACCGACGACCTGATCAAGGCCCTGGATGATCCGAGCCAGTCCGACGCCTGGCGACACCGCGGCCTGCTGTTCGGCCAGCGCCGCACGTACTGGGACACCGGTACGTTGGGCCGCTGCGTTCTGGAGCCGACCGAGCGCTGCGTGCCGCAAGCCGACCGGCACGCCAGCTACTTCCGCGTCCTGGAGACCGTCAACAACCTGCGCATCGAGCCGCCCACCGGACCTGAACGGCCGCTGACCGCGGATGAGCGCGAGAAGGTCATCCGGCTGCTGCGGGGCCCTCTGGGCCAGAGCAAGCAGAAGGGTAAGCTGGTGCCCAAGACCTCGGCCAGCGTGGCGGACCTCAAGAAAGCCCTGGGCATCAACCCGCGCGACAGGTCGCTTCGCCTGAACATCGAGGCCGATGAGCAGCGCGAGATCAACACCGACTGGTTCCACCGCGAGATCGTCCACGGCGCGTTCGGCGAAGAGCGCTGGAACCAGATGTCGGAGCAGCAGCGCGAGTCTGTCAACCGCGCCATTCTCAAGTTCGACCCGGATCATGAAGACGATACCAAGAGGCTGCGCGATGGCGCCCAGCGCTGGTGGGGGCTGGGCGAGGCGGCCGCCGACCGGCTGATCGAGGCCTGGAAAGGCCGCCCGAAGCTTGAAAAACGCCTGAACCTCTCCCGTCGGGCGATCTTGAATCTGCTGCCGTACATGGAGCGTTTCGACGCCGATAACAACCGCTGGCCGACGCAGCAGGAGGCCCGCAAGGCGCACGCTCAGGAGCTTTGGCAGCAGTTCAGGCAGACCGGCGATTGCGCGTACGAATTGGCGGCCCGGCGTTACGCCACGGGCGCGCTAGGGCTGACCGCGGCGGATCGATACTACATGCGCCAGGAGAAGCACCAGCTTAAAGATGAAAACGGTGAGGTGATTCGCGATGAGAACGGCCATCCGTTGCCCGAGCCGCCGCCGGCGCCGATGCTCTCCAACCCGGTGGTCCGCAAGACCATCCACGAGGTCCGGCGCCACCTGGTCGCCTGGCTGCGTAAGTTCCGGCGTAAGCCCGATCGCGTAGTGATCGAGTTCGCGCGCGGTGTCCAGGACACTGCCAAGAGGCGCAACGAGCAACTGGCGGCCAACCGGGAGCGCGAGCAGGAGCGCAGACAGATTGAAGAGAACCTGCGCGCCTGGAGCATTCCACAGTCAAACTGGGCTAGGGCTACGCTGCGTGTGCGTCTATGCCGCGAACAGGCCGGCGTGTGTCCTTTCTCGCTCAGCGGTCCCAACTCCAACCGCACCATCACGGAGCGTATGGCGGCCGAGGGGCGCGAGGTGGAGATCGAACACATCATCCCCGAGGCCCTCACCGGGCGAACGATGGCCTTCAACAACCTGGTGCTGTGCTACCGCGAGGCCAATCGGGGCAAGGGGATGCGCACGCCGCTGGACTGGCTCGGTGCGGAGGGTGTCAAGGCCATGCTCCAGCGCCTGGAGAAGGCGCCGATCAAGGACAACCGCGTCAAATGGGAGCGGCTCCAGGCGCCGACTCCGGACGAGGAAGCCTTCCGCAATTCCCAGTTGACCGACACCGCCTACGCAGCCCGGCAGGTCGCTTCGTACATCGCTGACGCCCTTTACGACGGGCAGGGGCTTCCAGAGCGCGGCGGCGTTCGCCGGATCTTCACGACGAAGGGCGAATACACCTCGCGCTTGCGGGCTGATTGGGGCTTGCACGAAAGCACGATCGACCGGGCTCACGGCCTAGAGGAGCCGCCGGCACCTGACCAGTTAGCCGCGGACCCGGACCTGGAACAGGCATCTCGGCGTGCCCGCAAGGAGCCGAAGGACCGCAGCGACCATCGTCACCATGCGCTCGACGCGCTGGTAACGGCGCTGCTGGGGCCGGAGCTGCTCACGGTCGTTGCCCGTCAGGCGCGCGAGGACCGCGAATACTATGAGCGCACCGGTTATCGGCCACGGCGCAAGCCGCTTCCGCACCCCGCGGCGTGGCCAAGTCCGGAGTCATTCCGCGATGCCGTGGTCACGGCTTTCGATAGGCTGGTCGTAGCTAACCGGCCGGTCAAACGCCGCCTGGTCGGCGCCTTTCACGAAGAAACTCACTATGGTCCGGTCATCGATCCTTTGCCTCCACATCGCACGGAGGATGCCAGCGCACTGTTCACGAACCGTATCAGCGTCGATCGTCTGACGCCCAACCACTTGCGCGTTCCCGAGGGCTGGGATGAACTCAGCGCTAGGCTCGAAGACCCGAGCCTCCCGGCGCAGGCGAAACGCGCTATCCGCAAGCAGCTCGCCGCGCTGCAAGACCCTTCGCCGGCAAAGTCCGGCATCGTCCGCGACCGGGCCCTGCGGGACCGGATTCGCAAGTGCTTGCGCGCCAACGCCCTGAACCCTGACGATTTCACGCCCGCCGAGATAAAGAAGCTGCTGGACGACGGCAAACTCACTATGCCGAGCGGCGTGCCGATTAAGAGCGTAATACTGCTGCGCACCATCACCGACCCCGTGATCATCCCGCGCAAGCACTGGGACCCCGGCGCGGGAACGCTGGTCCCCCACATGGACCCCAGCGACCCGTCAAAGCCCCATGCCCGCACCAAGCGCGTCTACATCGGCGGCAACAACCACCACATCGAGATTCGCGAAAGTTTGAAGACCGGCAAGTGGTCCGGCGAGGTGATACCGACCTTCGAAGCCGCCCGCCGCGTGCGCATCGAAAAACGGCCGGCCGTCGACCGTGCGGACCGCGAGGGCCAGCTCTTCGTCATGTCGCTAGCCGAAGGCGAGATGATCTACGCTCGACGGAAGGACCGGCCCGATGAGGCGCCGAATTACTTCGTGGTGTGCAAGCTCGACAAGCTGGGCAATTCTTGTCGCATCCACTTCGCCCCCCACTGGGACGCGCGCAAGGCCAGCGAACAGGATCGCTGGGCCGTGACGCCGGCTGATCTGAAGGAGTGCGGCCCGGAGCCCGGCCAACCACCCTATAAGGTCCGCGTCGGTCCCCTGGGTGACGTCCAACGACTCGACCGCGATTAAACCGGCCAGTCGCCGGCCGCCGATAGGTCCGGTAGCGGAGTTCGGCGGCCGTGATCAAACGCACCATCGAAATCTCGCAACAGCCGGTCCATCTGACCGTGCGGAACGAGCAGTTGCTGCTCCTGCGCAAGTCCGAGCCGCCCAAGCCCCTCCCCGCCGAGCCCGAAGGCCTGCTGGCCAGCATCCCCTGCGAAGACATCGGCATGGTCCTGGTCGAAGAGTGCGGCACGACCTACACGCATGCCGCCCTCACCACCCTGCTGAAGTACGATGCCGCCCTGGTGGTCTGCGGCCGCAACCATCTCCCGGCCGGGCTGCTGCTGCCCTTCGGCGAGCACACCGAGGTCATCTGGCGGATCCATGACCAGCTCGCCGCCAAGAAACCGCTCAAGAAACAGCTCTGGCGCCAGCTCGTCCAGGCCAAAATCCGCGCCCAGGCCGCGAACCTGCCGCCGGGCTCGCCCATCCGCTCCCGCCTGCTCAACCTGGCTCGGCAGGTCCGTTCCGGCGATCCGAGCAACGTGGAGGCTCAGGCGGCACGGGCCTACTGGTCGGCCCTCTTTGAGGGCGTGCAAACGGCGGGTGAGGCAGGCGTTTCGGCCGCGAGCGGCCAACCGTTCCGACGCGATCCCGACGGCGACGGTCTCAACGTGCTGCTGAACTACGGCTATGCCGTCCTGCGGGCGGCCGTGGCTCGGGCCATCGTCGCCGCCGGCCTGCTGCCGGCTCTGGGAATCCACCACGCCAACCGCTCCGACGCTTTCTGTCTGGCCGACGACCTGGTCGAGCCGCTCCGACCACTGATCGATGCCCGGGTACGAATGCTGGCCGGGTCGGGTCGTGCTGAACTGAACCCGAACACGAAGGCCGAACTGCTCCAGACCCTGACGGCCGAAGTGCGTCTGGGCGAGCAAACCGGACCATTGATGGTAGCACTGCACCGAATGGTGGCCTCGCTGGTGCGCTGCTTCGAGGGCACCGCCAAGCGACTGGAAATCCCGGTCGCATGCGACCAGGGACCGGGTAGCGCTGGACCTCCGCCTTCAGCGGGCGGCGGTCCGATGGACCCTGCGGCTGGGCGTCAGCCGAGCGCGCCCCCCCCGGATAAAGGAAAATGAGGGTCCTGAACGGCGGCCGGGCGGATGTTTGTCAGCGGCTATCGATGCATGTGGGTGATGGCGATGTTCGATCTGCCGGTGGACACGAAGGAAGCCCGCCGGGCCTATGCACAGTTCCGCAAGGCCCTGCTCAAGGACGGTTTCTCGCGCCTACAATTCTCCGTCTATGTGCGGCACTGTGCCAGCGAGGAGAACGCCGACGTGCACGCCCAGCGGGTGCAGCTCGCCCTGCCGGACGATGGGGAGGTCCGGGTGCTCACGATTACCGATAAACAGTTCGAGCGGATGCGTGTTTTTTGGGGAAAACTGCGCAAACCGCCCGAGCCGCCACCTCGTCAGCTCGAACTTTTCTGACCCGCCTCAGCGACAAGTCATTCGCCGCGGCAAGCTTGCGGGCACGGCAGTGTAATCGATCCTGGCCTGCGAGCAAGCCGCAACCATGGATTTCGAGAAGTGGTTGGAAGACAAAGTGTAATCGATCCTGGCCTGCGAGCAAGCCGCAACTTGGTCTCGTGCTCACAGTCACGGCGTGGGAGTGTAATCGATCCTGGCCTGCGAGCAAGCCGCAACTGAGACATGTCGATCGTGAGAGCGGCGCCGAGTGTAATCGATCCTGGCCTGCGAGCAAGCCGCAACTACGAGCACAGCAGGGCCACAAACCCGTTGATGTCGGCGAAGGTAAGCTGGCCATCGCCGTTCATGTCGCCGTTCAGGTTCCGGTCGATTTGCGGGTACTGCTGCGCATAGCCTTCCGGGCTGGTGAGGGCCAGGACAAAGGCGTTGATGTCCGCAAAGCCGAGTTGGCCGTCGCCGTTCATGTCGCCGGGGACCGCGATCGCGATGCTCCAGGCCCCGCGGCCCCGGGTGGCGGCGATCAGCCGATTCCGAGCCGGCTCCAGTCGCAGGTCGATCACCGCGGCCTTGGGAAGCCCGACCCCATAGCGGTGCCAGGCCCCGCCGCCGTTGATGGAATAGTAGAGCCCATCATCGGCCCCGGCGTAAATGACGGGTAGCTTGCCACGGACGTCGACCGCCAGGGTATTTACCGGCACGTCGGGCAGGTTGCCATCCAAGGTGGTCCAACTCTGCCCACCGTCAATGCTTCGCCGAATGTGAGGTTGTCCGAACCTAGCGCCGGCCAGGTACACAGTCAGCGGCTGAGTCGGATGGACGAACAGCTCGCGGGTGACTCGCGGCCAGCCCAGGGCGTCGGTCAGCAGCAGGGTGAAGTTGACGCCGCCGTCCGAGGATCGCAGGACGCGGCCGTCATTGGTGGCGACATAAACCGTGTTCGGGTCGGACGGTGCAATCGCAAGTGACCGGATGGCGGCCACACCCCCACCGGTCAGATCGCCGGAAATCGCGGTCCAGCTCGTGCCCCCGTTGGTGCTCCGGTAGATGCGGTGCGTGGCGTAGAGCATTCGTTGCGGGTTATCCGGACTCATGAGGTATGGCGGCAGGAAGCAGTTTCGGTCGCCGCTGTTGATTCCGTTGCCGGCGTAGGTGAGCGAGCTTCCGCCGTTGGCGGACAGGTAGAGGTTTCCGCTGCCCTGGTATTCGACGAATAGTCGTAGCGGGTTGGTCTGGTCGAGCTGGGTCCAGCCCCCGTCGCCGCCGAGGATCTGGGTCCACTCCAGCGTCGGCGTGCTGCGAATGTTGGAGCCGTTGTCCTGGGTCCCGCCCAGAAGGTAGTCGGAACTGGTGGGGTG
>CAYZXK010000188.1:0-3023 GCA_964482395.1 uncultured Planctomycetales bacterium | reverse complement strand
TATCGGCTTGCCGCCACCAGCCGTTCATCTGATGGTTATCATACCGCCTGCGGTCCGGCGTGAACCACGGCTTATCGGCCGCGGTCAGGACGCACGGGTCGAGTAACCCCTCCGGAGCCCTGGTCAGGGTCGAGGACCGGCAGTCCGACCCGCCGCAACATCTCGGCCACGCATTCCAGTGGCAGTCCGACCACGTTGGAAAAACTGCCCTCCAGTCGAGCCACCAGGCGATCGCCCACCTCCTGGATCCCATAGGCTCCAGCCTTGCCCCGCCATTGGCCGCTTTGCAGGTAAGCTTCGCGCTCGGCCGGATCGTCCCGCATCCAAACCCGGGTCGTCTCGGTTCGGGAGAACCGCAAAGCCCGGTCGCCGGCCCGCATGAGGCACACCCCGGTCAGCACTTCGCTGACCGTTCCGGCCTGCAATTCGAGCATCGCCCGGGCATCTGCCAGGTCGCGTGGCTGCCCCAGCAGGTGCCCGGCGCATACTACCACCGTGTCGGCCCCCAAGACCCAGCAGTCCGGGTGTCTCTCGGCCACCGCACGGGCTTTGAAGTAGGCCACGGCCTGAACCCACACCGCGGGAGCGACTTTATCGGAACTCCGCCGCGGCTCCTGGAACGGGCAAGGCTCCACCTGGAACTGAGGGTAGATGGTGGCCAACAACTCACGGCGACGCGGGCTGGCTGAAGCTAGAATGAGTCGGTCCACGGCGTCAGTCTGACCGCACTGTACCGGCCCGAACTGCCCGGCATTACACAGCCTGGCCGGCCCGCGGTCAAGGAATCGGCCCGCGGAACACTCGTGCGTTTGGCAAGGCGGACAGAGACGTAGAATTCGTACCTTTGCCAGAAAAGGCGAGAATGTCCTCTTTGCAACACCGGTTCGGTGCCCACCTCTCGATCGCCGCCGGAGTCCAACGCGCCCTGCGCGCGGGCCGGAGCCTGGGCTGCCAGGTCGTCCAGCTCTTCGTCAAGAACCAACGTCAATGGCATGCGAGGCCGCTCGAGCCGGCGGACGTCCAGCAATGGCAGAAGCTGCAAGCCACGTGCGGCCTGGATCCGCCCGTCGCCCAGGCCGGGTACCTGATCAACTTGGCTTCGCCCGACCCCAAGCTGCACGCCCGAAGCTTCCAGGCCCTGGTGGACGAATTGGAGCGCTGCGACCTGCTGGACATCCCTTATCTGGTGATCCACCCGGGCTCGGCGACGGACGGATCGCGAGCGCGAGGCATCGCCCGGGTGGCCGCGACGCTGAACCGCGTTTTTGAGCAACACCCGCGTCTGCGGACCATGCCGCTGCTGGAGACCACCGCCGGCCAGGGCAATGCTCTAGGCCGGTCGTTCGAGGAGTTGGGCGAGATCATCCGCAGCGTCCAAGAGCCGCGGCGAATCGGCGTCTGCATCGACACTTGCCACGTGTTCGCGGCCGGTTACGACATTCGTCGGCCCGAAGGGTATCGCGCCATGGTCCAGACAGCCGTCCGCCAGGTCGGCCTGGACCGCATCCGGTGCTGGCACTTGAACGACAGCCGAGCTCCGTGCGGGTCGCACCTTGACCGCCACGAACATATCGGACGTGGTTGGCTCGGCAAGACGGCTTTCATCAACCTCCTGGCCGATACCCGGTTCGTCGGCCTGCCAATGATCATCGAGACCCCCAAAGGCACGGACGGACTGGGTCGCAACTGGGACCGGCTCAATCTCCGTCGCCTGCGAGCAATCGCCGCTGACGCAGGTTCGGCCGCAGCACCGGCCGAGAAGCCACGCGGCCACCTGCCCCCCCGCCCCGCTGATATCGGATCACCTGCCAGCACCCGATCCGTTTAGCTCGCAGAGTGGCGGAGCCCGACCCGGCTGCTACTGTCCGGCGATGGAGGCCGGGGCGGCTCGGTTTTGGCCGCCGGCCCATTCCAGACCCGCAGTTCGGTAACTTCGTGGCTGAGCTTCGGCTGGCCGACGATTTCGTGGACCCTGCGAGCGATTCGGCGGGTTTCTCCCGGCAGCAAGGGCCCGCGGTGCACGTGTGAGTCGAAGGCGAACGGCGTGGCGACGCTGATCGGCAGCTCGCACAGCCGAGCGGGGCTCGCATCCTCGGCAACCACCCGCAGGTTCAGCAGCGAAACCACCTCCTCCCCGACGTTCTTCACCTCCACGATCAGAGCGCCATCGGTTGCGTCCCGGTCGCTCGGCTCCAGCCGCGTGCGAATCTCCAGATGTTCGCGATACTCGACCGCCCGACGGTCGTTCAGCGCGTCGGCGACCATCGGCGGCATGGCCCGTTGCCACTCCGGCAGGAATTGCAGGAAAGCGGTACCGTAGCGGTCTGCCAGGTGCATGGCGTACAGGCCGAGCCCGGTGCCACAGATAATGACCACCACAATGGTGGCAAACACGCCTTTGACCAAGGCGCTAAGAAAGCCGCCCTTGTTGACGACTACTGCCGGTCCCGCGTTCATGACGACTCTCCGGATGCTGTGAAAGCTGGTCCGGCACCGGTACCGAGCTGGCCGGTGCTCGGCGGTGTCCACGAGCGTATTCGCCAAGCTGGCTCCAGTATTCTTCCGGGTCAACGCAGAATCCGGCGGCCAGCCTGGCCCAGCCCGACGGGTTTACGTTGCGACTATCCGCTGGTATGAATCATTCCCATGGAGTCAGAGCTGGCACGGCAGCGTCGGTGCGTGTGCGGCAATCGGGCCTCGTGGTTGGCGGCAACCCTTTTGCTGGCCGGGTGTATGGCCTGGCCCCCCCTGCCGCCACCTGAGGAGGTCCTGAAGCGCCTCTCGTATGCCATTTTGCAGCCAGAGATGAGTTGTGCCGAGCTGGCAGCGGACTTCGGGCTGGACGGGTTGCCGATCGTGGACAACCCGGCCGAGGCGGGGATGCCGTATCAGGAGGTCGCCGTAACCGCTTCCGACAACCACCCCCTCCGCGTCTGGCTCATGCCCGCGACCGACTCGAGGGGCATCGTCATCGTGTCATCCGGCAACTCCGGCCCCATGTCCTGTTACCTCTTCACAGCCGA
>CAYZXK010000187.1:0-19885 GCA_964482395.1 uncultured Planctomycetales bacterium | reverse complement strand
GCTGGCCCGGGCGCTGTCGCTGTTCGATCCGGTGTGGGATTCCCTCTCGCCTGGCGAGCAGGCGCGCGTGCTGCACCTGCTGGTCGAGCGCGTCACGTACGACGGCGGGGACGGCACGCTGGCGATCACCTTCCGGCCGACCGGCATCAAGGCCCTGGCTAAGGAACGGGAGGTCGCGGCATGTTGAGGCTTGACACGTCGCGGCCAACGGTGGCGGACCGGTCGCCTCAAAGCCGCGCGGCTGCAACGGGAGCGGCACAGCAAGGGCTGACTGTCGAGTGCAAGGTCCACTTCGAGGTCGGCCGCAAAGCGCGGAAGAAGCTGAAGGTCGGTGACCCGCCGGCGACGCTGGAGACGCTGGTCGAGCCGGGTCGCCTGCCGCGTGTTTCGCGGTTGATGGTCTTGGCGATTCGCACCGACGGCCTCGTCGTCATCGACATCGACGGTGAAGGCAACGCCTGGCTCACAGGCGAGCCGGCGAAGCTGGCCGACCTGGGGGCCGCCCCGCTGTCGCTCACGCCGCGCGGCGGACGGCACTGCTTCTTCCGGCAGCCCGAGGGCCGGGCCTGGCGCAACACGGCCGGCCGACTCGCCCCGCATGTGGATACGCGCGCCAACGGCGGCTATGTGCTTGTGGCGCCGTCGGTGGTAGAGGGCAAGCCCTACTCCTGGCAGGCCGAGCGCGAGCTGAGCGTGCCGCCGCAACGCTTGCCCGAGCCGCCAGCGTGGCTGATCGAGCAACTCGACGCGCTGGCGGCATCCAACGGCGTCGACGTCGGCCTGTCGGCGCAGGCGGGCGGCGACGTGTCGGGCGCCAACCCGATCCCCCAGGGGCAACGGAACGCCACGCTGGCGCGCCTGGCCGGCGCGATGCGGCGCGTGGGGATGTCGCAGGCCGAAATCTCCGCCGCGCTCCGGCAGGTCAACGCGGACCGCTGCACGCCGCCCCTGCCCCTGCCCGAGGTCGAACGCACCGCAGCAAGCATCGCCCGCTACGAGCCCGACGCCGTCTCGGTCGCGGTAGCCGAAAACCACTGGGCGCAGGATCGCGGGCCGCCCGCTCAGCCCGCACCGCTCACCGTCCGCGACCTGATGGCGGCACACCGGACGCTGCGGCCGCCGGTGATCCACGGCCTCTTGCGCCGCGGCGAGACGATGAATGTGATCGCCCCGCCGAAGACCGGAAAGAGTTGGCTGGTGCTTGCGCTGGCGATGGCGGTCGCCACGGGTCGCAGGTGGCTCGACACGTTCGAGACCGTTCCGGGCAGCGTGCTGATCATCGACAACGAGCTGCATCCGGAGACGCTGGCGCACCGCATCCCGCAGGTCGCGGAGTGCCTGCGGATCGGCATGAATGAGATCGCGGAGACGATGTGCGTGCAGAGCCTGCGCGGACAGCTCCGCGACATCTTCTCGATGCGGCAGTACTTCGAGTCGCTCGCGCCCGGGCGCTACTCGCTGGTCGTGCTGGATGCGTTCTACCGCTTCATGCCGCGCGACATGGACGAGAACGACAACAGCACGATGGCCAGCATCTACAACCACGCCGATGCCCTGGCCGACCGGCTGGGCTGCTCGTTCGTGCTGATCCACCACTCGACCAAAGGCAATCAGTCCGCGAAGGCCGTTACGGACGTTGGGGCTGGTGCCGGCAGTCAGAGCCGGGCCACGGATACGCACCTCGTGCTCCGGCCGCACGAGGAGCCGGGCGCGGTCGTGCTCGAAGCGGCGGTCCGCTCCTGGCCGCCGGTCGAGCCCATGGTCCTGTGCTGGCTGTTCCCGCTGTGGAAGCCGGCGCCGGAACTCGATCCCAGCGCACTGCGGAGCGAGAAGCCCAAGTGCAAGGGCGACACGCCGAAAGCATGGACGCCGGAGTCGTTCGTGGCGGCATTCGTCAGGGATGAGCCGCAGGTGCGCGCAGCCCCCCAAGGAACTGCCGAAGGTGAATTACGCGTGCGGGAGCGTGCCGCGGACAAGCAGCCCTGGAGGGGTGAGCGTTATCGGCAAGTACCCGTTCTTTGCCGGCGTCCCGCCGCGACCGTATACTGGTAGAAGGAACATGAAGATTCTGCGGCAACGTTTCAGTCGCTGGTCCGGCACCTTCCGCGGGTGGCTGGGGGGCGTTTCCTGGTCGCAAACGCTTCGCAGCGATCCGCTCTTCGCCGTGGTCGCAGGAAAGGGAGGGGTCTTGATAGCAGCTATTATGCTGCTGGCGGCGCTTGCAAAAGGGCAGGATGTGGCGTGCGATGAAACCGTGCTGGGTGCGATGGCCGTCTATCAGGGGGCCGGGGGGTCAGACGCGTTCAGCGCCATTCACTACCTCGGTGACGGACGAATCATCGCCGGGAAACGCTCGTCCCAGGCCGCCAACCGTTTTTTGCTGAGTGAGGATTATGGGGCTACGTGGGAAGTCCTTGGTTGTCCGAACTCCACCGGCGCTCACACCTACTTCTTCGGACAGAATGGCGACACGGTTTTTTCCGGCACGGGGGACACCGGCAGCGCTTGTCTGATGAAAAGCACGGACGCGGGTCGCACGTGGACGGTCGCGCTGTCGGCCGCGCAGCTCAGCAGCCTGGTCGGGAGCGCAAATGCACAAGCCGTGTTCAGCCCGGTTTACCTGGGAGAAAACCGCTGGATAGCAAACATCAAGAGCTTCGATACCACCAAGAAGGTCATTATGTCTTCCGATAACGGCGCGACCTGGTACGTCCCTAGCGCTCAGCCGGGACAGAGTGCGTCGGCCTGGGCGCGTCGGATGATCCTCACCAGCGACAACCTATTGCTTTGGCCGTCGTGCCTGACCGACAAGATGTACCTGTCCACCGATCAGGGCGGAAGCTGGTTTACAGTCACCGTTCCTGGAGCGTCCCTCTTCCAGCCCCTATGCGATGCCGGCAATGGGGTCTATCTATGCGGGGATGTCCGGACGACGCCTAGCACGCCCATCCGCCTTTACCGCAGCCTCGACCAGGGTCTTTCCTGGACGGAGGTCCTGGCCGTCAATCTACAGCGCCCCACCATGACCTACTGGCGCGACGTGATCAAGGTAGGCGGCAGCCTGCTGGCGTCGGCCTGCTGCGTTGAGGGCACAAGCAACGAACGGTACATGCAACTGTTCGTCTCCACCGACGATGGAACCACGTGGGTTTCGCTGGGCAATCCCTACTACGGTCCGTACGGCGGCATGCAGGCCATATACCAGATGTGCGCTACGGAACTGAACATCGTCTTCGCCGGCTGTCAGCCCGACAGCACGATCTTGAGGTGGCCGATGCCGGTCGGTGCGGACAGCGGCTTGCCGGGGGATCTGGACTGCGACACCAACCTCAACTTCGGCGACTTCACACTGTTTGCCGGCGCATGGGCCGGCCCCGTGGTATGGGCCGCGCCGCCCGGCTGCAACCCGACTCACTTCATCCGTGCTGATCTGGACGACGACGTGGACGTGGACCTGGCGGATTTCGCGCGCTTTCAGCGGTTGTGGTCGGTAAGTCGGTTGCGGCAATTTCTCGAAAGGCGTTGATCCCGCGGGGGCCACAACCCTAACCACATCTGGATGGAGATCAACCTCACGCGCCCCGTACGGGTCCACACCGGGCGCGGGTAAAGCTCGAACAAGGCTTCACGGGGCGGGTCAGCTTCTCTAGCGCGCTTGGCTTGGGTCCGGGAGGTCTGCGGAAGCCCCGGGCGACAGGTGCTGGCGGCGCCAGATTCGCCAGCCGGCCCAGCCGGCGGGACGGCCACAGGCCCAATCCCGGCTGCATGCCCCGCGGTCGGCGCAGTTCGCCGTTGGGCCGGCCAGCCGGTTGGACCAACGCGGTCCTGTTTACCACCTATCTTGACGGTAGTCGCTCGAAGGTCGTTGAAAAAGCGGCGGTCATCGACCAGCATGTGCCGAGTTAAGAGGCGCGGGCATGCCGCTGGTGCTGGGCATAGATGAGGCCGGCTATGGGCCCCTGCTGGGGCCGCTGGTGGTGGCGGCGACCTTCTGGCGGGTCCGGCCCGAACGGGTCGGGGCGGATTATTGGAACCAGCTCGACGCCAGCGTATGTCGCGTCCGGCGGCAGGGGGAAGGCCGGTTGCCGGTTGCCGATTCGAAACAGCTATTCGATCGCCAGCGAGGGCTCTGGACACTGGAGCGTACCGTACTGGCCTTTGCCCATGCGGCCGGCCTGCGTTGGCGGACGTTGGAGGATTTTCTGGCTGGGTTGGGCTTCGACGCGTCGACGGTGGTGGACGAATTGCCCTGGTACGGAGACCTGTCCGTGGAATTGCCGGTCGATCCGGCCCGCTCCGCTTACCGCGGGGCGGCGGACAAACTGGCTGCGACCATGCAAGCCGGCAGCGTGATCTGTTGCGGCCTGCGCGCCGAACTGCTGACCGAGACTCGATTTAATCGCCGGCTGGCCCAGACCCGCAACAAAGCCGCAGTGCTCATGGAGGCGGTACTGCGGCTAATTGACTGGGCCGGCAGGTGCTGCGGGGATCAGGACCTCTACGTCCTGGTCGACCGGCTTGGCGGACGGACCGACTATCGCCGCCTGCTGATGGCAGCTTTTCCGGACCGTCACTTGAGCGTGCTGGATGCGCCGGATGGCTGCGCCCGGTACCGGCTGGCGTCCGGCGGAAACGACTGGCAGGTCGAGTTCGCGGTGAGCGGAGAGCAACGGCATCTGCCGATCGCCCTGGCCAGCATGCTGGCCAAGTATGTCCGCGAGCTGGTGATGGAGCGATTCAACGCCTACTGGAAAGCTACTGTGCCGGCCTTGCGGCCGACCGCGGGTTATTACACCGATGCTCAGCGTTTCCTTTCCGACATTCGGCGGCTGGCTGGGGACAGCACTTTGCCGCTAGAGTGCTTTGTACGAGCGCGCTAGCGGGGACCGGATGAGTCTGCGACTGGACAGCGACCTGGAGACACTGGATTGGGTGCCAGCGGGCGCGGAACCACCACGCGGTGGCGGCGGACTGGCGAACCGGTTCCTGGGTCTGGCTGTGGTGGCCTGCCTGGCTATGGCCGGCCGGTGGGCCGGTGGCCAGGAGATCACCGGTCAGGCCCGCCAGTGGTCGCCACAGGTGACGGTAGCGCTGGAGTTCTACCTGGCGGGCGATTACCAGGCGGCTCAGCAGGCCTGTCGGCAGATAATCGCCAAGTCGACTGACCCGCAGGCGCAGCGCGATGCAGCGGTTATCGAGGCGTTATGCCTTTCGCGTATGGAGGGACGGGCTGACCGGTTGGAGGGCCGCGCGCGGTTGCGGCAGCTATCGGCCGAAGACCCCAGTCTGTTAGTCGATCCGGAATGCAATTTGGCTTACGGGATTGCTCAGACTGCGCTGGCTGAGACTGCCGAGGCGCTGGACTGCCTGGATCGGGCCGCGGCGAGCTTTGCGGCCCAGGGACGGCCTGACCGTCAGGCCGAGGCCCTGTTGGCGCTGGCGGAGGCCTGGTCGCGGCATGGGGAGTGGCCGGCCACGCCGGCCCGCTTCGGGGTTCAGCCTCCGCAGAGTCCAGATGAAGCCCGAGCTGTGCGCCGGGCACAGATCGAGGCTGTACGCGCCCGTCTGGAGGGTTTGCCGGACCAGGACGAGGCTTTAGACCGGCTGGACCTGTTGTTGGCCGGTTATCTGTTGGAGGCCGATCAGGCATCCGCGGAGGGATGGGCGATTCTGGAACGGCTGGCGGCCGGTCGGAAGCTGAACTGCGCCCGGGCCGCGGCGGCCTGGAAGCTTGGCCAGCGGTGTGAAGCGGTGGGCGATCGGGCCGCGGCTCTGCTCCTCTACAGACGCCTTCAGAAAGAGTGGCAAGGCGATTTGGCCCGCGATGCCGAGCAGCGTGTGAAGGAGATCACTCGTCCGCAGATCGTGGTGGACGTGCCGGCGACCGTGCGGCCTGGTCAGACCATCAGGCCGCGCTTGATCGTCCACGGGCTGGAAAGCACCGAGCTGGAAGTTCGGCAGGTGGACGTGGCCGGGTGGCTCGCCGACGCCGGAACGCGGGTGAGCGAGGCGTTTCTCCCGGAGTCCGGCTCGGTTCGCCTGGCCCGTAAGCTGGATACCCGCGCGTCTCACGAGTACGGGTGGTGGGACAGTGACCAGCTCGATCAGCCGCCGGAGCTGCTGGCCGAGCCTGGGGCCTACGTCGTGCTGGCCAAGGCGGTCGGCGAGGATGGCCGGGTGGTAACCGCCAAGCGGCTTGTGCTGGTGAGCGATCTGGTAACCCTCTGCTGCGCCGGGCGGGAGCACGCCCTTATATGGCTAGTGCCGAGCGGCATCGGCCCTGGGAATGGCTCGGACCGGCCACCTGAGGCGAAGTTCTGGATGAACCGGTCTTTCGTGCCGACCGAGGTGGCCCTGACCGGCCAGGTCACGCGACTGGCCTTGCCCGCCGAAGCTCGGGTCATGCGGGACAAAGGCTGGGTTTGTCTGGCACAGCGGGGCGAGCACCTGTCCCTTTGCCGGGGGCAGTTGCCGACTGCGGCGTCGTCCGAGCCGGCCCCACGGGCCGCGTTGCTGGCCGGCCCGCCGGTGCTGTCGCCCGGCCAGTCGCTTTACGTTGCCGGCGTGCTGCTGGACGCTCAGCCTGGCGGCCGCAAGTTTGGCTCGGACGCCCGTGTCGAACTGGAAATCCTGGACTCCCTTGACAATCTGCGGTTGTCCAGGTCGGTGCCGGTTTCTGAAGGCGGAATGTTCACGACCACTGTCTCCATCCCTCGCGACTTGGTGGGCCAACATCTCCGGGTGCTCGCCCGGTATCAGCGCGCTCGGCTGGAGAACGTTGCCGGTCGAGTGCCGGTTCGGGTGCTGCCGTCGGAGTCGGTCGGGTATCGCGTCGGCCTGGAACTGCCGTCCTGGCTGCCGGAGTCGAGCCCGGTTCTCAGCGCCCGCGTTCGGGCGGAGTACCCCTGGGGCACGAGGGTGTGCAAGGCGCGGGCCCGGGCGAGGTTCCAGGCTGCCTGGCTGCCGACTGCCGACAACGACTGGGGACCCACCAGCCCGCGCCTCAGGCGGGAAGGCGACCTGGAGGGCGGAGAAACGACTCTTACTGTGCCTCTGGAGGAGTTCGGCACGTCGCAGGGCCCCCGGGTGGTACGGGTAGAGGCCAAGGTTTTCAGCCTGGATGGACGCGAGGGGGTAGCGGAAGCCAAGGTGCTGGTCGGCCCCGGTCGGCCGCAGGCCTGGCTTACACACACCCCGGCACGGGCGCTGACCGGGCAGGAAGTTCAGTTCTGCCTGGGCTGGTTCGATCCTGACGGACTGGTGCCGGCGGAGCTGCCCGAAATCGTGGTTCGTCGCGACGGGGTGGAGATAGCCCGATTGCGTACTCATCCTGAGCCACGCGGTCTGGTCAGTGAGTCGTGGCGGCCGATCGAGCCCGGCTTGTACGAGGCGGACACGGCACTCGTAACATTCGGATCAGCCCCGGTGGCGCTTACTCATCGAGTGGAAGTCGGTGATGCGGCTGTTGAGCCCCCTTCGTCGCCGATCGCCTGCACCGCGCATTTGGCCCGCCGCGAGGGGCAGCCCGTGGTGCGGGTGCGTCTGGAGGGTCGATCCGCCGGGCCGGTGCTGGTCCTGGCCGAGGACGGAGATCCGCAGGCGGCGGAAAGTCTGCCGCGGCTGGCCGGGTCGACCGAAGTCCTGCTGCCGCTTCCGGTTGAGCCCGACACCGCCCTGCGAGTAGTGGTGGTCGAGCCGGCCGGCGACGGCTGCAATGTCTTGTGCATCCGGCAGGTGGGGCCGGACCCACTGGAGAAAGTGGAACTGCGTCTGGCTGAGCCGCCCGGGGAGGTCCGGCCGGGCACGACGGTGCGGCTGGAAGCCCGGTGCAGCGCCCCGGCGGGAACCAGCCTGATCGCCCGGCTGGTCGAAGCTGGCAGCCCGGGGTGTTCCGAACCCTATCCCGAATCAGCCGGATCCATGGAGCGGATCACGCCCGGTGTGGTGATTTCGTGCGCCTCGGGAGCCCGGATCAGCGGTCCGACTCACGGCAGCCCAGGCTCCGGTCGCTTCGACTCCAGTGAGGTCCGGGCGCTGTGGTCGCCTTGGTGGCAGGAGGCGACGTTGTGGGCGACCAGCCTGACGCCGGAAGATGAACGGGTTGAACTGGCGATACCCTTGCCGACCGCCCCCGGCCTTTACCGGTTGCTGCTGCTGGCACGCTCGCCCGGCGGCGCTACCGCGGCGGCCTCCGCCATCCTGGACGGGCGTCATGGGTTACGCATCCAAGTCGATGCTCCCAAGTGGTTGACGCTGGGCGACCGGACCTTGTTGGCCGTACTGGTTAGGAACGACGAAGCCCGGTCGGTAGACGCCCGCCTGCGGTGCCGATTGGACGAGGGCTTGCGGGGCGAGTCCGGTTACATCGACATCGACGGGCAGCCAATCAGCGCGGCAGACCCAGCCCGGCCGATCAGTATCACTCTCCCCGCCCGAAGCTGTGCCTGGTTGCACTTCGACGCCGAGGCGGTCACGCCCGGCCAATGGCGTATGGCGGCCGAGGTTTCGGCGGACGGCCTGACCGGACGGGCCGAGACCGAATACGAAGTACGCGTACCCGAAGCACCGGCCGACGGGACGGCAGTCGTGCGAATCAAACGCACGCTTATGGCATCCTCAGTCCCGCTGCCGCCGGAATCTCAGGCGGACTGGCAGGCCGGGCAATCGTCCGACTGGGTGACCGTTACCCGGGATAGCTGGCTGAGTCCCGGCCAGTTTCTGCTGGTGAAAGAAGAGTTCGTCCTCCCTCAAATTCAGCAGGGGATCAACTGGACGCAGCCTGTGCCGGCGATCTGCCAGGCCGCCGGGCGGCAGGGCCCCACGCTTCGTTCCATCGGAGCGCGTGAGAGCGGCCCGCCGGATGTCCTGGTGTTCCAGGCTGCTGAGCTGGCTGCCGGAACTCATGTGCATGAGTACATGCTGGCGGTTGTGCGCCCCGGTGATTGCGTACTGCCGGCTCCGGTGCTGCGGGTCGGGGACGTGCGGTTGCCGGTCCGGGTGGAACCTGGCGACTTGCGTCTGACCGTTTCCGCGGGCGAGTGACCGGCCCGGTTCCGCCGGCCGGAGCGGTGGCCGGCCACTGCCGTTGTGCGATCGGGCCGCTGGATGTTATACTCAAGTTTTTGGGTCGGCGGCCCGTCGCCCCTTTACCTGGAGGAGCTATCGTGTACGCGATTTTCGAGGATGGCGGCAAACAGTACAAAGTAACCACCGGCGACAAGCTCTTGGTCGAGCTGCGCGAGCTGCCGGAAGGTCAGCCGGAGATCACATTTGACAAGGTGCTCATGCTGGGCGAGGGAGCGGGCGCCAGGATCGGGACCCCGTGGGTCGAGGGTGCTACGGTGACCGCCAAGGTGATCGAGCAGCTCAAGACCCGCAAGGTGCGGGGCATCAAGCACCGACGCCGCAAGGGATACGTCAAGCGCTGGGGTCACCGCCAGAAGATGTTGAAGGTGGAGATCACCGCAATCAATGGCTAGTGCGAAGGCGTGGCGTGAGCCCAGGCGACGGTTGGCCCTACTGACCGTCGCGTTTTTCTGCGCCTCCGGTGCCGGTCAGTCTTTGGAGTCGACGCAGCCGGCACGCGAGACGTTCGCGGCGGCCCGCCAGCGCCTGGCCCGGTTGAAGCCCAGGGACCGGTCGCCCCAGCAGCGGGCTCTCCTGGCCGCTCTGGACCTCGCATTGGCGGTCGGACAGGCCGATCCCAAGTCGGTCGGCGCGGTGATCGACGTGGTGGGCTACCAAGCGTTGCCGCTGGAAGGCGAGCTGCCGGACCGGCCGGGCAAGCCGATGTCGGCGGCCAGCGTGGCCAGGGAACTGGACCTTTTGCCGCGGCCCGATTTCGACCGCTTGACCGTGGATCGGGTCGAAGTGCTGTCCCGCCAGGAGCTGCGGATCATATTTCCCGCAGTCGCCACCTGGATGTTGCCGGACGATCTGGCGGTGGTGTTTCGGGTGCCGCTGGGCCCGCCGGTTGCCAATTGGATAGCCCGTGAAGCCTGTCTGGTCGTCCGTCTGCGGGGAGAGCGAACCACGGTTCTGGGCGGCAATCTTATCGAAGCCCTGACCCAGGCGAGTGAAAGCACCGTTCCGCCCGGCGAGGAGAAGTAAACTCAGGGGGGCATTGCCTGCCGGCCGGTACGCGTTGCACAAGCCGGCAGCCTGTGTTACCAATGTGCTCATGCGTCATGATGGCCGTCAGCCGGACCAGTTGCGGCCGGTGCAGATTCTGCGGGGCTTCACCCGGTCCGCGCCCGGCTCAGTCCTGATTCGGGCGGGCCACACCCATGTCTTCTGCACGGCTTGCATCGAAGAGCTGGTCCCGGATTGGCGGGAGCCCAGCGGCTTGGGCTGGGTGACGGCCGAATATGACATGCTGCCCGCAGCCACCGGCCAGCGCCGACCGCGCAGCCGAACCCGAGTGGACGGTCGCACTCAGGAGGTTCAGCGGCTTATCGGGCGTTCCCTCCGGGCGGTGGTAGACCTGGCCAAGCTCGGCTTGCGGACGATCACGCTGGATTGCGACGTGTTGCAGGCGGACGGCGGGACCCGCACCGCGGCGATCACCGGTGCCTATGTGGCCTTGTGCGACGCGGTAAGCGCCGGTCAGCGGTTGGGGCTGTGGGGTTCCGGGGTGGTTACCGCCGGCGTGGCCGGAGTCAGCGTCGGCCTGGTCGACGGCGAGCTGCTGCTGGACTTGGACTACTCTGAAGACGCCCGGGCCGCGGTCGATTGCAACCTGGTGATGACCACTGCGGGGCAGTGGGTGGAGGTTCAGGCAACCGCCGAGCACGCCACCTACACCACGGCCGATCTGACGCGCATGATGGAGCTGGGCCGCCGGGGGCTGGAGCAACTGTTTGCCCTTCAGACTGCGGCCCTGCGATCCCCGATTCAGCCAGGAGGTTGAAATATGCGGACGGCAGCCCCGATAACCTTGCTGGCTGTCGGGTTTCTGGCCGGATGTCAAAGTACCGGCCCGCAGGTCGGCTCCTCCGCGGCTCAAACGGAAGAGGAGGTGTGGGCGATCCGCTGCATAACGCTCCGCGGCCCGGATCAGTTCGCTCAGGCCGAAGCGTACGCCGACGCTCTCAGGCGAGCTGCCGGGCTGAACCCCAAACTCGTCCAGGTGCTCAGCGATGAGGACGGCACCGCGGTCTTCTACGGGAGATATCGTCGGCGGTATGGGCCGACCGGGGCGGCCGAGCAGTTCTCGCCCGATAACCTGCGCGACCTGGAAACCATCCGCAAGCTGCGTTTCCAGCAGGCTGAGGTCTGGCCCTTCATCCTGGCCAGCATGGATCTGCTGCCGACCCACCGTTCGCAGCATCCCGAGTGGAACCTGGCCGCCGCCGATGGCTACTGGTCGCTGCACGTGGCAGTGTTTTACAACACCGACACCATGCACAGTCGCAGGTCGGCGGCCGAGCAGTATTGTGCCTTGCTGCGGGAGCAGGGTGAGGAGGCGTACTATCACCATGGACCGGTCAACAGTTCGGTCTACATCGGGACCTACCCGCAGGACGCGGTGACCGAGTTTCGAAGGGAAGATCCGCTGACCGGCGTCGTGGATACGGCCCTGAGGATCGTCGACCAGCGAATGCTGGAGGCCCAGAAGCGGTTCCCGGAAAGCCTGCAAAACGGGCACCGAGTCTACGAGGTCATCCGGGACCAGACCGGCCAGGTCGCCCAACGGGTCCCGGTTCCTTCTTTCCCGGTGGTCATACCCAAGGCCCAGCGCCAGGCCGGACCGGCCTCTGGCAAGTAGTGCGTATGCCGGAAATCCTGCTGGCGACGCGAAATCCGGGCAAGGTGCGTGAGATCCGCGCCGCCGCCGTTGGTCTGCCGCTGGTTTGGCACAGCTTGCAGGAGTTTCCTGAGTTGCCCGAGGCGGACGAATGCGGATCCAGCTTTGCCGAGAACGCCAGGATCAAGGCGCTGCATTATGCCCGGCTGACCCGTCTGCCCACCCTGGCGGACGACTCCGGGCTGGAGGTGGATGCCTTGGGTGGCCAGCCCGGGGTCCGATCCGCCCGTTACGCCGGCCTGCCCCGCGACGACGCGGCCAACAACCGCAAGCTGATCCAGATGCTGACCGGCGTGCCGCCCGAACGCCGCACCGCCCGTTTCCGCTGCGCCATGGCATTTGCTGACCGCGGCCGGGTCCTTCTGGAAACGGAGGGAACCGTCGAAGGCCAGATCGTGGACCAGCCGCGCGGCGCGGGCGGCTTCGGCTATGACCCCCACTTCCTGTTACCCGACCTGGGCCGCACCGCGGCCGAGCTGCCAACCGAATTGAAAAACCTGCGCAGTCACCGGGGTCAGGCGTTGCGGGCCATGTTGGCCCAACTGGAAGCCTTCTATCGGGCCGCCGGGCAGTGGGACCCGTGAGCGATGGCCGCCACCGTCGAGGTCGCGCCAAAGTGGGGATGACTCAGTCAATCGGTGTAGACCCAGCGTCTTCACTTCGCACGCATCCCCCGGCCCGGAGCAAACCCTGGCGTGCGCATGGCGTTGATCCGCCATGCGGATCAACGCCAGGCCCTTTTTGCTGCCTTTGGCACTACGGCAGGGCCGAACCCGACTTTGCCGGATCGGTCCGGGCGGTGTCTTCCGGGTCCACGGGTACCATGCACGCCGTTGGGGTGCACGGGATCCCATCACCTAAATAGCGACCGCCGTACTCTGCTTGGCACCGTTCCTGCTTTATAAACAGACAGCGACCGTCCGGCAGGCAACACGCGCCGCCCTCGCACTCTGAACCAATGGGCCCCGGCTGTGCGCCAGGCTGCTGGAGGCATTCGATCACGGTAGTTTCGATGCAGCTTCCATCCGGCAGCGAGCAGGCGACGGTGCAGACCTGCGGATATGGCGGATCATATTGGCTGCATACGCCGCATTTATCCCAGATTTGCCACTGGCCCCGGCAATCCGCCGATGCCACGTTGTCGACACACTGACCGGTCAAGCAATCGAAGCACGCCCCGCGCTCCGAGTATTTCTTGGTGACAATGTCCATCGCGCCGTCGCTGCCCTCGCTCTCGCCGGTCACGTAGACGGTTTCGCAACCATAAGGCCGGATGACGTACGCCTCGTCATACCCGACATGGGACTGGATCGTGACCCACGCGGGTTCAAGCTGGTTCGGGTTGTTCGGGTTGTGGGTATAGCGGATGGTTATGAAGTTGCTGGGATCATCAGGGTCATCGTAAATGCGAGAGCCGGTAGCATATGGATTGCCACAAGCGTCCACGGTGATGTCGCGGCCCTCGCTGGCAGACGAGTACTGGTTGGCCGCCAGTCGATGGAGCAGCCAATCGTATTTCAAGGTGGTCAGACGCAGATCGGGATTCTCGTCTCCGCCCGTCACGTACACATGGCAGGAGCTGTCTGCCGCGACGCCCCACGCACGGTCATTACCCGCTCCGCCGTATGTGTCGTCGCCGATGATGTCGCCGTCGGCGGAGTCGTATGCGACCACCGCGTAGTCGAGGCCACCTATTCCCGCGCAGACTTGCCCGGCCGCGTAGACCACGCCGCCGCAGATCGCCAGGTCGCGGGCGTAGTCGTAGCAATTGGGGCCTTCAACCGCACCGGGGCCGTCGTAGTCGGAGTTGGCCCAGCGCAATGTGCCTCCCGAGGAGTAGCTGAGGACCAGAAAGTTGAACTGCTGCACCGCACCGACCCACGAGCCGCCGGCGGCGTATACATTGCAGCTCCCATCGGCGACAATCGCTGAAGCGTAGTCGGCACCCCCGTTGTCGTACCTTTTTACCCGCATCTTGTAGCAGTCGGAAGGACGCACCTTCATGACGAACACGTCATTGTCGCCGTCGTCTGGACCGTGCTTGCTTTCGCCGGTTACATAGGCGTACCCGCCGCAGGCTGTCACCGCGTAAGCCTCGTCGTCCTCGTCGTCATAGTCATAGATTGCAACGCACTCGCACGGGCTGTCGGTCTGTCGGTCGTAGCGGATCAAGACGGCGTCGTTGCCGGATATCCCGCTGTCAACGTTCAGCGCTTGGCCGGCTACGTACACATACTGGTTGTCGACGGCGATGGCGCGGGGTACGTCGCCGGGGTGATTCGGGTCACCGTACAGCGCGCCGCCGTCATAGACCTTCTGCCAGACCACGGTCCCATCGGGGGCGAGCTTCTTGGTGACGATGTCGAAATTCCACCCACCGACTGAGTGCCAAAGCCATTTGGGATGGGTCACGTAGACGTAGCCGTCCTCGTCGGCTGTCATGGCGTGGTCGATCCAGTCGCCGGACACGGAGCCGCCGCCGCGGTCCTGGCGGTGTGCCCAGCACTCCTGAACTGCGGGGTCGGGTGGCTTGGGCTGCTCCGCCTCGAGTACCGTCGCGTCCACGGCGTCTGCACCGTCCGATGAACGGGCCTGGTCCGCAGGTTGATTCAGCAGCCACCACATGGGGAGTGTGCCGTAAGCGCTCCCAGACATGAGGGCTGTGAGCCAAACGGGAGCGCAGATGGTAGCAATTCTCATTTGCGGTCTCATTTTTGAGCCTCCTGTGTTTGCCAAAGGCAGGCAGCAACTGGCCTCGACCAGTAGGCCGCGCCTGCCCCGCCTTCCGGCCACTCTGGAACCACAAGCAGCGCTGCTCTCTGTTATCTAGACGTGGGCTGCGGCGATGCGCAACATTTTTTTGTGCAAATCTCCGTTTTTGCGACTCGAACTGCCCGGCAGCTGACGGACGGGTCGGCAAATGATGGTTGGATCGGCGACGCAGGACAGCGCCTCAGCCCGCCGCAGGCCTACGGTACCCGGGCATCTGCCTGTCAGGGGCGCAGTCGACGGCGCTGGTCAATGGGGTGGATTTAGCGCGGTCAATCGGCGGTCTCGATCCGATTGCAGTCGTGCGCGCGGTACACGCCGCGCTGATCGACTGGCCGTCTGGCGGTTCGAAGCCAGAAGATAAATTGCCCCAGCACTGGTCGGTGCAAGTACCGGAATCCGAGGATCAAATCGAAGGCGCCGGCAAACTCGGGTGGAGCATCGACCGCTTCCAGGTCCATTTGCAGCCACCGGATCGGGTCGATGGCCGGCTCGCAGCGTCGGGCCAGTTCCTGGGCCTGACGGCCAGAAGGGAGGTTGGCGCTCGCTGAGGGTTGGGCACCCGGGGATCGAGGAGAGGCGGAAAGAAGGGCTCCGGGGCGCGTTTGGCTGGTTTTGCGTGGGGCAAAGCCACGCGGCCGGAAGCGGGTCGAGCCGCATCGCGGCTCAAGCAATAGGAGTATATCATGTCTGAGCGGGAACGTCAGGGTTTCAAGGCCTGCAGTGTACGCGTGACGTCGGGAATGTGCTATATTCTTTTTGCGGCCTTGGCTGTCGAGTGCTACGCCTCGGCCGGTCACGTCCGTTGGGAGATAAGTCCGCAGCACATCTCGATCGAGGGCGGAGTTACAGTCGGAACAAAGCCGACAACTCAGCCAGCTCAAGGGCGCTCGCCGGACGAGGACGGCGAGCAGTGCACTATCGTCATTAGCGCGCTCCAACTGGCAGTCGAAGTGGGAAGCGACGGGTCATTTGTCGACGGCTTCGACGATGACACTATCTCGTTTTCGGGGTGCGTGCCCGGTACCCTAGATATCCGTTTGGCGGAACCGTGTACCGACCAAGGTGCGCTTACGCTGGAGGTGCAGGCAGATTGCACCCAGGTTGAGTTCGCTGGTGCCTTCCTGGTGGGCATGGATGTCCTGCGCGCCGCCGGCATTGAGTATCTGGACGTGTCGATTTCGACGGAGGAGTGGGAAGCAACCTGCGGCGGCGAGCTCCTGGACTACTTGGGGCCCAAGTTCAGGGTAACTCTGGGTGAGTATCTGGAGGTTGCTGGCATCAGAGTGATCGTGCTGCCACTTTGTACCGAATGAACGCCGTGCAGTTCTTGCGTCTCTTACGGATGGCGTGCTGGGCTCTCATGCAGTTGGCCGTGACACCGGCCGTCTTTGGCGTCCTGTGGATTGCCATGGCCGGCTGCGCGGGAGCGGGGTGGGGCCGGCCGGGCGAGTACCCGTCCGGCCCTGCCCGTACGGCGCGCGGCGTAGAGCCCGAGCTGGCTCACGTCAAGATCGAGGTGGAACGGCTGAGTGTTTCGGCTGAGATCAACGCAGCAGGTGAATTCACGGATGGCCTGGATGATGACCCATTCTGGTATCGCGTGTGTTTGCCGGAGTGCCCTCCGCTGGAGCTGCGCGAGGATGTCGCGGCCCGCTGCTTTCTGGAGTTCGTGCCTGCACCAGGCGGCACCGAAGTACGCTTTAGAGGGTTCTTCCTGGATGGAGTGAGCGTATTGAAGGCGTTGGGGTTTCGGACGCTGACGGTCACTCCGAGCATAGATGCCCCCGCCCCCGAGACTACTGGTCTGG
The DNA here is from genome assembly GCA_964482395.1 of uncultured Planctomycetales bacterium. Lineage (GTDB taxonomy): Bacteria > Planctomycetota > Phycisphaerae > UBA1845 > Fen-1342 > CAYZXK01. The sequence goes on along the minus strand of CAYZXK010000187.1, from coordinate 3,499 downwards.
CCAACGATGTACTGCGCCCGCCGTGGACACTGGATATCTCCAGTCCCACGCTGATCGTGAATGGCATCCAGTTGGCCCGCTTGCCGGAGGTTGCAGCAAACGCTGCGCCGGTACCTGCTCCCGAGCGGTTTCCTGGCCAAGAGCGCCAGCCGGCAGTGCTAGGTGAGGACGTGCTATGCGAAGAGGTGACCATCCCCCGGCCTGACCTGAAGGCGCCGGGCCTTCATGCTGAGCTATTGCGGCCCGCGCCGAACATAACGCCGGTCGGAGGGGTCGTGTGCCTCTTTGGGACCGCCTTCCTCAGGCCAGACCCCGAGTGGGCCAGCGGCTGGCCCAGAGTCCTGGCTGCCCATGGTTACATGGCGCTCTGCCCGGAGTACCGGTGCGCCGGCCAGCAAACCGTTTACTCCGACACGCTCGAGGACGTTTACGTAAGCGTCCGATGGATGCAAGATCAAGCGGTGGTGCTGGGCATATGGCCTGACCAGGTCTCGTTACTCGGTTACTCGGCGGGCGCGCTCCTGGCCGGCTTGTGCGGGTACGCAACACCAGAAGCGATCGGACTGGCGCCTGAGTTGCGCCCAGACTACCCGCTTCACAGCGTAATCATCCTGGCGGGCGCGCCCTCCTTGCTGCCTGCCGACGGCCAAGTCGACAAGCGAGACGCGCGCTGCGCGATGACAGCGCGGTGGACTCACTCGTGGGACGCAGACCTGTTTCGACGACTATCCATGGATACCTGGGTGCGCGCGCCGGGGCCACCTCTGCTTGTCGTCGATCATGAAGCCGACGGCGTCATGCCCGTGGCCGCGTGGCATGAGCGCATATCTAGTTGGAAAAAACAAGGTGTAGCGTGTCATCTGACCATACTTACAGACAAACAGGCGCAGCCCATTCGTGCACATTACCTGCTTCACACGCCCGAGGACGCCACAGCGCTGAGGGAAGTGGTGAACTGGCTCCAGGTACCGTCCGTGCCACCCGACCAAGGCGCGGAACCGGGCTGGAGGTGAGGAAGGAGGTTGAGGCTCGCTGAGGGTTGGGCACCCGGGGACCCGGAGGAATTCGGGCGTGAGGGGGTTGCGGACCTGTGAAGGAAGGGCTTAGCGTGTGCGGGCCGGCGGGTTCGCAAAGGGCCGGAGCGGCCGGGAAGTCGGCAGCTTCAAAATGGGAGGTTGCGATCATGTCTGCAAGGAAAGCGTATTGTGCGAAGTGTTCGCTGTTGGCGGGGGTGGTTTTGCTCCCGCTGGGTGTGGCGTTGTTACTGGCGGCCCAGTCGCAGATTCCGCCGCCGGGGCCGGTGCCGGCTGATCAGATCAGTCCCGTCGAGCCGCCGACGCCGCCGCAGGACGGCGTAGTGGAGGGAGACGGGGTCGGACCATATCCGGGCGAGATCGGCAGTCCGCCGCCCTGGGGAGCCGGGCTGGAAATCTCGCCCTTCTCGGTGGTCAACCTTCAGAGCGGCAATGTGCTGACCGCGATTACTCTGGTGGGTTGGGACCCGGTGGGCCCCGCTGTGGAGTTCACGCTTTATCACAACAGTCTGGCGACGCCGTCTGACCAGTGGCAGGCGTGGGGCTTCGACCTCGGGGCCGGGTGGAGCGTGAGTTATGGGGCCCATCTGGAGTTTGGGGAGGGGTGGATCCGGGTGGTGGAAGATGACGGCCGGATAAATGCCTATACGTTTCAGGGCGACCACTACCAGGCCCCGCCCGGCGTGCACGACTGGCTGGTCTGGAGCGACCAGGACCAGGCGTGGACCCTGACGGACACGGATCAGTCCAAGCGGGTCTTCGATGCCTATGGCCGGCTGATCCGGGTGGAGGACAGTTCGGGTAACGTGGTGACGGTGGGGCGGGACCCGGAGCACAACTACCGGATCGCGTACGTAGCCAGTGCGGCGGACGACCCGAGTGATCCCAACGGCTTGAACCGGCTGACGTTCGAGTACGACGCCGGCCAGCCGGATCGGCTGGCTTCGGTGGCCGATCCGATCGGACGGCGGTGGAGTTTCCTATACGATGGCGACCGGCTGTGCCGGATCAACTATCCCTTCGCGCAGGCCCCCTATGTCCCGCCGACCTGGCTCGACATCTACTACGACCAGAACCAGCCTCAGCCGCGCCAGCGGATCTGGAAGATTGCCGATGGGCGTACCCACGACGGCAAACCGTGGTTTTACGAGTACCATGCTGACGGCCGCCTGGCCTCGCTCCGCGTTTATCAGGAATTCGGCACGCAGACCGTCTGGTACAACGTGTCCCTGCAATACGCGGACGCCCCGATCGAGGGGCTTTGGACCACCACCTACACCGACCGGCGTGGCAAGGTCTGGCAATACCGGTTCGATGACTCGCGAAACCTGCGGGAACTGACTGACCCGCTCAATAACACCTGGGCGGCGGACTACGATGCCGACCGCAACCTGGTGTCGCTAACCGATCCGCTTGGGCACACTTGGACTGCGGGCTACGGCCCGGTGGGCAATCTTGAAAGCGTTTCCAGTCCGATTCCTGGCCAAACCTGGACCGTCACCTGGCAGCAGCCCGACCCGGTCAACCGCCCGAACTTCTGGCGACCGGTTCAGTTCACTGATCCGCTGGGACACTGGGTGAGATACGGCTACGCCGACCCCAACAGCCCCGGCGGCCCCCGCGATCCGACCTTGGTCACAACGGTGACCGAGCAGCAGGCGCTCCAGGGCGACGCCTATGGCGACTCCGTAACCACGATCCAGTACTACGGCTGGCAACCCGACGACCCGCCCCACTGTCGCGGGCAGATCAAGCTGGTGACCGACGCCAACGGGGTCAAGCACAAGTTCGAGTACGACCGGTGGGGCTACCTCGCACGGAGCAGAGAGGGACTGGTTGCCGAAGGCCGGGACAACAATGACCCCGACGTTGTCAACGGCCCGATAATACATAACCCAATCGGCTGGACCGAAGCGGCCACCGGGAGCGAGGACTGTGCCGAGGCCGACCACGACGTGAACGGAAATGTTCGCGGCAGTCGGTGCAAGTGCGCAAGCACGAAGATGTGCGTGAAGGGATGCTCGACGGGCAACAGCCGGGGCAGCATCCAGCGCGGCCGCGCTCCGCAGTGGTGGGACTTCGGCGGCTTGGGCGGCTGCAACGAGGGTTACGGCTATCAGTACGACCCTTGCGGCCGACTGACCTACATGGCAAGCTGCCTGTCAATACCCGGCCTCAACGAGTGGCCCAGCCGAACCAGGGAATACCAGTACGTCTACGACGACCTCGGTCGGTTGACCAGCCAGATCACCAGCACCAACGAAGGCGGCGTAGCCGGTATCACCCGCATGTTCCTGTACACCCACGACGAAGATGGCCGCGTCTTGAGCGTGACCGGTTCGGACGGACCGCCGGCCGACGAGTACACCTACGACGACCTCGGACGAATCCAATCCATCCTCCGGGCCGATATGGGCGTCACTTACAGCTATGATCCCGCCGGGCGACTATGCTCCGTGGAATAC
>CAYZXK010000186.1:0-43817 GCA_964482395.1 uncultured Planctomycetales bacterium | reverse complement strand
GTGCAGTGCCTGACGAGCTAAAGGGCACTTGACGGGGCTCCGGGCCGGATGCAGAAGGTCCGGCCCGGGGTGACCGTATCAGGATAATAGACGTAGAGCAGACCGGCCGGTCTGCGGCGAGCACTGCCCTCCGCAGACCGGGCTGCCTTCGCGGGCCGCCCCACTTGCCTGCCGGTGAGGGCGCTAGACATGGGCCGGGCGGGGGGTATGATTTTCGCTGAGCGGCGTAGGCCGTAGGGAGCTTCACGCCGGGGGCAACCGCGCCGGCCGCGAGTCGAAGCGAAAGGACCGATCATGAGAGCTATGGCAATCCTGGGATTGGTTGCGCTGACGCAGGTCATGGCGGCGTCGCCCACTGCGGCGGGCCCCCCGATGTGCGACCTGCTGGCCGAAGAGTTGCAGTATGCGATGGACAAGCTGGTCATGCCGGACGGGGCCCGGCCCTACTATCTGGCCTACACCGTGACGGACCGGCACAGCATCTCCATCGAGGCCACGTTGGGGGCCCTGGAAAGCGATGATAGCTCGCACCAGCGGCTGCTGGACGTGGACGTGCGGGTCGGCGATTACACGGTGGACAACACCCACAAGCTGCGGGGCAGCCCCTTTGGTTTCGACCTATCGGATTTCCTGCGCGGCGAAGCGACCGCACTCAGCTTGGAAGACGACCCGGACGCGATCCGGCAGGCGTTGTGGCTGGCCACCGATACCGCCTTCAAGTCGGCCGCCAAGAAGTACCAGCGCGTGCTTACCAACCTCAAGACCATGGTGGAGGAGGAGGACAAGTCGGGCGATTTCACCCGGGAAGAACCCAGCATCTATAGCGAGCCGGAAGTCTCGCTTCGACTGGATCGAGGGGCCTGGGGGCAGGTGTTGCGGCGAGTCTCCAAGCTGGCCCGGGAGTATCCGCTGATCTACAGTTCTTCGGTCTCGCTGGCCGCTTCGGCCCAGAACCGCTGGATGGTCTCCAGCGAAGGCACGCGGCTGCAAACTGGGCAGAAGCTGCTGCGGGTGGTGGTGACCGCGGCCACCAAGGCCGAGGATGGCATGGAGCTGAGCCACACGCATATTTTCGACGCCGCAGACGAGGACCGGCTGCCCGATGAAGCGGCCATCGCCGAGGCGTTGCGAAAGGTGATCGATCAGGTGCTGGCCCTGCGGGCGGCCCCCCTGGTGGAGCCCTACATCGGCCCGGCGATCCTTATGAACCGTGCCAGCGGGGTGTTCTTCCATGAGATCTTCGGGCATCGTATCGAGGGGCACCGTCAGAAGGATGTGGAGGAAGGTCAGACCTTCGCCAAGAAGATCGGCGAGCAGGTCTTGCCGGAGTTCATGACGGTGCGCGACGATCCCACTCTGGCGCGCTTCGCAAACCAGGATCTCCGCGGGCATTACAAGTACGACGACGAGGGGGTGGCGGCCGGCCCGGTGACGCTGGTCGACAAGGGGGTACTCCGCAGCTTCCTGTTGTCGCGCTCGCCGCTGGAAGGCTTTCCGCGCTCCAACGGCCATGGCCGACGGGAGCCCGGCCGGGACGTTGTGGCCCGGCAGGGAAACTTGATCATCGAGTCGGCCAACACCGTCGGCTTCCAGAAGCTGCGCGAGCTGCTGATCGAAGAATGCAGCCGGCAGGGCAAACCTTACGGCCTGCTTTTTGAGGACATCACCGGCGGGTACACCGGGACGCGCCGGATGGGGCCGCAGTCTTTCAAGGTGCTGCCGGTGGTGGTGTACCGGGTCTACCCGGACGGTCGGCCGGACGAGCTGGTTCGCGGGGTGGACATTGTGGGTACGCCGTTGACCTGCTTCTCCAAGATCGTTTGTACTGCCGATGACCCGGACGTGTTCAATGGGACTTGCGGAGCCGAATCCGGGCAGGTGCCGGTGTCGGCGATTTCGCCGAGCATTCTGGTCTCACAGATCGAAGTAGAGAAGCGTCGCCGGGAGCAGGACAAGCCTCCCATCCTGCCGCCGCCCATCGCGGAGATTGCCCGGCCGGGCCGGGTCGGCACTCCCGAGTGATTGTTGGGCGCAGCCGAGACGTCCCGGCCGGCCGGGATATGAGTTTACAGGAGTAATGGCCGTGACTTTCAGAGCGATCCACTGGGTGGCGGCTTCACTGGCCGCCGTGTTATGCGTGTCATTGGCGGGGCGTGCCGATGAGCAGTTGCCCGACAGCGATGCGCTGCTGCGGGCTTTGAGCGACGAGCTGGCCCGTTCCATGCAGCTTCAGATGGAAGACCTGGAACAACCCTATTTCATACAGTTGGACGTAGAGGACTCGCTGGGCTATGTGATCTCGGCCGAATACGGGGCGATCACCGGCGCCCAGCGCAGTCGGTCGCGGACCTTATACGCCCGGGTCCGGGTGGGATCCTACGAGCTGGACAATACCAATTTCGCGGACGAGGACTCCTTCTTTCCGTTCGGCGGGGGACAGTCGGTAGAGGAAGCGTCGCTGCCGATCGACGAGGACTACCTGGCGATCCGGCAGGCCATCTGGCTGGCTGCCGACCAGGCGTACAAGGACGCAGTCGAGACCCTGACCAAGAAGAAAGCCTACATGCGGGACAAGAACGTGGTCGATCGGCCCAACGATTTTTCCGCCGCGCCGGTTAGCGAGAAGATCGAGCCGCCGGCGGTCCTGCGGTTCGACGAGGCCGCCTGGAAGGAGAAGCTCAAGCGTGTCTCGGCCCGCTTCAAACAGTATGAGCAGGTCCGAGAGTGCGGGGTGCGGCTGTTTGTCGCCGCCGGCAACGACTACCTGGTGAATTCGGAGGGGACCCGACTGCGGACCGGGGATGCGGGGGCCCTGCTGGTGATCAATGCGGCAGTTCAGGCCGAAGATGGCATGCATTTATCGGACAGTCGCAGTTACACGGCCGATTCGGCTGATGACCTACCGCCGATCGAGAAACTGGTCACGGAAGTGGATGAGCTGGTGGAGGAGCTGACCGCGGCCAGTCGGGGGACGGTGCTGGAGCATTACAGCGGGCCGATGCTGCTGGATGATCTGTCGGCCGGTCAGATGCTTCGCACCTTGCTGGCCACGGGCCTGGCGGGCAAGCCCGACCCGGTTGGACAGCAGGCTCCCGGTTTTCTGGCCAGTCAGAGTCTGGAAAGCAAGATCGGGACGCGTGTGTTTCCGAAGGGCTTCGAGGTCTGGGATGAGCCGGGGGTTCGGTATCATGACGGCACCCTGCTGCTGGGACATTACCGCTATGACGCCGAAGGGGTGCCGGCCAGCCGCGTGACGCTGGTGGCGGACGGGAAGCTGGAAAGCCTGTGTCTGTCGCGTGCTCCACTGCGGAAGCTGTCCGGCTCCAATGGCCATGCCCGACGCGGGGTCGGCAGCGGCGAAATCGAGCCCGCCATCGGGTGCCTGTTCGTCGAGCACCGGAAGGCCGTTCCTAACGAGGAATTGAAGGAGGCTCTGATTGCCGCGGCCAAAGAAGCCGGGCTGGAGTATGGCCTGCGGATCAAGTCTATTCGGCTGCCTACGCTTACCTCGACCCGGGCCGAACTGATTTCCATGTTTACGGGAATTCAGCGCAGCCTGATGAGTGGAGGTGGCATGGTGGGCGACCCGGTGTTGGCCTACAAGGTCTACGTGGCCGACGGACACGAAGAACCTGTTCGCGGCTGCCGGTTCGGGCAGCTCGATGTGACCGCCCTGAAAAGGATCATCGCGGCCGGCGACCGGCCGGCGGTGTATAACTACATCGGCCTGGGATTGGGCGGCGTGACGCCCCCGACCAGCATCATTGCTCCGCCGATCCTGTTCGAGGAGCTCGAGCTTTCCAGGATCGAGCAGGAGTTCGACAAGCCCCCCATACTCAAGGCGCCGCTGTTCCGGACTTGAATGACCAGCCGCTCAATTAATCGAGGGCCGGCTGCCGTCGCGACCGGTCCGCCGACCGACGGCGAGCTGGTGGAAGCTGCCGGAAGCGGCCGGACCGTTCGGCGGTCGCCGGGACCGGAAACCGGCAATCCGGCCCGGGGCTTTGTGGTGCTTGGGAGAATCTCGCGGTCTTTTCAGAAAGGAATGGAGCCATGCGTTTGTACGAGCGAATCGCCCTTCTCGGTCTGGTATTGCTCATATCCGCCTCGGCCTGGGCCGAGAGCCACCTCATGCGGTTTGCCGATGTGCATGAGGACCAGATCGTCTTCACCTACGAGAACGACCTTTGGCTGGTTTCGACCGAGGGGGGAGTAGCCCGGCGAATTACTAACGATCCGGGCGCCGAGGTGTGGGCCAAGTTTTCGCCGGACGGGAAGTTGATCGCCTTCACCGGGCAGTATGACGGCGGGACCGATGTGTATGTCATGGACGCCCGGGGCGGCGTGCCCCGCCGATTGACCTACCATCCGGCCGCCGACCGGGTTCTGGGGTGGTGGCCGGATGGCAAGTACGTGCTGTTCCGGTCGGTCCGCGAGTATCCGTTCCGGGGCGAGGAGGTCTATCGGGTATCGCTGGAAGGCGGGATGGCCGAGCGGCTGCCGGTGGATCGCGCCGGCCTGACCGCGGTTTCGCCCGATGGCAAGATGATCGCCTACAACCGCATCTCGCGCGAAGCGGCGACCTGGAAGCGGCACGTCGGCGGCGACGCGCAGGACATCTGGATGGGCAGCCTCGAAAAGCAGGATTACCGCAAGATCACTGACTGGAAAGGTACCGATAACTTCCCGATGTGGGGTAAAGACGCCATCTACTTCACCTCCGACCGCGAGTTCGGCACGCTCAATATCTACAAGTACGACCTCAAGAGCGGCAAAGTCTCGCCGATGACCGCCTATAAGGATTATGATGTCAAGTACCCCTCCATCGGACCGCGCCAGATAGTCTATCAGTACGCCGAAACCCTCCATCTGCTGGACCTGGAGAGCGGTAAGAGCCGGATGGTGCCGGTCGAGATCCCCAGCGATCTGATTCGCCTGCGTCCGGAGCTGGTCGGGGTTTCACCAACTACCGGCTCATTCGGCCTCTCACCCAGCGGCGTGCGGATGCTGCTGGAGGCTCGCGGCGAGATCCTGAATCTGCCGGTCAAGGACGGCGAACCCATAAACCTGACCCGCTCGTCCGGCTCGCGCGAGAAGAACGCCGCCTGGTCGCCCGACGGCCGTTGGATCGCGTTCATTTCCGACCGCACCGGCGAGGAAGAAATCTACCTGATCGATCAAAAAGGCGAAAAGGAGTGGCGGCAGCTCACCCGGGGCGGGCTGGGCTTCCGCATGCATCTGGTGTGGTCTCCAGACAGCAAGTACCTGCTTTTCTCCGACAAGTTCATGCGGCTCAACCTGGTCGACGCCGAAACCGGCGACATCGCCGTGCTGGATAAGGCGGACTACGACGACGCCTGGGAACGCTGGGGAATCCAGGACTACGTCTGGTCGCCCGACAGCCAGTGGATCGCATATACCAAAATGGAAGAAAGCATGTACCAGTCCATCTTCCTGTACTCGCTGGAGCAGAAGAAATCCTTCCGGCTGACCAGCGATCAAACCGCGGACTGGAGCCCGTCGTTTTCGCCGGACGGCAAGTACCTGTACTTCCTTTCCAACCGCACCTTCAACCCGGTGATGTGCTTTGTCGATCAGAACCATGCCTTCCTGGAAATGGCCCAGCCCTTCATCGTGCTGCTGGCGGCCGATACCCTTTCGCCGTTTGCGCCCAAGGATTCGGCCGAAGAAGTGGAGGAGCCCGAGAAGCAGCCCGAGGCTCAGAAAGACGAGGCCCAGGCGGAGCCGGCGTCCGAGGAGAAGGCGGCCCCCAAGCCGGAGAAGAAGGAGGAGAAGGCGAAGGAAGCGGGGCAGGGCAAGCAGACCCGGATCGACCTGGAAGGTCTGGAGCGGCGGGTGCTGGTCGCCGAGAACGTGCCCGCAGGCAACTACTTCCGGCTGGAGGCGACCGAGAAGGGATTCCTCTATCTCAAGAAGAACGAGCCGGAGTTCGAGAAGTACAAGGTGGTCACCGACCATACCACCGAGAGCCTGGACTTGTACCATTACGACCTGGAGAAGAAGGAAACTACCAAGGTACTTGGTGGAATCGCGAATTACCATTTGTCAGCCGACGGCAAGAAGCTGGTGTATCGGGCCGGCAGTACCTATGGCGTTGTAGACACCGGCTCGAAGGCTAACGTCGGCGATGGCAAGATCGACCTCGGGCGCGTCAAGATCGCCATCGACCGCAACGAGGAATTCCGGCAGATCTTCAACGAGGCTTGGCGGATTCAGCGCGACTGGTTCTATGACCCGAATATGCACGGGCTGGACTGGGCCGCGGTCCGCGAGCAGTACGGAAAGTTCGTGCCTTTCTGCGGGGAGCGCAGCGATCTGAACTACCTGATTGGCGAGATGATCGCCGAGCTGAACATCGGGCATACCTACGTGTGGGGCGGCGATCTGGAGCGCGGCGGCAAGCAGGTGAGCACCGGCATGCTGGGCGTGGACCTGGCGGTGGAGTCGGGCTCGCAGTATTACCGCATCGCCCACATCATTCCCGGCACGCCCGGGAACCCCGCCGAGCGGTCTCCGCTGGATGAGCCCGGCTGCCCGATCCGGGAGGGGCATTACCTCATTGCCATCGACGGCCAGCCGGTCACGATCGCCGATGACCCCTATAAGTTCCTCCAGGCCAAAGCCGACGTGGTGGTGACCCTGACCTACAACGAGCGGCCGACGCCTCAGGATGCCAAGACCTACCGGGTGAGGACGATTGGCAGCGAGCAGGCGATCCGCTATCGCCAGTGGGTGGAGAAGAACCGGGCCTATGTGGCCGAGAAGACCAACGGCCAGGTCGGGTATCTGCACCTGCCGGACATGGGTGAGGCCTGCTGCATCGAGTTCGCCAAAGCCTGGTTCCCCAATCATTACAAGAAGGGGTTCATCATTGACGAGCGGTATAACGGCGGCGGCTTCACCGCCGACATGATCATCGACCGCCTCGAACGGAAGGCCTGGGCCGTCACCAAGCCGCGCGAGGGTGGTCTGCTGCCGGTGCCGGAGCGAGTCTTCCTCGGACCCTGGGTCGTGCTGGTCAACGAGGACACCGGCTCGGACGGGGAGTTCTTCGCCGAGGCGATCAAGATCAAGAAAGTGGCGACCGTCATCGGCATGCGCACCTGGGGCGGAGCGATTGGCATCGAGGCTCACCAGGACCTGATTGACGGCGGGACCGTCACGCCGCCGCAGTTCGGCTTGTACGGCCTGGATCGAAAATGGCTGATCGAGGGCACCGGCGTGATCCCGGACATCGAGGTCCAGAACATGCCCGGCGACGTGTGGCGTGGCAAGGATGCCCAACTGGATGCGGCTATCGAACATGTGATGAAGCAGCTCAAGGAACATCCGGTGGAGGTGCCCCCGCCGCCGCCTTACCCGGACAAGAGCAAGCAGGCCGGCATGTAGCATGGTGCCTGGTTGAAACTGCCATCCGTCAGAGTCCCGAAGTTAGAGGCCCGAGCCTGAGTGAGCCAAAAAATCAAAGCGCCGACTTCAAGGCAGGAGGATTCCCCTGCGGGCGCCTGAGTCGACTCGCGTCAAGGAGAACGTCTGTGGACACGTTGCTGGATCGGTTCTGTCGTTATGTCAAGGTGGATACTACGTCGGTGGAGGAGACCGATAAGTACCCCAGTTCGCCTGGCCAGCTCGAGCTGGGCAGGATGTTGGCGGCCGAGTTGCGCGAGCTGGGACTTCAAGACGCCGCGGTCGACGAATATGGCGTCGTCATGGGCACCATCCCCGGCAATGTGGATGGCGCTCCCACAATCGCTTGGCTGGCCCACATGGACACTTCCCCGGAGGCCAGCGGCAAGGACATCAAACCCATTATCCATCGAAGCTACGACGGCCAGGACATCGTCCTTCCCGGCGACTCGGGCAAGGTGATTCGAGTCGCGGAGACCAGAGGCCTGGCGGAGCTGAAGGGTAAGACCCTGATCACATCCGACGGCACGACGCTGCTGGGAGCCGACGACAAGTGCGGCATCGCGGTCATCATGACCGCGGCCGCCCAGCTTGCCGGCAACCCCAAAATCCGCCACGGCCCGATCCGCGTGGTGTTCACCTGCGACGAAGAGGTCGGCCGCGGGGTCGATAAGGTTGACATCAAGAAGATCAACGCGATCTGCGCCTACACCTTGGACGGCGAAGCCGCCGGCGAGCTGGAAAACGAAACTTTCTCAGCCGATCTGGCGACCGTCACGATCACCGGCGTGAATATCCACCCCGGACTGGCGACCGGTAGAATGGTCAACGCGATCCGGCTGGCCGGTCAGTTCATTTCGCGAATGCCCTGGCACCGACTGGCCCCGGAAACCACCGCCGGCCGGGATGGTTTCCTGCATCCCTACGTCATCGAGGGCGGCGTCCCGGAGGTGAAGATCAAGATCCTGCTCCGCAGTTTCGTGACCGCGGAGTTGGCCGAGTGGGCCCGGATTCTCCAGACCATCGCCGATTCGGTCGCCGCCGAGCACCCCCGGGCCCAGATCAAAGTCGAGGTGACCAAGCAATATCGGAACATGATCGAGCATCTGGAAAAGGAGCCGCGGGCCGTGCAGCTTGCTGCTCAGGCCTATCGCAAGCTGGGAATCGAGCCGGCCTTCCGATCCATCCGTGGCGGAACCGACGGTTCCCGCCTCAGCGAGATGGGTCTGCCAACGCCCAATCTCTCCTGCGGCATGCATAATTTCCATTCACCGCTCGAGTTCGCCTGCCTGGAGGAGATGGAGACCGCAGTGCGGGTACTGATCGAACTGGCACAACTTTGGGGACGGGAGAAAGCCTGACAAACTGTTCAGAAACTGCTCAAGGATTTTGAGTGGGCGGTGCCGGACCTCCCAGTCGGGTGTTCTGCCACCGCGGACCGGGTAGCGCTGGACTGGAAGATCCAGCGCTACGGTTTTTAAACGCACGGCTGACGATCCCGGCCGCAGAGCGGTCGGGTTTGCGTAACCCGCGGCCGCGGTTGGCGCGGACCGCCGCGGCCGGTGGGCGTTTTGACCGGCAGTGCTCGCGGGTGCCGCGCGTTCCGATCTGGCGCACCTTCAGCCGCGGTCGGCCGGGCGGCCGACCCGCTGCCGACCTGCGCTGGGCCGGGTCAGTTGCTTGCCCTGCTCAGTGCTCTACGCGCTGGTAGGGCACGTAATCCGGGTACCACATCGAATCGCGGACGTACCGGTCGATTTGATCGTCGGGGATCATCCGCCCGATGTTGAGCCGCTTGGCCTCCCGGATGACGTTGGCCGCGATGCGAGCGCTGATCTCCCGCAGCTTCCCCTGGTCCGGATAGAGCGCGCCTTGTTCTAATCGGTCGGGCGTGATGCACTCGGCCAGGGTTTGGGCCGCGACCATGAAGAACGACTCGGGGACTTCCGACGCTTCGGCCAGGATGGCTCCCAGACCGACGCCGGGGAAGATGAAGACGTTATTGCCTTGGCCGATCACGTACTTCTTGCCGCCATACTCGACCGGCGGGAACGGGCTGCCGGTGGCGACCAAACCTCGGCCATCGGTCCAGCGGATGGCCTGCTCGGGCGTGCATTCGGCCTTGGAGTTGGGGTTGCTGAAGGCATAGATTATGGGCCGATCGACATGCTTGGCCATCTCCCGCACCACCGGCTCAGTAAAAGTGCCGGCCCGGGCGGTGGTGCCCAGCAGAATGGTCGGCTTCACCCGCTTGACGACCTCCAGCAGGTCGAAGGGGCCTTCGCCCTGGAACCCGTATTCCTTCATTTCGGCCCGGGTCATGGCGAATGGTCGCTTCTGGGGGTCTTTGATGGGGACACCTTCGTGGACCAGACCGGCGGAGTCCATGAATATCTGGGCCCGATGGATTTTGTCTTGGTCGCTGGTCTCACGCTGCATGGCCTCGGCGACCAGTCGGCCGATACCGACGCCGGCCGCTCCGGCCCCGACGTAGAGAATCCGCTGTTCACTCAGCTTGCCGCCAGTGATCCGCAGGGCGCCATAGAGGCCGCCCAGAGCGACCGCGGCCGTTCCCTGGATGTCGTCGTTGAAGGAGGGAACCCGCCGTCGATAACGGTCCAGGACCATGAAGGCGATGTTCTTGTGGAAATCCTCCCACTGGATCAGGGCGTGGGGGAAGACCTCCCGCACCCCATTAACAAAAGCCTCGATCACCTCCTCATAGGGCTGTCCGCGCAGCCGCCGGTGACGCCAGCCGATGTAGTACGGATCATTGAGCAGACCCTCATTGTCGGTTCCGACGTCGAGACTGACCGGCAAAGTGAGCGCGGGATGAATCCCGGCCCCGGCACAATACAGGGCGATCTTCCCGATCGAAATGCCCATGCCGCCCGCCCCCTGATCCCCCAGCCCCAGAATCCGCTCGTTGTCGGTGACCACAATCAGCCGCACATCCGGGCTGCCGTGGTTTTGCAGGATTTCCGGTACCCGGTCGATGTCTTCCGGGGTGATCCACACGCCGCGAGCCCGTCGCAGGATGTGGCTGTACTGCTGGCAGGCATGCCCAACCGTGGGCGTATACACGATGGGCATCAGTTCAGCCATGTTCTCGACCAGCACCCGGTAATAAAGGGTTTCGTTCAAGTCCTGTAACGCGGCCAATCCGATGAACTTCTCCAGGTCGGTGGGCTTGGCCCGGATGTGCTCCAGCTCCAGGGCCACCTGCTCCTGGATGGTCAGTTCTCGGTAGGGCAGCAGGCCGCGCAGATTGAACTCCTCCCTTTCTCGGGCCGTGAATGCCCGACCTTTGTTCAGCAGCGGATTGCGCAGTAGCTGCCGGCCACAGATCGAGACCTGGGCCTTGCCGTCCTTCATCTTGAAAGGTTGTAGAGGCGAACCGCTCATTTAGCGTTCTCCTATGCTACGAGGCAGGTGGGCGGGCCTAAGCCCTCCAGACAACGTAAACCCGTAGGATAACGCGGAGACGCTGCGGACGCCAGGCCGCTGCCCCCGTGGATGTACCCGCGCCCGGGCGAAGCCGGCAACCTGCGGCGGCAACGTGAGTTGCAGCTTCGAGCCGGCCAGTTGAGCGATCCAAATGTTCCTCCGCCGGCGGCGCACGGATGGGTATGGCACCTGGCGGGCCTGGGCATCAGGGTTTTTTCTGGGTGACCCTACCCGAAAACGAGTAGTGCCCGGGGTCGCATTGCTCCGGGGGGCACGGTTATGTCTGCGGGTTTCGAGGCGCCCGAGGAGGAGCCGCCCGATTCCGCTGGCGGCGGCAGTTCAGCTTCCCGGGAGACCGGGCACCCGGATTCTGTCGGCTGACCGGGCGGGAGGCGGCGGTCAGGTGGTGTCGGTTGAGGCGCCGCCGGGTTGAGTGTGGTCGGTGCCGCCCGGTTTCCGAGGCTTACACGCGGTGTGCCAGTATTACTGTGATGTCATCCGGCTGTTGGCCGCCTTCGGTGAAGTTGCGCAGGTCGGTCAGCATTTCTTTCAGCATCGCGCTGGCCAACTGTCCGAAGTTGTCGCAGAGGATATTGACGAAACGCTCTTCGCCGAAGACTTCGTCGCGGCGGTTCTTGGCGGTGATGACACCGGGGGTGAATAGCACCAGGGTTTCGCCGGGTTCGAGCTGCTCGGGCAGCAGCGGATAAACGGTGGTCTTGACCAGGCCCAAAGCTGGCGTGGGCTCGACGGTGCCCAGTCGGCGGGGCTCGCCGCGCTGTCCGATGATATAGGCTCCCAGGTGCCCGGCGACGGAATAGCGCATCAGGCCGGTGCCGGGGTCGGCGACGCCGACGAAGCATTCCAGGGGATGGTCCTTCTGGCCGTCGTAGAGCAGCCAGTTGAGGGTGCGGAGGCAGACCGCGGGATTGTCCTGGTGCATGACCGCGGAGCGGAAAGCGGTTTGAGCCTGGACCATGAGCATGCTGGGCAGCCCGCCGGTGGCGGTGGTGTTGGCGATCATGAAGGCCGCCAGGTTGTTGGCCAATTGCACGACATCGTAGATGTCGCCGGTTCGCTGCCGGCCTGGCTCGCGGAACGCCCCGAAGACCAGTTGTCCTTCCCACTGTGGCAGCTTACGGGGGGTCAGCCGGGCCTGGATTTCATGGGCTACGCTGACCTGGCCGTCGATCAGGGCCGCGCGGTTGCGGGCGATGGTCTTGAAGATGGCGTCGAGCTGGTAGGCGACGACGTTGAGCTGGAGGATAAAGTTGTCCAGGTCGCGTGTGTCGTAGCAGCGTCCTGAGTCCCCGCTGTCGACGTAGACCATGCCCAGCTTGCCGTCCGGGCCGATCAGCGGGCCGGCCAGTATCGAGATCCGGTCCTCCCGGCTGAGCCGTGGGACCAGTACGAACTGGGCCCGGTCCAGGACCCGGGGTTTCAGGTCGTGTCCCGGTTCCGGCAGGTCGATGGCCTGGCCGGTGATCGATCGTCCCTCCTCGTATTCCATCGCTCCGTAGTTGACCCGCCGCACTCCGATCCAGGCCCGCTGAGCGGCAAACAGAGTCAGCAGATGTTGAAGGGCGGCGTCCATCAGCTCCTCGACGGTGGTCCAGCCCGAGACCGCCACATTGCCCCGCCCCAGCCCGTCCATCTGGCCCGGTAAGACGGTCACCGGCTCCTCGGCGCGCTTGACCACCGCTCCGGGCGGCAGCTTGGCTTGCGCGAACCGCTCAAGCTGGACCCGCGAGGTCCCCAAAGCGACCCGCGCGGCGGGGGCCTGGTAGTCGGGGTAGACCCGGACCGCGTAGTCCAGGATGCGGATCTCGTCGCCGGCCTTCAGCTCGGCCCGGTCCGTGACCGTCATCCCATTGAGGTGTATTTCGCACCTCGTGTCGAGTTGCTGGAGGGTCCAGGTGCCGTTCCCTTCCGGGGCGATGATCGCCTGCCGGGCTGCGATCCGCGGATCCGCCAGGTGCAGCCGGCAATCCTCGCCCGACCCGACCTGCACGCTCTCTCTGCCGCACACCACGTCGGCGATCATGGCGTCGTTTTGCAGTACGATCAGGCGCATCCCGCTTGCTGCTCCAGGTCGCCGCGCCAGACGGGGCGACGGGCCGGACCGGGCGAGGTGGGGCTGCGAAGCGCACATCGGCCGCCCGGCTCGACCGACCGGTTCGCCGCCCGCCGCCGGCATCCATTCCATCCTAGCGGCCGGACCAACCTACCACCAGTCCTTTCGGACGTTGTGGCCCGGTCCTTTTGCGGCCAGGAATGATTAGCGGGCCATGATCGAGCTGAGCGGGACCTGACAGCTTCCGCGGCTGGGACTTATCCGCCGGCCGGCGGCCGAGGCCCGCGACCCGGCGGCGTCGATTACCCCGACACCCGGCAATGGGCGATGACCCGCAGCTCCGCCCGCCCCGCCCCGGTGGATTCCACTCAGTCGCCTTCCTGGTCTTCATCCTCGGCTGGTGCCGATGTCGGTTCCTCGGGCCCGGTCGGTTCAGCCGGAAGCTGGGCGAGTTGTTGCCGGGCCCTGGCGGCGCATCGCGCCTCGGGATGAGTGTCGATGATCCGCTGGTAGAACTCGCGGGCTTTGTCGTACATCTCGACACTTGCGAAGCGGTTCGCGATGTCCAGCCACCGGTCGGCCTCCTCATCGGCCCGCAGCGACCGGATCGCCTCTTGGGCTTTGGGATCGGCGTTGATGCGTTCGATCGCCTTGTCGGCAGCGCTGGCCGCCTCAGTCTGCGGATGCTGCTCGCTGACTGTTCGATAGAGTCGGATCGCTTCCAGGTATCGGCCGGCGGCTTCCTGCTCGGCCGCCTGCTCGTTGACCAGTTGCCCCTTGGCATTTTCCAGGGCCGTCAGCAGCTTGGGCTTGACCTTTCCATCTCCCATCAGCCGTCCGCGTTCGCCGTCGGCCTCGCTTCCCACCTCGGAGCCGGCGAAGCGGACGCTGATTTCGGCTACGATTCGGCAGGCCTTGTCGTAATCCCCGCTGCGGGCTGCGGCCTTGGCTTCCTCCAGCCATTTCCGGGCCCCCTCCTCTATCTGCTTAAGCAGCTCGCTCACCGACTTGCCCAGACTGCTGTCCTTTTCTGTCAGCTTGCTGACCGCCACGGCCAGGGTGTAGGCCCTCCCGTATTCCCGGTTCTTGTATGCGGTCCGGGCCTGTTCGAAGCGGCTCTTGAGCGTCTGCGGATCGGTCCCGACCGGCGGAGTCACCCGCATCTGAGCCCGGATTCTTTCTTCCAACTCATCGTCCGGGTGGAAGCGGTTGACCAGTATGCCGGCCGTGTCCAGCAAGTAGACTTTCGGAAACGAGGCCACCTGGTAGCGCTCTTCCGTCGACACTCCGTATCCGACCGGGAACTTTATGTTCTTGGCTTTGACGATCCGGTCGACGGCCTCTTTTTTTTCCGGAGTCAGACCGATAATGACCACCCCCAACTGGCTCAGGTTTTTATGCGCTTCGCCGACGGTGGGGATCGAGTCGGCCGAGTTGTCGTCGGTGCGGAAGAAGAACAGCACGACGATCCGGTCCCGGAAGTGGTCCAGGCTGGGCGTGCCATTGAAATTGACCCACCCGTCCGCGCTCAGCTCCGGCACCGGCTGGCCGATCGCGACCTTGGCCGGGCGGTCGGCACCCGCGCCTTTCCGGCCCTCGCGCCCCCGATCCTGGCCCCCCCGGCCCTGACCGAGGGCGCTGACAGTCAAGCTGGCGACGGCCGCCACGGCGGCCGCCTTGCACAGCCCTGACCAGAGCCGGGACGAACGCAGCTCGACCAGCGCCGAGCGAACTCGCGTCTGGTCGACTTCCACACCCGTCGTGTCAGTTTCCATGCCGTCACTTCCTGAGCGGCCTGGAGCGTGCCGCCAAAACCAGGTTAACTGCGCCGGCCTCGGCAGGCAACCTTCGGTCTTGGTTGCCCCCGGGCTTCTGGGTGCCTATTATCGCAATAAGCAGACTCGCGGAGACCAAGCGATGAAAGTGACTATCACGTATTGTCAGGAGTGAAACTACCTACCGCAGGCCGCCAGTTTGGCGGCTGCGATCAAAGAGGCCTACGGGATCGAGTGCCAACTCGTCGCGGGCCGGGGCGGGGTGTTCGACGTAAAAGCGGACGGCAAACTTATCTTCAGCAAGCGCGACGTGGGGCGTTTTCCTGAGAACTCCGAGGTTCTCGAGTCGCTGGCCCCGTTGCGATCCTGAAGGGCGAGCCGCTGACCCCCGATCGGCCCGCTGCCGACCCCGGTCATCGAGGACCGGATGCAACTTGCCGTCACCGGCGCCACGGGCTTTCTCGGCCGCTACCTGACCGAGTACTTGACCCAGCGCGGGCACCGCTGTCGCTGCTGGTACCGTCCGGGCAGCGATCGGCGAGCCCCGAACCGGGCCAATGCGGCCCTGGAGTGGGTGCCCGGCGAGCTGGCCCAGCCTGAGGCGGCTCGGCGGCTGGTGGAGGGTTGCGACGCGGTCGTGCATGCCGCCCTGCACCACCCCGGCGGCCACTTCGGCGAGCAGCCCGGCGGGCTGGTGGAATTCGCCCAGAAAAACGTGGTTGGCACGCTGGAACTGATCGAGGCCGCCCGTGCCGCCCGGGTGCGACGGTTCATCTTCATCTCCAGTTGCGCCGTCCACGACCGCATCCTGGACGATCGGCCGCTGGACGAGACCCACCCGCTCTGGCCCGCCACTCACTACGGCGCCCACAAGGCCGCCATCGAGAAGTTCATCCACAGTTATGGTCTGGGGCTGGGTTACGAGATCTGCGCGCTACGCCCGGTGGGAATCTACGGCTTGGCCGAGCCGTCCGAAAACAGCAAGTGGTCGGGCTTGGTGCGCGCCATCGCATATGGGGAAGATGTGATTTGTCGGCAGGGGGGCAAGGAGGTCCACGCTCTGGATGTGGCCCGCGCGGTGGACCTGCTGCTGACCGCCCCGGGCGTCGCCGGGCAGGTTTACAATTGCTGTGACCGCTACATCTCCGAGTACGATGTGGCCTGTTTGACCAAGAGGCTCACCGGGAGCTCCAGTCGCATTCTAGGCCGGCAATGCCGGCCGCAGCACCAGATCGTCACCGACAAGCTGCGCGCCCTGGGCATGACATTTGGCGGCGAGGCGTTTCTGGTCAGCACAGTCAAGCAGTTGCTGGCCACGCTTGGGCGTTAGTGTCGGCCGGTGGCCTTACTCGATTACCAGGACGCCAGTGCCGCTGATCCGGTCGGCCTTGAGGTCTTGCAGGGCCCGGTTCGCTTCCGCCAGGGGGTAGGTGGTAACCTGCGGTCGGATGGGGATTTGAGCGGCCTCAGCCAGCAGTTCGCGGCCGTCGCTCCGCGTGTTGGCGGTCACCGAATGGACGTTGCGCTCGTAAAACAGGTGCCGCTCATAATCCAGAGCTGGGATCGCGGACATGTAAATCCCTGCTAGGGCGAGGGTTCCGCCTTTTTGCAGCCGCTCTAGAGCGATGGGGACCAGTTCGCCGGCCGGGGCGAAAATGATGGCGCTGTCGGCCAGCACCGGCATCTGCCGGGCGTCCAGGCCGGTCCAGACCGCTCCCAGTCGGGCGGCCAGGTCCAAGTGGGCCTTGGCCCGGCTGACCACATAGACCTCGCATCCGCGATGCCGGGCGATTTGCAGCACCACATGGGCCGATGAACCGAATCCGTAGAGTGCCAGTCGTCCGCCGGCGGGCAGCTCGCAGCGCTTGAGGGCCCGATAACCGATAATTCCTGCGCATAGCAGCGGGGCTGCGTCCCAGTCGGAGAACGCCTCCGGGATCGGGTAGGCGAAATCTTCCGCCACCAGCGCGTATTGCGCGTAACCGCCATCCGCGTGGTATCCGGTATAGCCCGACTGCTCACAGAGGTTCTCGCGTCCGCTGCGACAGTACTGGCAGCTTCCGCAGGTCTGCCGCAGCCAGGCGATGCCGACTCGCTGTCCAGGTTGAAGCAGCCGGCAGCCGGGACCTGCGGCATCGACTATCCCGACGACCTGATGGCCGGGGATGATTGGAAGTCTGCGTTGCGGCAGTTCGCCTTCGATGACGTGCAGGTCGGTCCGGCAGATCGCGCAGCAACGCACCCAGACTCGGATTTCTCCGGGACCGGGTTGCGGCTGGGGACGGTCCACCAGCTTCAGGGGCGAGTTTTCGATTGGGCCGATCCGATCGAGCACCATTGCCTGCATGACGGGTTACCTCCTGGACTGAGCTGTCACCTGCGGTTTGCCGGGTGGCGCGCTGCGCTATGCCGGCGGGCCGGTCCGCAGCGCTCGCGGGCCCTCGGCGCCCGGACCTGCCTTGCACGCTGGCGCACGGTCACTTAGGATAGCACCTAGCCGGATCAACTACAGGGAGAGGCCGATCATGTCCAGTTGCCCCGAGCTTGCAAGCGGTGTCGGGCGAAATCTGGTTTGGTGGGTCTGCGTGTTGGCCGGCTGGGGCGGATGCTCTCAATCGCCACCCGCCGGCACGAGGCCCGCTGCAACCCGCCCCGACCAGTCCGTGGGAGAACCAGCCATGAAACTCACTATCACCAGCACCGCCTTTGACCCCGGCAAGAAGATCCCCACCCGTCACACCGGGGAGGGCGACGACGTATCCCCGCCGCTGACCTGGTCGAATGTCCCGGCCGGTGCGGTCGAACTGGCCCTGATCTGCGACGATCCCGATGCGCCGACCGCGGAGCCCTGGGTCCATTGGGTCATCTACAAGATTCCGGCTAAGCTGAGCGGGCTGAAGGAGGGGATCGCGCGCTCGGAGAAACTGGCCGAACCGGTCGGGGTGCTCCAGGGCAAGAACTCCTGGAACACAATCGGGTATCGCGGGCCCATGCCGCCCCCGGGGCACGGGACGCACCATTACCATTTCAAGCTGTACGCTCTGGATTCCGCCTTGGCGCTCCAGCCCGGCCTGACCAAGCCGCAACTGCTGGATGCGATCCGCGGGCATGTCCTGGCCGAGGGCGAGCTGGTTGGGACTTATCAGCGTTGAACTGCCGGCCGGTCAGCCGGTTTTTCAATCGCGGCGGCTAAGCTCGCCGATTCCGGAGGTGTTCTGGGTGATGGTGATGGTTGGGCTGTCGGCGTAGCTGACCAGCCCTACGCCGGTGATGGTCACATCCAGGGTCTGTGTCGCGGCGACGTCGACCCTCCCGGCCCCGCTGATGATGACGCTCACCGCGGAAGCCGTCAGGTTGGTAGCGTCGACGTCACCGGCTCCGGCAAGCTGGATGGTCAGGTTTTCAGTCTGGCCGCTCAGGGTGATTTGACCGGCTCCGGTCAATTCGACCCGCAGGGCGGGGTTATCCAGGCCGGCGAGCTCAATCTCGCCGGCTCCGTCCACCTGGAGCAGGGTCAGGTCGGGCACCGACACCCGCACCACCAGCGGCAGGGTGGGGTGGAAAGTTTGGCTGGCTCTCACGGTGAGCTTGCCCGCATCGACCTGGGTCTGTACCAGCGCCAGGAGGTTGCTGTCGCCGCTGATCGTTACTGTTTGCGGCTGGCCGACTTGCACTTCAAGTCGACCGGCCAGGAGGAATTCGATCCGGTCGAAAGCGGGCAGCTCGCGGGTGTCGGTTGCCGCCCGGCCGTTGCCGATTCGGTTCACGAGGATCAGCGGGACGCATCCGGAGGTGAGCGCAACCATCAACAGGCCGGTCATTAATCGCACATTGGACGGTCTGAGCATGGTCTGGCTCCTGTCGGGGATCGCCGGGGTTCTGGCCGATCGCGGCCTGGCCGCAGTATTGTCCCACGAGGCTGGAAAAGCCGTCAAGTCGGTCGAGAAGGCCGGGTGGTCTGATAACTGCAATCTGTGATTTTGCCGGGCCGCCTGTACCCATGCGCGCTGGTCAAGATGTTATGATCAAGAGATCGGAAGAGAGCACGCTGAAGGTCAACGGCTGGGGAAAGAAATGAGCCGCCACCCTTTTGATCTGCTGATGGAGTTGCGGACTAGTGAGATCCGGCTGGACTGCGCGGCTTTGCATCTGGCGCGCGACGTCTACCCGACCATGAGCCTGAGCCGGTATCTGAGCACTCTGGACGAGATGGCCGAGGCGGTGGCGGCTCTGCGGCCCGGCTCGGCGGCTAACCTGCGGTACGAAGCCATGCACGCCGTTCTGGTGCGAGGCTACGAACTGACCGGGACCTGCCATAGCTATTATGATCCGGAGAATTTCTACCTTAACCACGTGCTGGATGCGCGGCGTGGAATCCCGATCAGCCTTTCGATCGTCTGGATTGAGGTGGCTCGGCGCCTGAAGTGGCCGGTCTCGGGCGTGGCCCTGCCGGGCAACTTCATCGTGCGGTTCGATGATCCGGATCGTTTCGTTCTGGCCACGCCCTTTCATGATGGGCGATCACTCTCCATCGACGATTGCCAGGTGTTGGTCAAGGAGCGGTTCGACGGGCGGATCCCCTTCCTGATGGAGTATCTGCGGCCGATCAACACCCGTGGCATCCTACTCCGCGTGCTGAAGAATCTCCGCAACGTCTACCTCAGCATGGGCGATTGGCGACGGGCCGAAACGATCGTCCGCCGAATGATGGCCGTCGAGCCCGGGAACGTGCGACATTTGCGGGACCTCGCAGCGCTTTGCGCCCGGCAAGGAAATGTGCAAGGCGCTGCGGCCCATCTGCAACTCTACTTGCGCCGGCTGCCCGACGGCCGCGACGCCCACATCACCCGACGCAACCTCCAGCAATTGCGAGCCGCTCTCCTGGCCCGCAACTGACCCCGGGCATTTCCCAGCTCTCCTGGTTACGATGTTGACCGACGGGATGTTGGTTTGGAAGGCTGGCTCTTGGCCGACTTGGACCGCTCATGCCCGGCTGCCGACTCGGCCTGCCGCGGCCCGACCCCCTCGGGCTGTCCCCGGCTGCTGCTTTTGCTGGACGGCGTGCCGTACCGAAGCATCCGGACGCTGTATGACCGGGGGCGCTTCCGCAATTTCCGCCCTCCGGCCCGCTTGATCTCGGTCTTCCCTACCCTGACCGACCCGGCGTACGACCTGCTTTTCGGCACCGGCCCGACCCCCGGATTCGAGGCCGGGTACTTCGACCGGTCCTCAAACCGCGTGACCGGGGCTTTCCGGTCTTATCTGACCGGTCGCAACGAGGCTTGGGTCCGGCACGCCGACTACCGCCTCAGCTTCATCAAGGATGCGGTCATGTACCTCTTGCCGCGCTGGGTGTACCGCGGGGAGCTGCGGCGGGCCAGACGGATCCTGCGCCGCCGACTGGCGAGCGGACAGCCGCGGGTCGTGCTGTACATCCTGAGTACCGACGGCCTGGCCCACATGCTCCTGCCCGCACAGCTCGAGCGGGAACTTGCCCGCCTGGACGACTGGATCGGGCGGCTGGTGCATGAGCACGACGGTCAGTTGGAGGTGGTAGTGATATCGGATCACGGTCTTAGCTGCCTGCCGCCGAACTGCTCCCGCCTCCGGCGGTTCGACTTGGTGGCAGCCCTGCGGGCGGCAGGCTTGCGGCCGGCCCGCAGACTGAAGCGACCCGGGGATGTGGCGGTGCCGTTGTTTGGCTTGCTGGACATGGCCCGCATCCACGCTTTCGACGCCCACACCGCCAGGCTGGCTGTTGCCGCACTTCGGACCTGCCCGGAGGTCGAACTGGTGATTCTCAAGGGCTACGAGTGCCTGGAGGTATACGCCGGTGCAGCCTCCGCCGTCGTTTGCCACCAGGCCAGCGACCAGCTTGGACCGTCATATTCGTATCAGCCCGTGATCGGTGATCCGCTGGAGCTGGCGGAAGCCTGCGCGACACTGAGGGCTGCCGGTCAGATGAACTCTGACGGGTTCGCCTCTCGGCAAGCCTGGCTGGCGGCAACAGCCGAGCTGCCGTTTCCGGCCGGTCCGCAGCGCCTCTGGGAGGGGATTTTCTGTCTTTGCCGGGAACAACCTGACATAGTTATCAGTCTAAAAAACGGCTGGTTCGTTGGAAGCGGCCTGCTGAGTCGATTTGTAAGACTGAAGGGCACCCACGGTGGGCCGCATCGGCGGGCAAGCGAGACGTTCGCCATGGCCACCGGTTTGGATTTGCCGTCGCCGTTGGATTTGCATGATCTTGGCGAGTTGCTCCGGCAGGAAGCTGGCTGGGGCGTCGGGATCGCTCCCGGAACAGCCCGTACTTGCCAGGCGGGCGACAAGGCTCTGCGCAGTGGCGAATTTGGCATGCCGCTCAAGTGATGCCACTGGGATTGAGCTGGCGGCCCGACTAAACTATTGCGCAGGGACGCTCCGATTCCGGCTGTGCCCCGGATTGGGGCAAGAGCCCGCTGGAGGACGTTATCATGCGAAACCTTACGTGCTGCGTGGTGGCACTGGCACTGACAGCCGCCTCTGCTTGGGCGCAGGTCCGGGAGCGGTCACGACCACCTCGTCGCGGCGAATCCCGCAGCACAGTGCGGGTCCTGAATCAGCGGATCCCCGAGGTGCGTTTTGAGGAAACACCTCTTGAGCAGGTCATGGACTGGCTCCGTGACTTTACGGAGCTCAATATCTCGGTTCGCTGGCAGACGTTGGAGGACGCCGGCGTCCGTCGAGACACGCCGATCAGCATCCAGGCGCGCAATCTGACCCTTTCCCAGGTGCTCTGGCTGGTGATGAACGAGGCTGCCGGCTCGGAGGTCAAGCTGGCTTATCGGGCCAGCTCCTCACTGCTGATCCTCTCGACCGAGGAGGACCTGAGTCGCGAGATGGTCACCAAGGTATACGACGTATCCGACCTGCTCCTGACGCTTCCGCGGGTTCCGCGGCAGACGACATTCAACGTTACCCAGGGGCTTGGTCAGACTGGCAGCAGCGGTGGTGGTGGAGCGGGCGGGGGCATGTTCGGCACCGGGCAGCAGGGACAGCAAGGTCAGTATGGACAGGCCGAAAACCTCGGCGGGCAGGGCGGCCGGACCGAGATCCAGAGGCTGGTCGAGCTGATCCGCGACACCGTGGAGCCAGATACTTGGCGCGAAAACGGCGGCATGGGAACCATCATCCCATACCAGAACTTCATCGTGGTCCGCAACACTATCCTGGTACATCAACGCCTTGGCGGGTACCTGACTGAGGAAGAAGTCGTGGGTCCGTAGCCGGCAGGTTGCTCGACCGCCGGGCCCCACCTTGGCCGGCAGGCGGTTGCGGACGGTCCGGCGCGCCCCATAATCTCATCTCATGCATACGCTCCCTGACCAGTCGGGGCGCATTTGCTGGACGCTCGCAGCCCAACCCGGCTCGGAGGAGATCCTGAGTGTCTTCCTCTGGTCGGTACTGGCAGCCTGCGTGGCCGTGGCGGGATTCTACGCGGCGGCGGCGGTCCGGCGATGGGCGCAGCGCAGTCAGAGCACGGGGTCCTTCACACTTCAGGACTTGCGAGAGATGCGCGCCCGCGGCCAGATCACCGAGCAGGAGTTCGCCGCCATGCGGGCGGCTATGCTGGCCCGGTTCGATGTCACGTCTACGGTCGGCCCGCCGTCGAGCGGTCCATCTCGCCACCCGGAAGCCTCGGACGATGGCCAGTCCGCGCCCGGCCCGCCCGATCCATGAGCGAGCCGCAACTGGTGTGCGCGCCCGTGCAATTGGAAACCGCCCGGCAAAGGACTAGAATTGCTAATGTCTTGCTTCTCAACCCGTCGAGAGGATGATTGGCCGGAGGCGCGGGCTGGCCAGGCGTCCCGAGCGGCGGCCGAGGAAACCACATGAGCGGAAACCGTGGGACAGCGGGCAATCGGGGACGGCGGGCGGCCCTTTGCAGCTTCTGCGGCAAGAGCCATCGCGACGCCGGTCCGATGGTCGAGGGTGCCAGTGACGTTTTTATCTGCGCTTCGTGCATCGAGCTGTGCCACAACCTGGTTCGTGAGGAGCAGCGCCGCGCTGGACGCGGGCGGGCCAATCTGAAGGCCATACCCAAGCCGCGTGAGATCTACGACTTCCTCAATCAGTACGTTATCGGTCAGGACCGGGCCAAGCGGGCCATCGCGGTAGCGGTCCACAACCACTACAAGCGACTGGCGCACACTGACACGATGACCGAGGATGATGTCGAGATCGACAAGAGCAACATCCTGCTGATCGGACCCACCGGCTGCGGGAAGACCCTCCTGGCCCGGACCCTGGCGCGAGTCCTGAATGTCCCGTTCGCGATCGGGGATGCGACCACGCTGACCGAGGCGGGGTACGTGGGCGAGGATGTGGAGAACATCCTGCTGCGTCTGCTTCAGAACGCCGATTACGACCTGGACGCCGCCCAGCGCGGCATCGTCTACATCGACGAGATCGACAAGATCGGCAAGACCTGGAACAACATCTCGATCACCCGGGATGTGAGTGGCGAAGGCGTCCAGCAGGCTTTGCTGAAGATGCTGGAGGGGACCATCAGCAACATTCCGCCTCAGGGCGGGCGCAAGCACCCCGAACAGCAGTATATCCAGATGGACACTACCAACATCCTGTTCATCTGCGGCGGGACCTTCGTCGGGCTGGACAAGATCATCAGCAAGCGCCTGGGCCGCAAGAAGATCGGCTTCACCACCGAGCAGTGCCAGACTGACGAAGTTCATGACATGGGCCGGATTCTTGAGCAGGTTACGCCGGATGACCTGATCGAGTTCGGCATGATCCCCGAGTTCGTCGGTCGGCTGCCGATCATCTGCCCGCTGATGCCGCTGGACGTCGAGGCCCTGATGGAAATCATGACCGAGCCGAAGAATGCGATCGTCCGGCAGTATCAGAAGCTGTTCGAATATGAGAACGCCAAGCTGGAGTTCACGCCTGAGGCTCTGCGGGAGATCGCGGTCCGGGCCATGGAGCGGGACACCGGGGCGCGGGCCCTGCGGGCGGTGACTGAGGAGTTCATGCTCGATTGCATGTTCGAGCTGCCGGAGCTACGGGCCGGCACAACTTATGTGGTTACGCCCGAGGTCGTTCGCGGCGAGGCCGACCTGTTGGCGCCGGGTCGCCTGCGCAAGGAATCGGCCTGATAGTCTCGGACCTGATTAGCCACCGGGTGGGCACTTGCCGCAGGGAGGGGGCGGGGTGTTTCCTCAGCGCATTTTAGCTCTGGACGTGACTGTCGGGTCAACCATCCGAGCCCTGAGCGTGAGCGACCGGTCGTAGGTCAAAGCCTCGGGGCTGATCGCGGGGTCAAAGCGTGCCCCCTGGGGCCGTGAGGCCGCCCTGCCCAGTCGCCGGTCGACTGAAAGTCAGGCTTGGGCTTCGAGAAGCTCTTTGACGGCCCGAACCAGTTGCTGACGCGGTACATGGAACTGACCGGGTCGTTCGGCACGCCATTGGTCGCGGTCGGAGACCTCGGCGGTGCGTTTGCGGCCGACGGACATATCCTTGAGCTGGACCTGGCCGCGGGCCTTCTCGTCCGGTCCGCAGACTACCAGCACTGGGATTTCATACTGATCGCCGTAGCGGATTTGCTTTCCGATCCGCCGCTCCGGGCCCAGGTAGAGTTCGGTCCGGATGCCAGCCCGGCGTAGCTCGTAGGTCATCGCCAGGTAGTCGTCCATCAGGGCGTCGTCGAAGACGGTCACCAGTACCTGGGCGGTGCACTTTCGCAGCGGCAGCCGGCCCAATTCGCGCAGGGCCACCAGCATCCGGTCCACCCCGACCGAAGTGCCGACCGCGGGCAGGCGCTGGCCGGAAAACCGCATCACCAGGTCATCGTAGCGGCCGCCGGCGCAGACTGATCCGAATTCGGGCAGGTCCAGAAGCACGGTCTCGAACACGGTTCCTGTGTAGTACTCCAGACCCCGTGCGACGCTGGCGTCGTAGACCACCTGCTCGTCACCATAGCCCAGGGCATGCAGACGCTGCGAAAGCTGTTCCAGCGGCAGCAGCTCCGGCTCAGCCTGCGGCAGGTCGCGGAACAGGTGGCGAAGCTGGGCCAGGACTTCCTGGCGACTTTTCGCTCGAACCGCCAGGAACTGGTCGATCTTGTCGACCTGCCGGCTGGAAAGGCCCAGCCCCGGCACCGGACTGCCGGACTGGTCAGTGTACCCGGTGGTCAGTTCCAGGCGCACTTTTTCCGGACCCAGCTTTTCGAGCTTGTCCAGCACCCGAAAGATCTCGTGGGCTCGCTGCGGGGGAATGCCGGCCAGCGGCATGAGCAGATTGAGCACCCGTCGACTGGAGACCCGGACGCGGAACCTGCCGACCTGAAGGGCCGTCATCGCGTCGCACATGGCGGTGATGGTTTCCAGGTCGGCCACGTCGGATTCGACGCCGACCGCGTCGATGTCGAACTGGATGAACTCCCGGAACCGGCCCCGCTTCTCATAGGGGTTGTCGCAGCGCCAGACCGGGCAGACCTGGTAGCGTCGGAAGGGGCGGGGCAGATCGGGGTACTGTGCGACCACCCGGGCCAGCGGGACGGTTTGGTCGAAGCGCAGGCCCAGTCGTTCGCCGTCCGGTCCGATCACCTGGAAGAGCTGTTTCTGGGTCTCCTCGCCGGCGGTTCCGAGGAGGATATCCAGGTACTCCAGAGCCGGAGTGGACAGGGGCACGTACCCATAGCGTTCGTACACCTGCCGGATCGTGTCGATGATCCACTGTCGGCCGTGCATGTACTGCGGGAATACATCTTGCAGGCCTCGCAGCAGGCGCGGCTGGACGACACCGCCCACGGGCAGTCACCTCCAGGTAACCGTCGGGAAGGACCGGATGGCCATGGTCAAATGCCGGCGTCCGGGGTCGAACCGGAGACCTCCTGATCCACAGTCAGGCGCTCTATCCAACTGAGCTACACCGGCCGGAGTCTGGACCGCCGGAAAGTATTCCGGTCGCCTGCGACCAGCTACCGGCAATCTATGAGTCCCGGTCGGGGCTGTCAAATCATAGCCGGCCGTGGCGGACGATCGACACCAGCAGCAGGAGTCCCAGGCCGCCGGCGGCTAGGAATCCGATCAGCCCGCTGACCGAAAACTGGTGCCAGACCGGCGGAGTGTGCCAATGCACCATCAACGATGAGCCGATGATCAAGCTGGCCGTGACCACCGCCAGAGACAAGCGGTTGCTCGCCCGTTCGTGAGCTTCCAGCAGTCTTTCCAGTCCGCGGTGCTCGAAGTTGATCTTCAGGCCGCCGCGTTTGGCTTGCCGCAACAGGTCCCGCAGCCCGCCCGGAATCTCGCGGGCCAGGTGCAGCAGCTCGCCGCCCGTTTCGACCGTCTGGCGCAGCAGCCGATCAGGCCGGAACCGGTCCAGCCTCAGCCGCAGGACGTAGGGTCGGGCGGCCTGGATCAGGTTCAAGTCCGGGTCAAGCTGGGCCACCAGCCGCTCGGCGGTCGCGGCGGCCTTCATCATCATCACCAGCTCCGGTGGGATGGTCAGTCGATGTCGCCGAACCAGGTCCAGCAACCCCCGCAAGAGGGTGCCGAAATTCAGCTCGCCGACCACGGCTGGAATGTGCAGGTCGATGAATTCCGCCAGGTCCGCTTCCAGCCGTCGCAGGTCCGGCTCCAAGTCTTCCTCGTGGGTGGTGAGTCTGAGCAGGGCGTTGGCCGCATGGGCCGGGTCGCCAGCCGTGATGGAGTAGGCCAGATCGGCAAAATCTTCCCGGCCTCGACGGTCCAGCCGGCCCATCATCCCGAAGTCGAGGAGGCAGATCACGTTTCCCGGCAGGACGAAGACATTGCCGGGGTGCGGGTCGGCGTGGAAGAAGCCGTTGACGAAGACCTGCTTGAGCGTCAGTTCCGCCCCACGCCGGGCGATCTCCTTCGGATCCAAACCGGCGGCCCGCAGGCTCTCCGGATCGGCTACCGGGATAACGGGCACGTACTCCAGCGTGAGCACCCGCCGGCTGCTGGCTTGGCGGAAGACCTTTGGGATGTAGATCGTGTCATCGTCCCGAAACTGGCTGGCAAACCGCTCCAGGTGCCGGGCCTCGATGCCGAAGTCCAGCTCGCGTTCCAGCACCCGCCTGAACTCCTCCACAATCCGAGTCGGGCGGTGCAGCTTCCACTCCGGAATGTGTTTCTCAACCAACGTCGCCAGGTGCAGCAGGATGTCCAGATCAACCTCAATCACCTTCTCGATATTCGGTCGCTGGACTTTGACCACCACCTCCTGGCCGTCCCGCAGTCGGGCCCGATGTACCTGGCCGATCGAGGCGGCCGCGATCGACCGCGGATCGAAATGCTCATAGACCGCTTCCAGCGGCCGATCAAGCTCGGTCTGAATAATCTCCCGCACTTGCTCGAAGGGGAATGGCGGCACTTCCTGCCGTAGCCGGGCCAGTTCGGTGATGAATTCGTGCGGCACCAGGTCGGGCCGGGTCGAGAGCACTTGCCCCAGCTTGATGAAGGTCGGTCCCAGCTCCTGGAGGGCCATCCGCACCCGCTGAGCCAGGCTGAGCGTCTCCAGCCGTTCCGGGTGCCGGCCCGAGAGGGTCCGCAGGCCCACCTCGACGTACTGAGCGATCTTCAGCCGGTCGACCAGCTCTCCGAAACCGTATTTGATCAGCACGCTCAGAATCCGCCGATAGCGGCTGATGTGTCGATAGGTGCGGGAAACCAGTCCGATGGTGTGGAATGCCATGCCTGCGCCTAATCCGGAGCGATCATCGAAGGCGACCGGAATCCGCGGCCGGAGTGCCGGGCCGGGCTAGCACTCCTTTATGAAAGACGGACCGGCATCGCTCGAAAGCCGCATGCCACCGACCCCCACCTCATTGCAGGCGGGGCCGACCCCCTTTTCCACCAGGCTGCTAGTGGGAGTGCTGGGCCAGGATCTGCTCGAGCCGGTCCAATCGCGCCTGGAGCGAGGCCAGGTCGTCGCGGGTCACCAGGTTTGCCTTCTGCACCGTGTCCCGCACCACGCGCTGGACGAAGCTTTCAAGCTCTTGGCGACCCTTGCGGGCTCGTTCCAGGGCCTCGTCCACCAACTGCTGACCCTTGTCGGCAGAAAGGTCGGCCGCCTGGGCCAGCTCGCGCGCCATCTCCTCGACTTTGTCCTTGGTCATCAGGGTCAGCCCGACCCCAGCCAGTAGCGTTTTCTTGAGCAGGTCGATCATGCGGCGTTCTCCTGTCGTCGGCCTGGGCCCGGCGGGATTCTACCCGGCCGGCGACGGTTGGGCCAGCCGACCGCGCGGGTAGGCAGCTTGGGGGGCGACGGCCCTTGCGATCAGGAATGCCCCAGGCGGGCGGAGGGCCGCCCTCAGTTGGAACGGCGCGCAAGCAGGCCGGCCGACAGAGCCAGGAGAATCAACGAGCTCGGCTCGGGGGCCGCCAGGCCGCAAAGCGTGGCGGCCGGCATGACCGGCTTGGCGGCCAGTACCGCCCCGGTCCACGGGTCCAGTTCGTAGAGTGTGAGCCGGTCGGACAGGCCGAAGAGTCGCCCGCCCAGAAAGGCCAGGTCGGTGATACCCTGCGAGTCGCCTACATACCGGTAAGCCGGCACCGGCAGCCGGTCGACCTCGTAGACTTTGCCCCCGCCAGCCGGCAGGATGTCGATGCTCAGCAGTTGCTGGTCGGCGGCCCGGAAAGCCAGAGCGTCCATGTCGGCCTCCGGGGCCAGGAGCGAGTAGTCGAAATACTCGGTGATGTATGGCCCCGAGAGCTTGCCCAGGGCCTTGGATGCTCGCGGGTCCCCACCGGCCGCTGGCGGATCAAAACTGAGGTAAAGCTGACCGTTGACACTGGCCAGGCCCTCCCCGTTCGTGATCAGCGTTTGGTCGGTGAGTCTGATGGCTGCCACGGCCAAGGCCGCCCCGGTCTGAGGATTGATCGGGACGATTTCCACCCGTCGGCCGAAGTCGTTGTTTGTGGCGTACAGAACCCCGCCTTCGTACACGAGGTCCACTTCGATCATCCAGTGTCCGACCGGTCCGACCGGGCTGACCAGGCCGGTGTCCACATCGAGCTTGACGAGCTGCTGGTTCTCCAGGTCGATGCTGTAGAGGAACTCGGCCGAGGCCGTCCGGGCGGCCACGACCCAGGTAACGACCGATAACCATCTCGTCAGACGCCTGCCGATCGGGCTCATTCGGGTCTTCTCCGCCAAGCGTCCGGCAGTACCGACAAGCTGACAGCGCCCACGGCTGGCTGGTTGGCCGCGTACCTGCTTAGCGCAACTCTGCCGCGCGGGCCGGAAGCTCGCAGCATCCGGAGGCGGAGCTGTTCAGCCAACAGGTTCTAGGCCCCGCCTTTGGGCAAAAGCAAATCTGCGCGACGTTTTCGGACCCGCCGAGGCCAACCGGGTGCCCCGCGGCCCGGACTCGCTTTTATGTGGGCCCGGAAGGTGAGCGAGGGGTCAATCAGAGAGCCGCTTCCCTAAGCGCCAGCGGGCGGGCCGCCGGTCCGGACTCCGAGCAGAGGCGGGAGCCCAGCGATTGATTGCCGCCCGCGCCTGGGAAAAGCCGAAGGGATTGCAACTCTGGTCTGGTGTGGCGCAATTTCTGTTGAGGGTGGGGGCTAGTCTTCGTCAGGTTCGTCGGCTGTGCTCGGGGCGGGTTTGCCCGGCTGTCCTGATTCGAGGTACTGGTCCAGGCCGCGGAGCAGCTTCTCGCAGTCGGCCTGCCGCATAAGGAAGATCCGCTGGTCGGCGACCAGTGCGGCCCGACGCGGCAACTCGCCGGGTCGAGCCGGGGTCATGTGGATGACCAGCTCCTGCCCGCTGACCAGGCGCAGGGTCACCGAAGCGGGCGGATCGAGCAAACCGGCCGCGGCCAGGTCCCCGTTGCGATAGGCCAGGTAGCTCTCGGCTCGCATCTGAGCCAGGTCGCGAACGAAATCCTGCACCTTCTTCTGGGACAGCTCCACGAATGGGTCCGGGCCGTACTTCCAGACCTCGCCCTGCCTCAACAGCTCGAGGGTGCCGCCGGGAGCGGCGATCCGGACTGCCGTGACCTCCTCCGGCTTGAACGTGAACAGTCGGGTGTCGATCAGTTCAGCGGTCATGACCCGATACACCGTCTCGTCCAGCTCGTAGATATATGGGTCGTCGTCTTTGCGTGCGTAGGGCTTATTGTCTTTGAGGGTGACGCGGAGCACGTGTCCCTGCACGGCGGGCTCGACGGACTCAGCCGGCGGCTCAGTCTGTCCCGCCTCGATCAGTTCCATCTGGATGGTCACGGCGGGCTCATCCAGGCCGTAGCGCGCATCGGCATTCTTGGCTGCCACTTTACTGCCCCGCAGGCGCGAAAGGTCGTTGACCAGGGCCTGGACGGCCCCGATCTCGACCGGTGCATCCGGCGGCTCGCTGAACTTCCACTCGCCGGCCTGGCGGACGAGCACATAGCGGATGGTTCCACGCTGGACTTCCAGCCGGCTGAGCTGCTCCTGCGGGAAGGTGAATACCTCGCGTGATCGCAGGGTGAGCGGATCGACCGCCAGTCGAGCGGCCTGGGCCTGGCTTACCACCAGCACCGTCGGGTCTCCTTCGCGCTGGATGTACTGGTTTCGGCCGCTGGCGGTCTGGTTTCCAACCCGGAGGGTGATGGGGGTTACCAGACCGGTGGCGGTCACGGTCAGCACGGCCCGGGGCTGATCCAGGCCGTACTGGGCCGGGTCCTCGGGCTGATCGACGTAGTTGATGGCTGACAGATTGGCCAGGGCATCGATAAGATCGTTGACCGCCTCGATCTCCAGGGCGGCCAGCTCGCCGCCGCTCTGCCACTGGCCGTTGATTTTCTTCAGATCCACGGTCGCCTCGCCGACCGTCAACTGGACCGCGTTGATGTCGGCGGCCTTCAGCCGGGTGACCCGCGGATCGCGCAGCTCATTGAGCTTGGGGATTAGATTGTTGACCGTGCTTTGTTGCACGACGGCCAGGCCGGGTACCTGCTCGATCGCCGCGTACCGCCGCTCCGACTTCAGGTCGGCGAACCCGCCGATGGTCAGCCGATAACACTCGGTGGCTGTCTCGTACTTCGGTTCGGCCGGCTGTGTTTGAGCGTCTTCGCCGGCCTCCGTCTCTTGCTGTGCCGTGACCTGCCGTTTTTTCTCGGTCGTCACCGCGATGGTCAGGAAGGGCTCGTCCAGGCCGTACACGGCGGGCGACTCGGAGGTTTGGTCCAAGAATTCGGCCGCATGCAGGGTACTCAGCGGCGTAAGGAGCTTGTCGCGAATCCTGGTCCGGTCGGCATAAGCTCGCACGGGCGCGTCTATGACCCAGTCACCCTCCGGGCTGCGTGAGAACTCGTAGGTTTTCCCCTCGTGCTCGATTTGCAGTCGGACCGCCTCGTCAGGCTTGAAGCGCACTAGCTGCGTGGCCCGATAATCCTTGACCGATTTGTCCCACTGAGGTCGCAGGTCCCGGGTGGTCACCAGAATCGAGCCGGAGCCGGCCAGCCGCACGTAGGTGTCGCTGGACATGACTGCCTTCTTGCCGATCTCCAGCTTGTATGGCTTGGACTCCTTGTCGATGAAGCAGATGGTTGCTTGAGGGGGTTCCAGGCCGGCCTCCGCCGCCGACAACTGCCCTCCGGCCCCCGGCTCGAACCGGGCGCGGTACTGGAGGCTGGATAGCGATCGCACCAGCCCCATCACCTTGTTGCCGTCCGCGGGAACCGTCAGCGGTTCCACCATGTTCCATTCGTTGCTGGCCTTGGGTGCACCCTCGCTCGGCACCCGTTCGAAGACCATCCGCGGCTGACCCGGCCGCTCGATCTCCACGCGTGCGATCTCGTCGTCCCTGGGCTGTGGATCAAAGACGCTCTTGAGTTCTTCGGTCGGCGGCGGCGCAGTCGCCGCACCGGGCTCGGCAGCTTGCTTGTGGGGGAAGAACAGCCAGATGACACCGACGATGACGAGCAGCCCGACCAGCAGTCCCGTGGTCTTGAAGTTCATGGCCCGGTTACCTCCGTCGAACGAACCATACGCCGACCCCCACCGCCAGGGCCAGTGCGGGCCAGAAGCCTACCAGCACCCAGGGCAGCCGGGCGGCCCACACTTCATCCAGGTCCCTCAGCCGCGGCAGGTCCCCCTTGCGCGGGCCGACCGCGATCCGGTCGGCTTCTCCGGTCAGCCAATGCAGGGCGTTGATGAACAGATCCGCGTTGGCGGGGTAAAGCTGGCCAAGGATGAGGGCGTTGCCTCGCTGCTGAATCCCGGTGGCTTGGGCGATCTGGTCGGTGGCGAAGTGCTCGCTCCCGAAGACCACGATGCGCTGCGGGCGCGACGGCTGCCCCTGTGTCGTCGGACTCGCGGGTCCGGCGCTACCGGCCGAATCCTCGGCCGCCGGACCTCCGAGTTCGGCGCCGCTGGCGGGCTCCTTGGTCGCGGCCAGGGCGATCGCGAAGGGGGCGGGTATGTCGCTGGGTCCGCGTCGGACGGCTTGATTGCGCTTCAATTGATCTTCCAGCGCGCTGAGGTCGCCAGCCGCCCAGACGTCTTGAGTCGGCCGGACTTCGGCTACGGTTTCGATCTTCAGGCCGGCCGGACGCGTCGTATCCGAGACGATGCTGAGCGGAGCGGCCATCACAAATCCGGCCCGGTCCGCCGCCAGTGGGGCGCCGATCGGATGATCGGTGAATCGGACAGCATTATCAGTGGTCAGCAATTGCGGTTGTCGGCCCGCGGGCGCCCATTGCCCCGGCTTCTCCGGGTGGGGCATGAACTGCAACGCCAAGTGGTTGTAGTGCACTTCTATGCCCCAGTTCGACTTGAGATAGTCGGCAAAATCATAGCGCCCGGTGGCCCCGGGCAGCGGGGACGACGGCGACATCCACCCGGTCAGGAACACCGCCATGCCCGAGGACTCCACCGCGTCCAGGATGATCTTGCGATCTTCCGGGCTCAGCCCGCTTGGCGATGGTCGCCGCGGGTCCGGCTGGGAGGGCGGCTCGGGCGGAAGAACGACGTAGATCACGCGGGCCGCATTCTCCACCACCGGCGGGGTCTTCTGCGTTGAAACATCCCACTCCTGGGTTAGGAAATTGGCTTTCTCCAGCAGCCCATTGAGTTCCTGGTAAGGGGCCCGCGGCATCTGCATCATCATCGGGTTCATCCGGCTGAAATCCGGGCGCAGCAGGGGCTCGCCGCCACAGCGGGTGAAGATGACCGCGGTCTTCTCTTTCTGGGTCAGTTGCAGGATGGCCGAAGAGATGGCCGATTCGCCGGCGAAGATCCGATCATCGCCGTCCGGGCCGATCGGGGCCCCCGGTTCAGAGGGCGGAACCCACAGGTCCCAGAATGGTATCAGCCGGGCCTCATGTTCGCTCTCGACCAGCACCGGCGGGCCGGTCCGCCAGCGGGTCAGCCCGGTGTAAATCTCTTCGACCTTCACATCCTTGAGGTTTTGGGTCTGCTCCAGCAGAGCCCGGGTCTGGTCCAGCAGGTCCTTGAATCGCTCCGGCGAGTCACGGAAGAAGGTCTGCCCGTCGCCGCTCAGGCCGGGAGTGTTGAGGCCGTCGCCGCTCATCCAGGCGGTGGCGTCCCGCAACAGGGTTTCGGCCCCGGTCAGGAAGTCGCGGACCTCCCGCACCGCCTGCCCGTATCGCGGGAACTCGCCGTGGGTCAGGTCCTGCATTTTCTCCTGGAGGTCCGCGGCCTGGCGTCCGATCTGGCGGAGATTGTTGCGTACGATGGCGAAGTTGCGACTGCGGCCGAGCTGCGG
Organism: uncultured Planctomycetales bacterium; assembly: GCA_964482395.1. Classification (GTDB taxonomy): domain Bacteria; phylum Planctomycetota; class Phycisphaerae; order UBA1845; family Fen-1342; genus CAYZXK01. The sequence goes on along the minus strand of CAYZXK010000186.1, from coordinate 10,364 downwards.
GTCGCTCCGGGCCAACTGGTCGGCCCGCCCGGACTCCTCCTCCAGCAGAGCCTTCATTTGCTCGGTCAGTTCGGCCGCTTTGGTCAGGGCCTCCTGATGCGGCCGAGCCTCGTCCTTGTAGGCCGGCAGTTCCGGCAGGCGCTGGAGGAGCCGGTCGGTCTCGGCCTTCTCCAGCGACGGGTCAAGCAGGCCCGTGGTGACCCGTGCTCCGCCGGCCTGCTCGTAGAGGTCCAGCAGGTCGCGCATGGCCCGGCGGCGTTTCTGGCCGATTTCGTCCCGCTTGTCCGGTTCGGCAAACACCGCGGTGATCCGGATGTTCTCCTTCAGGCCCCGCAGAAGCTGCACGGTCCGGGTGCTCAGGCTGTTGCGACCCGTACCGGTCAGGTCGGCCTGGAAGTTGAAGCGTCCGGCCGCCCAGATGACCGCGACCATGATCGCGGCCGCGAGGATGGCCTGAACCACCACATTGACGCCGAAGACCAGTCGGCGTCGCGGAGCATCCATTGTGCCGCTTAGCGCCATCGTCGAGACTCCACAACTTTCACGGTCAGAAACAGGAACAGGCCGGCGCTGGCCAGGAAGAAGATTACCGCGTCGATTCCCACCTGCCCGCGTGCGAACTGGCCGAAGCGGCCCATGATGTTAATCTGCTGGACCAACTCGCGCTGCCAGCCCTCAAATCGGCGGACCAGACTGTATACCGAGAGCACCAGCAGCATGAGCGGAACGGCCCCCAGAATCCAGGCCACCGCCTGATCCCGCGTCAGACTGCTGGCAAACAGCCCGAAGGCGGTGAAGCAAACCCCCAGCAGCAGCAGCCCCAGGTAAACCGCCAGCACCTCGCCCCAGTCCGGGTTGCCGAATGCCTCCATCAGCAGAGGATAGATCAGCGTCCCGGCAATCATGATCCCGTAAAAAACCAGCGAGGCCAGATACTTCCCGAGCACGACCTGGGTGTCCGACACCGGTGCGGTCATCAGCGTCTCGAAGGTCCCGCTGCGGTATTCCTCGCTGATGCTGCGCATGCTCATGGCGGGGATCACGATGGTGAGAATGAAGGGCGTCCACATGAAAATGTCGCGCAGCGTGGCCGGCTTGCCTGGACCAAAGGCGTCCGCATTCCACACCGCGATCGCCCCCGTCACCAGCCAAAAGCCGGCCATCACGATGTAGGCGATCGGCGAGCAGAACAGCGACAAGAGCTCGCGTTGCATGATCGCAGATACGTTCCGCATGATCCGATCCTCACGTGGCGCCAGACTGGCCGGCCAAAAGTCACGACCGCAGCGGAGCGGGTCGACCCCCGGACCCAGCCGACACCCGGGCATCAATAATCGCCTGTACGAAGAAGTCCTCCAGCGACGGGGTTTCCTGATGCAGTCGGCGGACCGCCCAGCCCCGGCTGGCCGCCAGTTCGGCCAGGGCCTGGCAGGTCTGGCTTCCCGCCGCCAGCTCCAGGTGGGTCCAATCCCCGTCTGACGTCACCTTCACCTGCTCTGCTCCCGGCAGCTTCTGGACCGCCGCCCCTATCTCCCGCGACGGCCCTTTGAGCTCGGCATGCACTCGGCGTTGTCCGTCGACCCTGGCTTTCAACTCATCGACCGTCCCGGCCGCGATGATCCGCCCTTCGTGAATGATCAGGATGCGCTGGCATATCGCCTCTACTTCCGAAAGCGTGTGGCTTGAGAACAGGATGGGATGGTCGGCGGCCAGCTCGCGCAGCAGGCCCCGGGTCTCGCGGACCTGGGTAGGATCAAGTCCCACGGTCGGTTCGTCCAGGATCAACACCTGCGGGTTATGCAGCAAGGCGTCGGCCAGCCCCACCCGCTGGCGATATCCCTTGGAAAGCTGACCGATCGGGCGTCGCAAGGCGTCCGCCAGCCAGCAGCGCTCGGTCACCCGGGCGATGGCCGCTTCCCGTTGCGAGCGGTCCATTCCGCGCAGTTTGCCGCGAAAGTTCAGGTACTCGTACACCCGCATTTCGGGGTATAGCGGGACCGATTCCGGCAGGTACCCAACCACCGCCCGGACCGCCAGCGATTCCTTCACCACGTCGTGGCCGGCCACCTTGGCCGTACCCGCGGTCGGAGGAATGTATCCGGTCAGAATGCGGATGGTGGTGGTCTTGCCGGCTCCGTTGGGGCCCAGGAATCCGACGATTGTGCTCGGCTCGACGCTGAAGGAAATGTTGTCGACCGCGCACCGGCTGCCGAAGTACTTGGAGAGGTTGCGAACTTCGATCACGCGTACTCCTCCCGTGATGGTCCGGTTTGAGACCGCCGACGCCGAGCTCCCAGGGCGATGTTTGCGGGTAGACCCGCTCCACAATCAGAAGCGACTGGCAGCCCACCCGCTGTTATACGCCTGAGTCGTTCTGCGGTGCGAACGAGCTAGGCGATTTTAGCGGCCGAGCGTTGCCCGTCAAGACGAGCTGGCTCTCCGTCGCCGCAGGCTGCGTCATCGTGCGCGCAGTCGGGCCTCTTGGAGCTGCCCTCGGCGTATGGACAGATTGCCTTCCTGAGGGGGTTGGTTGAGCCGGCGGCCACGCTTGCGGGCGTGGAACGCTTCGGATGCCGACCTGCCAGTTTGACACGCCGGTGACAGGACGGGCGGGTCGAGAGACGGGACCCGCCGCCCGCCCGGCGGAGGAACGGTCCCGAGCTGGCGTCGCTAAGATGAGTGCTTTCGGCAACTTGCGCCTCGGATCGCCGGCCGCCCACTCCAAGTAGGCTCTTGGCACGAGGCTTGCTTCAGACCGGGCCGGTGTAGTGGGCGCAGGGTATCTGCCATGTGCCGCAGGCCAGCCGCATGTTGGCTTGCCGAGGATCATGACGATTTGAACCGAGGGAGCGCCAATGGCAAAGGTCTCAATCCGTCCGCTGGGGGAGAAGGTGTTGGTCCAGCGTCTGAAAGCCGACGAGACGACTGCGGGGGGAATCGTGCTGCCCGACACGGCCAAAGAGAAACCTAAACGCGGCACGGTGCTGAGCGTGGGAGATGGCCGGCTGCTGGACAACGGCCAGCGCAAGCCCTTGCAGGTCAAGAAGGGCGACCAAGTTCTGTTCAGCAGTTATGCGGGTACTGAGGTCAAGGTCGAAGGCGAGGAGATGATCATCATGGATGAAAGCGACATCCTCGCCGTGCTCGAGTAAGGTGGACGCCGGCGGCGGATGCGCCGAGCCTGGCCCGCCGGCTGACCCGCACGACGGGTCCGTCGCGTTCCCAGCCCCGGGGTTGGCCGCCGCGCGAGGTAGATCGAGGTAGATTGCAACCTTTGGCTCCGGTCCGGCTGAATCATCCAGTCGGACGAGGACCTGTCTGGAGAGGTTCATGGCAGCGAAACAGATTGCTTACGAGATGGAAGCCCGCGAGGCGATTCGTCGCGGCATAAAGCAGCTCTCCCGGGCGGTGAAGGTGACGTTGGGGCCGCGAGGCCGGAACGTGGTGCTGGAGAAGTCCTTCGGGGCCCCCACGGTCACCAAGGACGGCGTCACGGTCGCCAAGGAGATCGAGCTGGAGGACGCCTATGAGAACATGGGGGCCCAGATGGTCAAGGAGGTTGCCAGCAAGACCTCCAAGGACGCCGGGGACGGCACCACCACCGCGACCATCTACGCCGAGGCGATTTACGACGAGGGTCTCAAGAACCTGGCGGCCGGCGCCAACGCCATGGAACTCAAACGCGGCATCGACATGGCGGTCGAGGCCGTGGTCGGGGCCCTCAAGGCCATGGCCGTCCCGGTCAAGGGCAAAGAGCAGATCGCCCAGGTCGGCACCTGTGCCGCCAACCAGGATAAAGAGATCGGCGACAAAATCGCCGAAGCCATGGACAAGGTCGGCAAGGACGGGGTGATCACCGTCGAGGAGGGAAAGGGCATCGAAACCACCGTCGACCTGGTCGAGGGCATGCAGTTCGACAAGGGCTATATCTCGCCCCACTTCGTCAACAAGCCCGAGTCCATGGAGGTGGTCCTGGACAATCCCTACATCCTGGTGCATGAGAAGAAGATCTCCGCAGTCAAGGACCTGTTGCCGCTGCTGGAGCAGGTCGCCAAAGCCGGCAAGCCCCTGCTGGTCATCGCCGAGGATGTCGAGGGCGAGGCCCTGGCCACCCTGGTCCTCAATAAGCTGCGCGGGATTCTCCAGTGCTGCGCGGTCAAAGCCCCCGGCTTCGGCGATCGGCGGAAGGCCATGATGGAAGACATCGCCATCATGACCGGCGGCACCGCGGTCTTCGAAGACCTCGGCATCAGCCTGGAGAAGATCGCCCTCAGCGAGCTGGGCCGGGCCAAGCGCGTGGTCGTCGATAAAGAGACCTGCACCATCATCGAAGGAGCGGGCGACAGCGCTAAAATCAAGGGCCGTATCGAGGCCATCAAGAACGAGATCGAGACCACCACCAGCGACTACGACCGCGAAAAGCTCGAAGAGCGGCTGGCCAAACTCTCCGGCGGCGTGGCTCAGATCAACGTCGGGGCCGCCACCGAGGTCGAGATGAAGGAAAAGAAGGCTCGCGTGGAAGATGCCCTGCACGCTTGCCGTGCGGCGGTCGAAGAAGGCATCCTCCCCGGCGGCGGCGTGGCGGTCCTGCGCTGCGAAGAGGCTCTGGACGCGGTTTATAAGAAGGCTCGCGGCGACCAGAAGACCGGCGTGGACATCGTCCGACGGGCTCTGCGGGCGCCCATCAAACAGATCGCCGAGAACGCCGGCTTGGACGGCTCCATCGTCTGCCAGAAGGTGATGGAGAACAAGGGCAACTTCGGCTACAACGCGGTCACCGGGGAGTACGGCGACATGATCAAGATGGGCGTGATCGTGCCGCTGAAGGTCGAGCGGATCGCGCTGGAGAACGCGGCCTCGGTTGCCAGCCTGCTGCTCACCACCGACGCGGTGATCAGCGAGATCAAGGAGAAGGAAGAAGAAAAGAAGTAAGCCAGACCGGCCATTCCATACTATCGAGAAGCCCGACCCCGGTGCGCACGGACTGCCGCCGGGGTCGTTGCATGCAGGTCGCGATCTCGGGTTTGCTTGTCTCATCGGCCGATCGTGCCGCAGGAATGGCAGGGGGGCGCGGGCGGGGAGTCACACCTTTATAAGGAATACGTAGCCTCCAGGCGTCCGTCGGTCAGCATGGGAGCGTTTCAGAAAGCCATTCCCGACCGCACATCGGTGAGGGACATCGTTGCACGTGACGGCGAGGTCATATTCGCCGACTTCGAGATTGTGTTCCGTCGGGCGCAGGACCCGGCGCACCCGGTAGTAGCGCGGTTCGTCTGGGACGGCGAGCAGCAGGCGTGGCTGCCGCTGCATGCGACGAAACCGTGGAACGCCGGGCTGAGACCCTTCCTCTGGTAGCTGACGGCCCCCCGGGCGGCGTCACGCCGCAAACTCGGGACTCTTGCTGGCTTCTGGAACGGATTGCGCAGCGCGGCTCGGTCCGCTGCCAACGAGTGCACACAACTAGGAATGTCCGCTTTCTTGGCCAGACGCGTGCCGGCTTTCACGCTGGTTGAGACGCTGATCGTGGTGGCGATCGTCGGCTTGCTGGCGGCGATCAGCCTGCCGACTCTGGGGGCGGCTCGGGCCCGCGGCCGACTGGTTCGGTGTGCGGCGAGCCTCCGCCAAATAGGCGTCGGCCTGACAAGCTACAGGCTGTCGAATCGCGACGTGTTGCCGGTGAACGGGTGGGAACCCTGGAAGGATGCCTGGGCCGGCTTTCAGGGTTTTCAGATGCTATCCGGGCGCACGTGGGTGCGGGCGCTTCAGGAGTCGATGGGCATCCGTGAGCCGCCCTGGCTGCGGCTGCTGCGATGCCCCCAGGCGTTGAGTCGGTATGACGTTCCCAGCGAAATCCCGGTCCAGCAGGATGGTTTCGGCTCAGCCTGGATTCTGAACTCCTACTGCCTGGGGCGGATGCTCTCGTCGATCCCGGCTCCCAGCGACGGCGTCATGGTGTTCGAGTCCGGCCTTTGGTCGCAGATGTCCAACGACACCGGCCGCCTGGAGCTGCCTACCATGCCATACTGCTACCCGCATCCGGGCGTGATCGCAGAGACGGTCTCCGTCCGCTGGAGCTGGGCTTACCGCGGACAGAAGCGAAACATCCTCTGGTGCGACGGGCATGTGGCGGCCTTCGACGCGGCCCACTGGCCGGATGGCGACGAGGTGTTCGATGCGGCCCGGATACGACACATGCGTTTCGGGCTGCCGGGGAACCATCCACTGGATCCTTGACCCGGCTTGCGGGAACCGGCTTGCCAGGCAGGGGCCCACCAAAAGCATAAGCTGGATGGACGCCTTTGCCGCGGTAGAATCATTGGCGGCCCGGGCGGCCGGCCGCGGCCGAATGACTTTTCGGCGCACGGCTGCGGCGGCCTGATAGCCGGAGCGGATGGCTTTGACCGTTGGGCTTGCATGCCGTCGCCGCCGATGAGCGGCGGCCGGCCCGGCGGAATACCCTCCACCAAGAACAGGAGACCCCCGATGCCAGTCGACAGAACTTCCAGACCCCGTACTTGGACTGCCGGGTCACGGCCTTCGGCTTGCCCGGATCGTGCCGATTCACGAATGCCGGCGGCTGCCGGCCGAGACCTATGGAGCCTCAGGCTGGCCCTGCTGGCCCTGGCGGCGGCGCTGGCTGGTTCGGTCACACTCGCTCAGCCGCCGCCAACCAAGGTCACCACTGTGGCCGGCATCACCGAGTATCACCTGGACAACGGACTGCGGGTGCTGCTGTTCCCCGACGAGTCCAAGCCGACCGTGACCGTGAATGTGACCTACCTGGTCGGTTCGCGGCACGAAGGTTACGGCGAGGCGGGCATGGCCCACCTGCTGGAACACCTGATGTTCAAGGGCACGCCGACCTACCCGCAGATCTGGAAAGCGCTCCAGGACCACGGGGCCCAGTTCAACGGCAGCACGTCCTACGACCGCACCAACTACTTCGAGACCCTGCCGGCGACCGAGGAGAACTTGGAGTTCGCCTTGCGTCTGGAAGCCGACCGGATGGTCAACAGCTTCATCGCCCAGAAGGACCTGGACTCGGAGATGACCGTGGTCCGCAACGAGTTCGAGATGTCTCAGAACAACCCGCTGGCGGTCCTTTCCGAGCGGATCATGTCGGCCGCGTACCTATGGCATAACTACGGGCGGGCCATCATCGGCTCGCGCGAGGACATCGAGCGGGTGCCGATTGACCGCCTCCAGGCTTTTTATCGGAAGTACTATCAGCCGGACAACGCCTATCTGATCGTGGCCGGCAAGTTCGCGCCCGAGCGAGTCCTGGCCCAGATCAACGAAATCTTCGGCCGGATTCCGCGCCCCGAGCGGAAGCTGGATGCCACGTATACCGTCGAACCGACTCAGGACGGTCAGCGGGAGGTGACTCTATGGCGCGTCGGCGATATTCAGGCCATCGGTTGCGTATACCACATTTGCGCCGCGGCGCATCCGGACGCGGCTCCGCTGCAAGTTTTGGCCCACGTGCTTTCGGCCGAGCAGACCGGTCGGCTGTACCGGGCCCTGATCGACACGCATCTGGCCACCAGCGTCTCGGCCAGCGCTGAGGCCATGTGTGAGCCGGGCGTGCTGGAGATCTTGGTCGAAGCTCGCCTGGATCAGCCGCTGGAGCCGATTCGGACTCGGCTTCTTGAGGTGCTGGACGGCCTGGGCAAGGAGACGTTCACCGAAGAGGAGGTCGAGCGGGCCAAGAAGAGTTTTGCGCGCAACTTCGAGCTGATGCTGGCCGACAGCGGGCGGGTGGCGCTGCGGCTCAGCGAGTCCGCGGCTCAGGGCGACTGGCGGCTGATGTTCCTCCACCGTGACCGGATGGCCGCGGTCAGCCCGGCCGATGTCCAGCGCGTGGCTGCCCACTACCTGGTGCCCAGCAACCGCACTGTGGGCGTTTTTGTCCCCACCAAGGAGCCGGTTCGGGCCGCGATCCCGCCCACTCCGGATGTGGCCGCCCTGCTTAAAGATTATCAGGACACCCGCGAGCTGGCGGCCGGAGCGGCTTTCGAGGCCAATTATGCCAACCTGGAGGCCCACACCCAGCGGCTGCGGCTTCCGGTCGGCATGAAGCTGGCCTTCCTGCCCAAGGAGACGCGGGGCGACCGCGTGAACGCGGTGCTGGCGTTTCATTACGGCTCCGAGGCCGAGCTGACCGGCAAACAGTCCGCCGCCTCGCTGCTGGCCCCGATGCTCATGCGGGGCACCACCCAGCACACCCGTCGGCAGATTCAGGATCGACTGGCCGAGCTGAAGGCCCAGGTGCGGTTGAGCGAGGGTGCGGGCATCAGCGGCCGATACATGCGCGGGATGCGACGTGAGCCGGGTACGCTGGAGGTGAGCATCGAGACGACGCGGGAGAATCTGCCCGCGGTGCTGGAACTGGTGGCCGAGATTCTCCGGCAGCCCGCCTTCCCGGATGACGAGTTCCAGACCCTGTTGCGTGAGGCGGTGGCGGCCCTGGAGGAGCAGATGTCGGAGCCGACCACCCTGGCCACCAACCTGCTCCAGCGCCGGCTGATGCCCTATCCGCCGGAGGACATCCGCTACATCCCCACCCTCCAGGAGCAGGTCGAGCGGCTGAAGGCGGTTAAGCTGGAAGACATCCAGGAAGTGTATCGCGGCCTGCTGGGGGCCAGCTTCTCGGAGGGAGCCTTTGTCGGCGACTTCGATCCGGCCCAGGTGCGGCAGACCCTGGAGCGCCTGTTCAACGACTGGTCCAACCCCAAGCCCTACCAGCGGATCGTCAACCGCTACCGGGCCGTTTCGCCCGAGGTCGTCGCCGTGAACACCCCGGACAAGACCAATGCCATGGTCGCGCTCGGGCTGCCGCTGGAGCTGCGGGATGATGACCCGGACTATCCGGCCGTGCTGATGGCCAACACGATTCTGGGTGCCAGTTCCGACTCGCGTCTGATCAATCGGATCCGCCAGAAGGAGGGGCTGGCCTACGGATGCGGGTCGATGGCCAGTGCGGGCTCGCTGGATCGTTTTGGCGTTTTCGTCGCCTTCAGCATCTGTGCGCCACAGAACGCCGAGCGAGCGGTCGCCTGTGCTCTGGAGGAGATCGCCCGGTTCATACATGAGGGGTTGTCGCAACAGGAACTGGACGAGGCGCGCAAAGGCTACCTACAGCGGCTAGAGGTGACGTTGTCCAACGACGCTACGGTGGCGGCCATGCTGGCCCGCGATCTGCACCTGGAGCGAACATTCGAGTTCGCCCAGGCCCAACTGGCCAGGATCGGGCAGCTCACGCCCCAGGACGTGCAAGCGGTTATCGGCCGGTACGTCCAACCCGACCGTTTGGTGGTGGTGCGGGCCGGAGATTTTGAAGGCGCCGAAGCCGGTGGATCGTCGGAGCGTCGCTAACCGGGCAGGTGCCTGAACCAACTCCCCGGACGACGCGGACCGGTCGCTTTACGGGTTGCTCGCGTAGACGTGCCGGATGCGCCCGGATACGATCGCGATTTGGTCCGCCGGCGCGTCGGCCAGCCGCGGCAGGAGCAGCTCATGGGGTTCGAGATCACCAAGGTCGATGTCTGGGTAGGCGAGCTGGAAGATCGCCCGGGCGCTCTTTGCGAAAAGCTGGGCGCCGTGATGCGGGCCGGGGCGAACCTGGAGTTCATGATCGTCCGGCCGCTTTCGGAAGGACCGGGCCGAGGCGTGTTGTTCATCGCTCCGCTGCGGGGCGAGGATCAGGCTCGGGCTGCCGAGGAGGTCGGCCTACGCAAGAGCCGAGTTCAGGTTCTCCGAATCGAGGGCCCCGACCGGCCGGGGCTGGGAGCGGGCATAGCTTGCACGCTGGCCAACGCCGGCATCAACATCCGCGGATTGTCGGCGTCGGCCCTGGGTGAGCGGTGCCTTTTTTACATCCGCTTTGACTCCGATACTGATCTGGTGCGGGCCGCCCAGCTTCTTACCCGCGAGCTGGCCTGAACTTAGATCAATGTAAATGATTCGGCCGTGTGTGGTAGGGCCCGACCCCGTGCCGGCCGTGGAGAACCATGCGGTTTGCGACTGCTACCGCCGATTCGGGGGCGTTGCCTGCTAGAGCTTGCGCCACTTGGCGGGCGGGACGCCCACCCCACCCCGGTATAGCGGCCGGGCACGATCGCGCTGCTGCGCCGGGGCGAAGGTGAGCCTCAGGATGAAACGCGGGTCTTCAGCCGCCGGCCCGGCCAGGATCCAGCCGCTGACCCGGGATACACTAACCGCACGCTAGCAGCCCGTTGAAGAACGGCCATTTCGCTACGCGGCGGTGAGTCTGAGGGTCCCGGCTGTGATCGGCGTCGGCCTCGTGTTCGAGTCGTGAATGCACACGTCGCGGGTGGTGAGCCGGTGATACAGAGCCCAGAGGA
>CAYZXK010000185.1:0-8338 GCA_964482395.1 uncultured Planctomycetales bacterium | reverse complement strand
GTACGTAGCCGTCCTGGCTGACGATTACGCCGGTACCCAGCCCGCGCTGGACGAACTGCTCGCCCTCCTGGTCGCGCGGCGAGCGGCCGAAGAAGCGCTCGAAGAAATCCTCGTCAAACGGGCTGCCGGGAAATGGGGACGGTCCGGGAACGAGTCGGAAGCGGTTGTCCAGCTCAATCTTTTTGATGGAACGGACGTTCACCACCGAAGGTCGCAGGGCTTTGGCGACGTCCTGAAAGGCGGAGGACAGGTCGCGAGCCTGCTTGAGCTGCTCCCGAGGACCAGCCGCCTGGCCGGGCTCCATTGCGCGGGCCGCGGGCTCGATCGGGTCCGGCCGGGCCAGACTGACGAGCGCTGCGAGGCAGGCTGCCACTACGGCACACGGAAGAATCCTGGCGGGCTTCACGAGCATCTCCTTTCTGGCAGGGGTCGGTCGGGTCCTGCCGGATTCGACGTCTTCCATGGTACGGTGCTATTTTGCCGTCGGTTCGGGGCGGGTTCTACGGAGCGGTTGGGTGGTGAAGCGGTGTGGTGGGCGGATTAGCTGGGCTCAAGAAGGCTGTCATCTTGACCGGGTATTTATCGCGGCCGGCCGGCTGGTGGCGTCTGCAAGGTATTGCCGTGCAATCACTTGCAATTAGCGAATGGGCGGGGGTTTCTGGCGCGCCTCTTGCTTGGACGGCTTTTGGCCGCAAGGGCGGCTTCGGAGCGGCAAGAGAACAATCGAGTCGAAAGGAGGTGTGCGATGTGGTTTACCAGACCAAGCTGGATGAATCCGTTTGACGAGCTGCGTCGTCAGGTGGACCGTCTGCTGGACGAATTCGGCATGGGTAGCTTCCGGTCGCCGTTCGGCTTTCAGGCAGCGTATCCGGCCCTGAACGTCTGGGACACCGGGGATACGCTGTGCGTGGAGGCTGAGATTCCGGGGGTCAGCAAGGACGACCTGGAGGTGTACGCGGTGGGCAACGACCTGACCATCAAAGGTCGGCGCAAGGCGCTGGAAGGGGACAACCTGGTGTATCACCGGCAGGAACGTGGGAGCGGCGAGTTCAGCCGGGTGATTACGCTGCCGGCGGAGGTTGACGCCGACCGGGTGGAGGCGGTGCTCAAGGACGGGGTGTTGAATGTCCGGCTGCCCAAGGCGGAGAAGGCTAAACCCAGGAAGATCGCCTTGAAGACGAGCTGAGGCTGACGGTGATCGGGGATCGAAGGGGATCAGTTGTTGCGGAGGTACAGAGATGGCTGCTCAAACCAGTATTCAGAAGCGTGAGACGTCGCTGGCTCAGACCGAGCCGGTTCGGAGCGGTCCGACCTATATTCCCGCCGTGGACATTGTTGAACAGCGCGATCGCCTGCTGCTGATGGCCGACCTGCCCGGAGTGCGGGCGGAGGACCTGGACATCCAGTATGAGCGTGGCGTGCTGACCGTGGGCGGGAAGGTCACGCCGCGACAGGACCCGGACAGCACCAACTACCTGCTGCGGGAATATGGCGTCGGGGATTTCTACCGGACTTTCCAGATTGGGGAAGGGATCGATTCGAGCAAGATTTCCGCGGAGCTGCGGGACGGAGTGCTGACGCTGGAGCTGCCGAAGGCTGCCGAGCTTATGCCGCGGAAGATCAGCGTGAAGACCGCCTGAGTCGACCACGGCGGACGGGAGGGGGCCAGGGCTCGATGAGCCGTGGAGCGTCCAGCGGCCGCGTGTTGCCCGCGGAATATGCGAGGAAAGGAGGTGTTCGATGAGTCTGGTTCCGTGGAGACAGAAACGGCCCGGCCAATCGGCTGCCAACCGGGCGGAGACCAGCCTGGCCCGGCTGCGCAGCGAGATGGATAGCCTGTTCGAGCGGTTCTTCCGTGATCCGTGGGGCTGGCCGGAGTTCCCCGCCACGGGGCTGGCCACTCCCCGGATGGACCTGGCCGAGTCGGAAAACGCGATCACCGTCACTGTGGAGTTGCCCGGGGTGGATCCCAAGGACGTGGCGATCGATGTGACCGGGAACTCGCTGACGGTGCGCGGGGAGAAGAAGCAGCAGAAAGAAGACAAGCGGAAGGACTACCACTTCGTCGAACGTCAATACGGGTGCTTCCAGCGCACCGTGCAGTTGCCGAGCACGATCGACCCCGACCGGGTCGAGGCCCGCTATAAGGACGGGGTGCTGACGATCGAGATCGCCAAGCGTCAGGAGGCCAAACCCAAGCGGATTCCGGTCCGCAATGCGTGACTGGGCCGAGCCGGCCCGGTGGATGAGGCCACTGGCCTCGGGCCGGCCCGGCTGACCGGCGGCCGAAAAAAGCGGCTAGCTCCGCGTCGCCGCCAGCCTGCAAGCGTCAGGAGCCGGGTGCGACGCGGAGGCAGTCGTTTTTTTTGGATCGGGGGCCGACGATTACCGGCCGACTTCGGGACCCGACTCCAGCAGCAGGGCGACAAAGGCGTTAATGTCAGGGAAGCCGACCTGGCCGTCGCCGTTGATGTCGGCCAGCTCGATGCGGCAATCGGGATAGCTCTGGAGATAGGCGGCGGGGTTGGTCATTACCAGCACGAACGGGTTAATGTCGGCAAACCCGACGACCCGGTCGCGGGGCACTCATTGTGGCGTAGCCGGGACCCCGCACTCGGCGTCCGACCGCAGGAGTCGCAGCAGCCACCGGCGTAGAGCCTGGTCGTCAGTGACCAGCCGATCGAACCGCCGAATGGCAGCTTGCAGGGCCCGACGGGTGATTTTGGGTTCGGCCACCTTGGTTTGGCAGGCGGCGGCTTGTTGCGTCCCCGGCGAGATGTGACTGGCGGGGGCCTGGGCTGCGCCCGGGCCGCGCTGGGCCCGGGTCAGGGTCATGGCGCCCCAGGCAATGGGCAGTCCGCAGAAGGAGCGGAGTTCTCTGGCGGTCGGGGGGAGGGCCAGGACGAAGTCGATTCCGCGTTGGAGGCTTTGGCGGGCCTGGGCCAGGGCTGCCTGGTAGACCTGGGCGTGAGTCGACTGGCCGTCGTCGGTCAGCGGCAGGTAGCGTCGGCCCCGCTGGCGATCGCGTGCCGCGTCCTTGAGGATGTTGACCAGTTGCAGCCCGACGCCCAGCTCCACTGCCAGGTCACGAAGCCGATTCAGGGCGGGGGAGCTGAGGAAATGCGCCATCACGGCGCAGAGCATTTCGCCGACCACTCCGGCCACGTAGTAACAGTATTCTCGCAACTCGCCGGAATCGCGGATGGCCGGATAGGGCAGGTCGCGCTGCCGGCTGCGGGCGATCAGTCGGCGGATGCCGGCCATCATCGAACGGGCGGCGGCGCAGATCGGCTCCCGATATCCCGGGTCGAGAGCCGCAAGTTTGAGTAAGACCTCCGGGGTCTGCTGCATGAGCTGCTGCTCGGGGCGGGTATCGCCTAGCGGCCCGGCGAGGCGGGCGGCGGCTCCGCCGTCGGAGTCGAGGGCCGCTTCCAGTAATGCGAAGTAGTGCAACCGTTGCTCGACGGAAAGCCGCGGATCGTCCTCCAGCGTGTCCACGATCCGCATCACCAGGTAGGCCAGTCCGACTGCGTCGGCTAACCGATCCGGCAGCATCGGCACCAGGATCGCGTAGGTGCGCGAGACGCCCTGCAAGTGTCTGGCGACAAAGGGGTCCATACTGGCCGATCGACTTCTACCGCGCGGTCGGGTCGAACATCAAGGCGGGCGACCGGAATCGGGATCGGAGGGCGAGAGTGGGGCTCGGCCGCGGGCGGTGCGTTCGGCCTGGGCGTCAGTAGGTGATCGTCTTGGGAGCTGGGGGGCAGCTCATGGGGAGGCGGTCGAGCAGGGCGGCGATCCGCCGCCCGGCGAAGCCATCGCCATAGACGGTTTTGCGGCCGGCTTTGACGGGCATCCGCAGTGCCGCGCGAATCGCCTTCCGAATAGCGGTGGGGCTCTCCGGGGTTTGAATGACCGATGGGCCAGCGACCAGTCGGCCGGCTTGACGGCCGCCGACATTGACCGACGGTGTGCCGGCCAGTGGAGCCTCGATGATGCCGCTGGAGGAATTGCCGACCAGGAGGCGGGCGGCGATCAGCAGTTGCAGGTACTGGTCGCGTGGGAGCGAGCGGAATACTCGGACCTGACCGGGCCGGCTGCGGCGGCGATGCCGGTCGATGGCGCGCAGGACTCCAGTGTGACCGCGGTCGGTATTCGGATAGAGGATAATGCGCGCCAGGCCGGCGGACTGGCAGGCCGTGAGGATGGCGCTCATGGTTCGTTCTTCGACGGCCGAGGGGCGTCCCCAGGCGTGGTAGAGGATCAGGGCATAGGGTTCTGCCGGCTCGAAGGGCAGGCAGCGTAGGGCAGATCGCGGGCTGCCGCGGCGTGCGGTCCGGTCCATCAGCTCCCGGAGTCGATCCAGACCCGGGGCGCCGACCACGTGCACGCGGGCCGGGTCTTCACCCATTCGCACAATTCGACGGGCCGCATCGGACGTAGCTGCGAAATGAACATGGGCCAGCTTGGTGATCGCGTGCCGCAGCGAATCGTCGAAGTCACCGGGGGCGACGTCTCCGCCATGGATGTGCGCCAGCCACCGACCGGTGGTCACCGCGGCCAGGGCCCCGGCCAGGGCCTCGATCCGGTCGCCTAAGACCACCACCACGTCGCTGTGGGCCGCGTGCAGAAACCGGGCGATGCCGGCTACCCCGCGTGCCAGCCCAGTGGCCTGATCCAGCGGCCGGTCTGAGCCACTTTGCATTGGGACGCGAGCGTCCACCCGCCAGCCGTCGGCGATGATGTCATCTACGGTGTGGCCGAATTTCCGCAGCAGGTGCATGCCGGTTACAACCAGTTGCAGCTCCAGGCGCGGGTTGGCACGGATGGCCCGCATGGTGGAAACCAGCAGGCCGTACTCGGCCCGCGTGCCGGTGATGACCGCGATTCTACGTTTGCGGCGGACGTTCACCGGACATGCTCCCAGGCCAGGACCGTGTCGGGGTAGATGTCGGTGGCGGCCCGTCGGCCGACCAGAGCGTCGAGCTGGTCGGGCGGGATGCCGCCGCCGGGACGCTTCACGGTGAGGAGCTGGCGGGTGAGGATCGCACCGGCGGGGATGAACTGGGCGGCGACGACGCTTCTGCGGGCCAGGCGACGGGTCTCGGCTTCGACCGGCTGGAACCCAAGCTGGCCGGTGCCCAGGGCTCGCTCGGCGGCGCGTGCGGTCGCGATGTAGGCTTTCAACTGGTGGGGGTCCAGCGACATGGCGTGGTCGGGTCCGCGAGCGGCGCGGTCCAGGGTAAAGTGTTTTTCGAGGACGCAGGCGCCGGCCGCGACCGCCCAGCCGGCGATTTCCGTGGCCTGGGTATGGTCGCTGAAGCCGCACGGCAGGTGGTAGGTTCTTCGCAGGGCGGCGATGGCCCGCAGGTTGGCGGCTTCCAGGGGCGTAGGATAGCCGCTGACGCAGTGCAGCAGGATGAGGCGCTGGTCGGCGTTCCAGGAGCGCAGCCGCCGCACCGTGGCGGCGATTTCATCCCCGGTGGAGGCTCCGGTAGAGAGGATCAGCGGCAGCCGGGTGTCGGCCGCCCGACGCAGCAGGAGCGGATTATTCAAGTCTGACGAAGCGATCTTGATGGCGGGCACGCCCAGCCGAACCAGCCGGTCCACGTCGGTGATTCCGAACGGCGTAGCCAGGAAGCCGATCGACCGCTGGTGACAGTGAGCCGCGATTCGTTCGAAGTCGGTTTCGGAAAGTTCCAGCTTGCGCAGCATCTGGCGTTGGGAGTCGCCGGCGGCGGGTTTCTGGTAAGCCGCAGTTGGGGCGTGGGTGGTGGCCAGATCGGCGGCCTGGAACATCTGGAACTTGACCAGATCGGCCCCGGCGTCGGCCGCCACGTCCACCAGTTGCAGGGCCTTCTGGACCGAGCCGTCGTGGTTGACGCCGGCTTCGGCGATGATCAGCACCGGCCGGCCCTCGCCGACCTCGCGGTGACCCACTCGCACGATCCGGTCCGGGGCGACAGGCTCAGAGGGGTTCATGGCTGCAACACCGGGTGGCGGCGGCGAAGCAGGAAGGCGGCGTAGTCGAGGTCATCCCAGGTGTCGATGTCCAGGCCCCGCCAGGCAGGCATGAGGTACGCGATGATCTTCCGGGGGGGCAGATCGTGATAGTAGTCGTCCCAGCGGTGTACGTAGATCGCCCCGTTGAGACGATACAGCATCTGATCGCCGCAAATGCATTCGAAGCCGCCGTCGCGGCCGATCCGGCCGGCCCAGGACTCGGGGACCAGGGGGGATACGGACACTACCTGGCAGGGGGCATGCTCTTCAAACAGCCGCCAGGCAGCCTGGATGTCCTCCGGGCTACGGAGAGGGGAAGTAGGCTGAAGGACCATCACGGCCTCATATCGTTCGCCCCGCTGGGCCAGGAAGTCCATGAGGAAGAGGTTGGCCAGCCGGGTGGGGGTTTGGTCGGTGGCAAGGTGGTCGGGGCGCAGAACCGGGCAGGGCACGCCGTTTTGCTCGGCCACGGCCGCGATTTCAGGGCTGTCGGTGTTGACGTAGACTGCGGTGAGCACGCCGGCCGCGGTCGCGGCCTGACAGGTGTAAGCCAGCAACGGCCGGCCATCCAGTGTGGCCAGATTCTTGCCGGGCAGACGGCGTGATCCGGCGCGGGCGGGTATCAGGCCAACTACCGATGGCACGTAGTCTCCTGGCGCAGGGGGACCCTGGCCTGCGAGCGGGCGGCCTCTCAGATCGGCACCGCGGCCGGGGGCGCACCGGCTGCGTCGCGATCCGCCATGCGGGCCAACACCACCACCGGCAAGACCCGCGCGACCAGCATCGCGGCCATGAGCCAAGCCATACCGTACTGGTATAGATCGACATCTTGGCGAATGCCCCTGGAGAGGTTTGGGCTGGTAACAGTTGCCGTCAGGCCGGTGGACAGGCCGGCGCCGCCGGTGGCGGAGGCGGCCTCCAGGATGGCATCTCCGAGGGTGGGGGGAAACTGGAAAGGCGAGCCGGTATGAGCCTCGATCAGGAGCAGGCCCAGGGCTACCAGCAGTGCGGCGGCCAGGATCAAGCCGAGGGTGGCGGCGGCGGGCTGGAGGGACGGGCGGCGGTCGGTGTTAACGGTCGGCTGGCGGCGGCCCCGCAGTAAGCGGGTTGTGGCGAAAAGGATTGCCAGCAGGAAGGGCCATTTGAAGCCCCCGCCGGGGGAGCCGCCCAGACCACCGGTAAGTATCACCGCGGCCAGCACCAGCTTGGTGCCCTCGCCCACCGATCGCTCCTTCAGGTCTTCGGTGGGCAGGCCGCCGCCCGAGGCGCAGCCGACCTGGACGAAGGCTCGGGCGAGCCGAGTCGGTAGGTTTTGCCCGGCCAGACGGATGTCCGGACTGGCTGGACCGTGAGGGGTGCCGCGGGGAGTCTCCAAGGCTGCAATTAGAATGGCACAGAGGGCCAGGAAGGCCAGATAGGTGCCCAGCAGGGTGAGGGTGGGCCGCAGGCCGGCACGACGCGGCAGGAACCCAAGCCAGACGGGCCAGCCGCAGGCGGACACCAAGGCGACGATAGCGTAGATCCAGGTCGAGCCGGCGGGTCGTCGCAGCCAGCCGAGGGAAGAGAAGGCAGCGACTGCGTTCCAGGCCGCGTCCTGAATCGGACGGTTGGGGTCGGTGACCCGTTCGGCGATGATTACCGCCGCCGCGGCCAGGAGTTGCATCGCCAGGAAGCTCAGCAGGATGAGGCGTGTGGAGGGCCAGTGGGCCGTGGCTTGCGGCCAGCAGCGGGCCGCCGCCTGTCGGGCCGCGGCCAGATACAGCATGGCGCCGAGCAGGCCGATGGAGGCCAGCACCCAGCGACCGGCGGGGGTGTAATCTTCGTTCAAGTCATAGGTCAGCAGGCCAACCCCACAGGCGGCACTGAGAGCGTCGAACTGGGTTTGCCAAACCGGGCGCAGTCCGTAGGCACGTCGGTCGCGGACGGAGAGCTGCGTGCAATAGGGGGTAAGCAGGAGGCCGCCGCCGACAATTGCCGTTGCCAGCAAGCTCATGGGCAGCCAGACTGCCGGTCGCTGCGGCCAATTCATGTCCCGCTGGCCCCCTGTGGCTGGTCGAGTCCCAGAGCCCGTCGCCAGGACTTAATCAGAGTGAGGGCGGTGGCCGGGTCGCACTGGTCAGGTTCCAGCTCGCGGAGTTGTCGCACGATGGCCTCCTCCGGTTCCTCGAAGAGCCGCAACTGGCGCAGCCGTCGGCGTTGGACCGCAGCCAAGACCGGCCGCTGCGACTGGCGAGAGAAAGTTTTCTCCAGCTCATTGAGCACGGCATTGGCCCGCTCGAGCACCGGCTGGCAGACGCCGGCCAGCTTGGCGACGTGCAGCCCGTAGCTGCGGCCG
>CAYZXK010000184.1:0-12647 GCA_964482395.1 uncultured Planctomycetales bacterium | reverse complement strand
GTGCAGCCCCGGCCCCCACGACCATGAAACCCCGCCCCGCGCCGGCGACCAGGCGGCCTGCGGCTCCAACCAAACCACGCACTAGCCACCCTTGCGCCGGCGTCTGGCTGCCGGGCCGGCCGGGACGCCCCCGACCGGCTGAAAGGCCGGCCAGTCCGGCCGGGCCAGACGCTGCCGCGGCGGGGGCAGGGGCGGAAAGGCCCCGTGCGGCTCAAACTGGTACCAGTACGCCGTACTGCTGTAGTCATTGCTCAACTTGTTATTGTGCCCATGCTCAATGGTGACCCGAATGGACCGCTCGAAGCGGATCGGATCCTCAATATGGAACCGGTACAGCGAATTCTTGCCACGATACGGCCAGTGCCGATCGGCCGGTTCTAGCTGCTGCGAGCCGCTGTATTGAGTGATCCCGCAGTAGGGAGTGCTGTATTCGGTGCGCGGGCCATAGGCGGCGCTGAAGTAGTCCTCAGTACCGGTCCCGTGCAACCTGGGCGGCCAGGGCTCTCCGTCCACGAAGATCATGTCATCGCCTTCGCCATACCAGTCGTTCTTCTCTCTCTGAAAGCAATCCACGTCCAGGTGGCATCCGACGTACTGACCCTTGCCCCAAGCTTCCAGGATGACGTAGTTTCCCGCTCCGGTGGTGTTGGCCGTCGCCCAGGCCTTCCTCAGGTACCGCAGGTTCCGGGGGCCCTTCAAGTCCTGCCGTCCCCAGCCCGCAGTCGGGTTCTCCCTCCGCCACTGCGCATGGAAATACGCCAGGTCTTCCTTCCAATCGGGATAGACTTCGTAATCAACGTAGTAGTACAAATTCTGCGACTGATGCCACTGGTTGTGCACCTCGATTCGGGCGTGACGCCGGAACGGCATCGGAAACCAGCAGTTCATACCCCGCCCCTGATCGGGGTTCATTTGCAAGGGCAGGGACCAGAAGTCCTTGCAGATTCCGAAGCCGCCGCCAAAAAAGTCCGCCAGCGGAACCTCCACGCTCGGATTCCTCTCACCGTCCCACCACATTTGCAGCACTGTGCTGCGCATGGCGTCCCGGTCGCCTGCATGACTCCCCGTGCACCACAGATGTTTGATGCAGCCCGGGCCCTCGATTGCGGCCAGCCGGTGGCGGCCGCCCGGCCGGACTCGCACCCAATCGCGATTTCCCCCCCTGCGGTCATAACTGCTGGCCCGCCGGGATTGAAAATCCCGAATGTAGGCCAGCGAAGCCAGCGAAGAAAAGCCGATCTGCATTGCTCGCTCCTCATGCCATCCTGGGTGACTTAACCGCACTGATCGCGACGCGCCACCCGCGCCAATCCACCGGCCGACCGCGGTAGCCGGCCCCTCGGGTTGTCGAATCCGCGGGCAGACTGCGCACGTTCGCTCACCGAAGAAGTTGGGTAACCGTCTCGCGCCGGACGGGGCCGGCCGCGATGTCGGGTACCGCACACCGGCCAGATGCCCTGGCAGCGGCCGCGTCGGAGGAATCGTCGGGCTGGGTACTGGGCTGGCACAGATTCGGGAATCGCGGGCACAAGTGGCCGCGGATCCGCCCGATCAGCTCGCCGGTCATCCCCGCTTCCTGGGCCTCGTGCAGCAACCGGTGCAGGGTCTGCTCGACGACGGCCGGCTGCTCCGCCTGCTCGCCCAGTGCCAGATGCAGGGCGGCCAAAGCGGCGTCCACCTGATCGGCGGCCAGGCAAGCCAGGCACAGTTGCAGCCGCAGGGGCGAGGCCGCCTCGGAGTACTTCTGGGCCTGCACCTGGGGCAGGGCGGCAATGGCCCGGTGCAGCAAAGCGACTGCCCGGACCGCACCATCCCCCGGTTCGCGGAGTGCGTACTCCGCCTGCTCACCCAGAGCGACCGACTGATGCTCGGGCAATCGCGCCCGAACCGCCTGGTACAAGGCGGCCGCCCGAGCCGCATGCTCCTCCGCCGCCGCGTACTGCCCACCCAAAGCCCGCCAGGCGGCCGCCAAACGCTCCGTCTCAGGCGCCATGGACGCCACGATCGCGTCGGGATCGGTCTGGGGCGTGATGGGGGCGGCCGCAGCCAGAAGCCGCTGCATGGTCGCTTCGAACCCCGGCCGCTGGGCCAGCCAGCTCAGTGAGGTCTGCCACAGACGCCGGGTATCCCTGGACTGAGTATGCAGAAAACGCATCGCATCCCGCACAAGCCCGACATAATCGCCCAGCGGCCGCCGATATCGGGACAAAGCCAGCAACGTCTCCACATCAAATGGCGTGCGGCCACGCTGCCGGCTCCAGGCCTTTTCAGCCTTCTCCACCCATTCCCGGGCCGCCTGCGGCTGGCTCTCGCCCAGCAGTGCCGCCAGCCACTCCGCGGTCCGGGCCGCGATGACGTCCGTATGCGTCAGTGAAGGTACCGTCAGACTCAAATGACCCGCGGCCGCGTGGGCTTCCTCGGCCAGGCGGATCGCAGTCTGCCGGGCAGTCGGACTGGCCGCCGCCCCCTGCGAAAGACAAGCCGCGAAAGCCTGACGGGCCAGACCAAACCGACATTCCAGGGCCAGCTTGCGGCCCGCGATCTGACGCACCGGATCAAGTCGCACGGCCCGCGCCGCTTGGATATCAGCCAGCGCGTCCAGATACCGACCCTGCTCCGCAGCGACGCTGGCCGCGTACTCGAGCTGAATCCCACGCCAATTGCTGGCCCCCAACCAGCCAGTGGCGGCCGCCGCCGACAGGCAGATCGCCGCCACCGTAATTGAACCCGTCGGCAGCCCGCCCCGAATCCTCCCGACCGGAGTCGGATAACTCGATCCCCCGCTCGAAGCTTGTTCGATCGGTGCGCGGCAGACGGCCCACACCGCGCCCAGCAGAGTGAAAAAGATAGCCGGCACCCCGGGCAACCGCAGAGCTACGCCGAACATCGAATCGGCCACCAGCGCCACCAGACTCGCCAACAACCCCACGTGGAGCCAGCGGTCAGCCGACGCTGCCGATCGCCCCACCACCCATTGAAAAACCACCCGCAATGCTCGACCCGGTGGCGCCGGACCCTGGACTTCGGCGTTTTTCGGTCCCCCGTGCGGCCGCGCTGGACTCGAAGGTCCACCGCTACACTTCCTCGACGGACTGGCAAGCAACGCTGCGGCCCCCCAGAGCGTGGCCAGCAGCCCGCCCACGTAGGTCACGCCCCCCAGCAGGCCGATTTCGGCCAGGATTTCAAACAGCTCATTGTGGGCATGCTCGACGATTTCTCCCATGAACGCCGCCGAGTCCAGGGCCCGGTCCCGGACCGCCAGTGCCCCAGCCAGTCGCGGGTACGCACCGGCCCCCTGCCCAGCCACCCGGGTCAGGGACGAAGCACTCCACAGTTCCGATGCGTACCGCCAAGCATACAGGCGGAAGCGGATCGTCGCCCCGCGGGCCATGGTCACGTCCAGGCGCGAGCTGGAGAACCACCAGGCGCCGCCCATTATCAGCCCGACGGCCACCAGGCCGGCCAGCACCCAGCGCGTCCGCCGGCCGACCAAACACACTGCGATGGTTGCCAGTCCGACCAGCAGAGCCAGGTGCGCACCTCGGGCATGCGTCAGTTCAAGGCACCAGACCAGCGGTACCAGGGCCGCCAGAGCAACCAGACCCGCCCAGATCGCCCCAGTCTCTCGACCGCCGCACCACCGGGCCACGCTCCTTCCCAGCTCAGCAACCGCCATCAGCACTCCGGGCAGAATGGCCGGGGCCAGGGTGGTAGGATTCCCCATCGGGAATCCGGGGTTGTGGTACGGATTGCGCTCATGGTAGTACCAGAGGCATAAAGCGGCCCCCACAGTGCAGATGATCAGAATGCCCCACCGCAAGGCCGGAAGATCACGGCTGCTAAAGGTCTGCCCCAGCGCCACCGCCCAGGCCAGACCCATCGCGTACAGCAGGCCCTGCCCCCGAGCGATCTCCGCGTCCTGGGCCCACAGGCCGCTCAGCAGTGACAGCCCCACCCAGCCGGCCAGCAGGAACTGAGCGGAACCGACCGCGCCGAGCCGTCGAATAGTGAAAGTGCCGGGCACCACCAGCACTCGCAGTCCCAGCAACACCAGCCCCAAAGCTGCGGCCAGATGAAACACCAGCTCCTTGATCTCTACGCCGCGGACTCCTACCAGCCGTCCGCCGAGGGACATCCAGTCGGTCAGTCGGTGAAGAACGGAGAATTCTGCCCAGGGGATGGCTCCCGGGTAGGTCTTACCAGGAGCCGGGCTGATCAGAAAGAAGGTACCGGCCAACAGGCCCAGCGCCAGCACCAGTGCGGCTCGCGAGCAGCGAGCCGACCAGCCGTCCGAGTCGCGAGCCGGTCGAAGTTGGACGGGCCCTATGCTCATCGGCCGCCCATGTTGACACCGGCGGACAGTTGTTACAATGCCACCCGCGGTCGCGACTTTTCGGTTTGCTACGGATGGCAGCCGGCCGCCGACCTCGAAATCACCAGCAACCGACCCGGCCCGAGGTGCTGCCCGCCGCACCAGGCTGCTGCCCACTAGCAGCCGGCTTCGGATCGAGCAGGAAAGTTGCCTTTTTGGCGCCAGCCATGACACCAGTCACTGCCGCTGAAGTCCGACCGTCGGACCCCACCCGCATTATTCCGCACCACTTGGAAGGACTGCGTCTGCACCTGGTCGGCATCGGCGGATGCGGCATGTCCGGCCTGGCGGCACTCCTGTTACACCGTGGTGCACAGGTCAGCGGCTCGGACCTGCGACCGTCGGCGGTGCTGGCCGAACTGGCCGAGTGCGGGGCCCGCGTGACCACTCGGCAGTGTCCCGAAGCCGTCCCGGCAGAGGTCGACCTGGTGGTTGCTTCGGCCGCCATTCCCCCCGATCACCCCGAGCTGCTGGAAGCTCGTCGCCGCGGCACCCCGGTCCTCAAGTACGCCCAACTGCTGGGAGCCCTAATGTCCCACTATGATGGCATCGCCATCAGCGGCACTCACGGCAAAAGCACCACCACCGCCTGGCTGGCCTTTGTGCTCCGCCGCGCCGGACTGGACCCCAGCTTCGTGGTCGGAGCCAGTGTGGAACAGCTCGGCGGCGGGAGCGGCGTGGGCGACGGCCCCCACTTCGTGGCCGAAGCTTGCGAGTACGACCGCTCTTTCCTGAACCTGCACCCCCGTCGCGCGGCAATCCTCAATATCGAAGAAGATCACCTGGATTACTACCCGGACCTGGAAGCCATCCGGCAGGCCTTCGCGGCTTTCGCCCGACTGCTTCCGGAAAACGGACTGCTGGTCCTCAACGGCCAGGATCCACGATGCCTCAGCCTGGCCACCGGCCTCCCCGCCCGCGTCCAAACCTTCGGCGGCAAAGAGGGCCTGACCTGGCGAGCAACCGACCTGACCCTTGAAGACGGAAACTATGCCTTCAACGTCGTTCACCAAGGTACGCGGCTGGGCCGCTTGCGACTGGGCCTGGCCGGTCGTCACAACGTCGACAACGCCCTGGCGGTGATCGCCCTGGCCTACGACTGCGGCCTGGCCTGGGAGGAGCTGCGCCCTCCGCTGGAGGAGTTCCGCGGAGCCCGTCGCCGACTGGAGCTGCGCGGCCAGACCGCCGGGATCCGGATCCTGGACGACTACGCTCACCATCCCACCGAGATCCAGGCTACGCTCCAGGCGGCCCGCGAACGGTATCGCCCACGACAGCTCTGGTGCGTATTCCAGCCGCACCAGCATTCCCGGACCCGGTTTTTGCTGATGGACTTCGCCCGCAGCTTCAGCCACGCCGACCACGTGCTGGTACCCGACATCTACTTCGTCCGGGACAGCCAGCGGGAGCGGGAGCTGGTGTGTGCCGAAGACCTCGTCCACCAGATTCGCGCTCGCGGCCGCGACGCGACCTACCTCCCGCAGTTCGAAGCCATCGTTGATCTGCTCTCGCGCGAAGCCCGGCCCGGCGATGTGGTGATCACCATGGGTGCCGGAAACATCTGGAAAGTCGCCGATGACCTGGTTGCACGGCTTGGAGCACATCTGCCAGTTTGACGTCCCGCTGGCCCGGCACACCTGGTATCGACTCGGCGGCCCGGCCCGCTGGTTTTTTACCCCCCGTAGCCAGGACGAGCTGGCCCGCCTGCTGGACCGCTGCACCACCCACCAGATCCCCTGGCGCATGCTCGGCCGCGGAGCCAACCTGCTGGTGCGCGACTGCGGCTTCGACGGCGCGGTGATCCGACTGGCCGGTCCCTTCTGGAACGCGGTCCGCTTCGATCCCCCGCTCCTGCATGCCGCGGCCGGAATTGACCTGCCCCGACTGGTAAAGCAGACCATCCAACGCGGCCTGAGCGGACTGGAAACCTTGGCGGGTATTCCCGGCACCCTCGGCGGGGCCGTCCGCATGAACGCCGGCGGCCGGCACGGCTGCCTGGCCCAGTTCGTCAAACAGGTCCACCTCCTGGACCTCGCCGCCCAACCCCAAACCCGCGCCCCCGAACAAATGCATTTCACTTACCGCGGATGTCGCCTCGACGGCTGCGTGGTAACCGGCCTGACCCTGGAGCTGCCGGACGGCGACCCCCCGACACTCATGGCCCGTTTCAAGCAGATCCTGGACGACCGACGCCGCACTCAGCCGCCGCTGTCGGCCCGCACCGCCGGCTGCATCTTCAAGAACCCACCCG
The DNA here is from genome assembly GCA_964482395.1 of uncultured Planctomycetales bacterium. GTDB lineage: Bacteria > Planctomycetota > Phycisphaerae > UBA1845 > Fen-1342 > CAYZXK01. The sequence continues at coordinate 6,024 of CAYZXK010000184.1, read as the reverse complement.
GCCAGGCCGCCGGCAGGCTCATCGACCTGGCCGGCCTGAAAGGCCGCCGCTGCGGCCAGGCCGAGGTCAGCACCCGCCACGCCAACTTCATCATCGCCCACCCCGGCGCAACCACCCAGGATGTGCTCGACCTCATCAGCCTGGTTCGAGAGCGGGTTCGCAGCCAGACCGGCATCGAACTCGAGCTCGAGGTAGAAATCTGGTAGGCGGAGTGACTCCATGTGCAGCACCCAGCCCTGCGGTCCGAAAACCACCCCCGACCGGCCACGCCGGACTTTGCGGGTCACGGTGCTTTGCGGCGGTCCCAGCGCCGAGCACGATGTGAGCGTGCAGTCCGGGCAGGCGGTGGCCGCGGCTCTGCGCCGTCGCGGCCACCAGGTCTTCGTCGCGGATATCCGACCGGATCAGCTCGATGCTCTGAACGAGCCCGCCGACGTGGTATTTCCGGCCCTGCATGGCCCCTTCGGCGAGGACGGGACGGTACAACGCCTCCTGGCCGAGCGCGGCCTGCGCTTCGTAGGCTCGGAAGCCCGCGCGTCCGCGGCCGCCATGGACAAGGTCGCCGCCAAGCAACTCGCCGCCACCGCTGGCGTGCTCACCCCGCCCTTCGAGGTCTGGGACCCGGCCACCCTGACCACACGCTCGCAACCCTCGTTGCCGCTGCCGGTGATCGTCAAGCCGGTGGACCAGGGCAGCAGCGTAGGGACCGCCATTGTCCGGCAGCCAGTTGACTTCCGGCCGGCAGTCGGGCTGGCCGTGGAGCGTTTCGGCCGGGCCCTGGTCGAGCAGTTCATTGCCGGAGACGAGCTGACGGTCGGAATAGTCGGAACCCAGACCCTGCCGCCGATTTGCGTCCGACCCAAGCGCGAGTTCTACGATTACCAAGCCAAATACCACGATAACGCCACGGAATACCTCTTTGACGCGGGCTACCCGCCGGCGCTGCTCCAGCAGGCCCAGCGGCTAAGCTGGCGGGTCTTCGAACGCATCGGTTGTCGCCACCTGGCTCGGATAGACTGGATGGTAGACCGACAGCGACGACTCTGGTTTTTGGAAATCAATACCCTGCCGGGCTTCACCAGCCACTCGCTGGTGCCGAAAGCCGCCGCTCGCCTGGGAATTTCATTCGACGAGCTGGTCGAGCGGTTAGTCTTCATGGCCTACGAGGCATCCTCGTGAATACCTCGCAGTCAAAGCGCCATACCACCCTGCCCCGCGGCGCCCCCGGCACAGAGCCCAGTCGGGGGGGGTTCTTCTGGGCCGGCCTGGTTTGGGTCGCTTCCCTAATTGCCCTCGGCTGGGGGGTCTACCGCCTGGAACGCTACACCGCCGCCATGCCGCCCGGCGAACCCTGCCGTCTGGAATGGGTCGATCTGCCGGCTTGGCTCACGACGCCGGCCAGCCAGCCGATCCTGCACGAAATCATAGCCGCCGCCCAACTCAGCCCCGATGCCGACATCCGCGATCCCGATCTTTGCCGCCAAGTAGGCGAAAACCTCCGGCATTCGCCCTGGATTGCCGCAGTGAAGTCAGTCCGGAAACTTCCAACCGGAATCGTGTGCGTGCGCGCCACCTTTCGCGAACCCTTCGCCTTCGTGCAGGCCGGTTCAACCGTGTACCTGGTCGACCGCGAAGGAATTCGCCTGCCACTCAGGTATGAAGTGGCCTCGGTCGACGAGCGCTACTGGAACGACTGGTTTCGCATCGCCGGCGTACAGGCGCCAATTCCCGCCGAAGGTGAACTTTGGCCCGGCGAAGATCTGGCGGCCGGCCTTCGGCTGATCGAATTCCTTCGCCAGGCTGCTGCTCGCGGGGAAGTCCCGTTCCGTCCGTTACTTAGAGTTATAGATGTCACCAATTACGGGCGCCGCGTGAACGCTTACGAAGGCGACTTGCGAATTCAAACTACTCACCCAGCCACTTATGTCGACTGGGGGCTGCCGCCCGACGAGGAATACAACGTTGAAAGCTCTGCCAGCCGCAAGCTGGCAATGTTGAGGGCCTTATACGAGAATCAAAGCCAGTTTCCACCTATGGTCCTGGATGTGCGCGGGGCGGACGGCATCCGCCTCCGCCAGCCTCGCGGAGGCTGAACGCCTGCTCGGATAGTCCGACCTTGAGGTTGATTGGCCGAGCCTCGGTACCAGACTGCCGCCGGGCAGCAAACGCCGTATGTTCAACGTACAACGCGGGTAAGGAGTACCAGCCATGACTATCACGGATTGGGTCAACAGCCTTCTGGATGCTGCCGGCCGGCACGCCCCACCGGGGGCCGAGTGGCTGCCACTCGCCTCCGCCGCCGCCGCCGTCGGGCTGTTGGGTATCCTGCTGCTGGTCAAAGGGGCCCGGCTGGCGCCGATTCTGGCTGCTCTGGTCTTCGCCGGCGTGGGTGCACTGGGAGGCCTATGGCTTGGACGTTGGCTGGGGATGCCGCTGTTGCCCAGCGTGGCGGGAGCTGCCGCCGCCGGCCTTCTGCTGGGCGTACTCCTCTTCAAATTCTGGCTCGCAACCTTGCTGGCCCTTTGCCTGATGGCCGGCTCGCTGGCGTTCTATGGCGATCGCGTGCTCCGCGGACCGCTCGAAGCCTACCTGTCCCAAGGCTTCGATCAGCAGCGGCAACTAGTCACCCTTCCCCAGGCCGAAACCCCCAAGCTGGAACCCTGGCAAACCCGATTGGCCAACCTGTGGTCCTACCTCGCGGGTAACGTAACCGACTTTCAGAGCAGCCTGTTGGCTATCTCCATCTCAACTGGGCTGGCAGGCCTGGTCCTGGGTCTGCTGCTGCCCAATCTGGCCCGGGCGATCTGGGCGGCATCCTTTGGGACGGGTCTCCTGATGCTGTCGGTTTACTCCCTGGTCCATTTGCGCTGGCCGGCCATGGGCGGCTGGCTCTCGCAGTGGTGGCTGCACGCGGCGGGGGGGTTGTGGAGCCTCTCGACCCTGTACAACTTCTTCGACGTCCGCAGCCTACGTCCTAGAAAATCGCCCGCCAGTGCTCAAAAAACCAGCAACTGAAAAATCGTCCGCTAGCCAGCTCCCGGTGACAGCCGGCCGCCGCACTCGCTTCGACCGCGATCAACCAACCTCCACACCCCTGCCCCCGACCGCCCGGACCCCAGCCGCCACCGGCCCGGGCTGCCCGCCAACTCGTATTTCAGTTGACATCTGAACCCCAGCCGATAAATTACTTAGCAGTGGGGGCTGATGCTACCTGCCGGTAGCACGATGAGACAAGAATGAAGTTCGGGGCTGTAACGTGACGGGCCAGACGGTGGGCGGGCGCGCGGGCCGCGCGTCCGGCGGCAGAATGGTACGGGGGGCGCGTTCCAGCCACCGCCAGGGGTGGGACGCCAAGCCGGCCGAAGCCACTTGCACTTCCGGTTCATGAGGCATCTGGACATATCATGTTGAAGGTGCGCCTGCCCGACGGCACCGTCGTCGAACATGCGGACGGTGTGTCCGTCAGCGAGGTTCTGCATGCGATCTCGCCGGCCCTGGCCCGACGGGCGGTCGCCGCCAAGTTGAATGGCCGAGTCGTCGATCTTTCGACCCGACTGGTCGGCCCGGAAGTCGAACTGCGAGCCCTCACCCTGGAGGACCCCGAGGGCCTGGAGGTCGCCCGGCACAGTTGCGCGCACGTGATGGCCGAGGCGGTATGCACCCTCTGGCCCCAGGCCAAGCTCGCCTACGGCCCGCCGGTGGAAGACGGCTTCTACTACGATATCGACCTGGATCACAAGCTCAGTCCCGAAGATTTCGCGGCCATCGAAGCCAAGATGGCCGAGATCGTGGCCGAGGATCGCCCGTTCACTCGCTATGAGCTGCCCCGGGCGCAGGCGCTGGCCAAGTTGCGGGCCGAGGGGAACCCCTACAAGGTCGACAACGCCGAGCGGGCCGAGGGCGACACCCTAAGTTTCTACGTCACCGGCCAGCCCGGTCCGGGCCGCTTCGAGGACCTTTGCCGCGGCCCCCACGTGCCCAGCACTCGTCACATCGGGGCATATAAAGTGATGCAGGTCGCCGGCGCTTACTGGCGCGGCGATTCCACCAAGCAGATGCTTCAGCGGGTGTACGGCACCACCTTCCCCACCCGCAAAGCCCTCGACGATTATCTCCGGCAGCTTGAAGAGGCCCGACGTCGCGACCACCGCAAACTGGGACAGGACCTGGGCCTGTTCACCCTCGACCCGATGGTCGGCACCGGCCTGGTGCTTTGGAAACCGAAGGGGGCGGTGATTCGGCGGGTGTTAGAAGCCTTCATCCTGGAAGAACTGCTCAAGCGCGGCTATCAACCCGTATACACACCCCAGATCGGCAAGCTGGAGCTGTATCGCACCAGCGGACACTATCCGTACTACAAGGACACCCAGTATCCGCCGCTGTTCGAATCCGACCGGGCTCGGCTGCTCAACGCCCTGTGGGAGGTGGCCCAGGCCTCCAAATCCGAGCGGGCGGAGCCGGCCGAGATCGAGTTGTTCCAGCGGATCGCCGCCGAATCCGAGGAGATCGCCCAGGCCGGTTATCCAGCCGACGCGCCAGTGCAAGAGCGCATCCGCCGAATCCGCTCCTGGCTGGCCCAGGAGGACGGTTACCTCTTGCGCCCCATGAACTGCCCGCATCACATCCGGGTATACGCCTCCGAACCCCGCAGCTACCGTGACCTGCCCTTCCGCGTGGCAGAGTTCGGGCAGGTTTACCGTTACGAACAGTCAGGCGAAGTCTCCGGAATGACCCGGGTGCGCGGCTTCTGTCAGGACGACGCTCACCTGTTTTGCACGCCCGAGCAGTTGCTGGATGAAATTGCCGGCTGCGTGGACATGGCCAAGCTGGCCCTGGGAGTGATCGGCCTGCGCGATTATCGGGTGCGGGCCGGTCTGGGCGACGGAAGCGACAAGTACATCGGCAGCCCGGAGAACTGGGCCCGGGCCGAAGCGGCCATCCTCCAGGCTGTCCAGCGAACCGGGTTGACCTACAGCGTGGAGCGGGGCGAGGCGGCCTTCTACGGCCCGAAAATCGACTTCATCGTCAAAGACTGCATCGGACGGGAATGGCAGCTCGGGACCGTCCAGGTCGACTATAACCTGCCCGAACGGTTCGATTTGACTTACATCGGCCAGGACAACCGGCCGCACCGGCCGGTCATGATCCACCGCGCGCCGTTCGGGAGCATGGAACGCTTCGTCGGAATCCTGATCGAGCAGTTCGCCGGCGCCTTTCCGCTCTGGCTTGCCCCCGTCCAGGTCCGGGTATGTTCCATCAGTGCCAAGTCCCGGGCTTATGCCCAGAAGGTTTACCAGGCCTGCCGGGAGAGCGGCCTGCGGGCCGAACTCGACGATGGCGACGAGCGCATCGCTGCCAAGGTCCGCTCCGCGACCATGATGAAGATCCCCTACATCCTGGTGGTCGGCGAGCAGGAAGCCGCCACCCAGACCGTGAACGTGCGCACCCGCGAAGGCCGGCAATGTGGACCCTTGCCGTTGCCTGAGTTTCTGGCCGCGTGCGTCAGTGAAAACGCCAACCGGGACCCCGAGTCCCGCGTCGGAGCCGGCCAGACTCCGACGTAGACCGCCCGCCGCCAAGCGGGCAGAACCGAAAGGATGGTGGTGCCCATCAACCTTAACCTGCGTTGCAACGAGCAGATCCGAGTCTCGCCGGTCCGCCTCATCGGCGAAAACAATGAGCAACTCGGGATTCTCCCCAATTATGAGGCCCTACGCCTCGCACGCGAGGCGGGCTTGGACTTGGTGGAAGTCGCGCCCAATGTCCGGCCTCCCGTTTGCCGACTCATGAACTACGGCAAATGGAAGTACCAGCAGAAGAAGAAACTCAAGAAGCATCACGAGCAGCAGACCAAAGAAGTCCGTCTGCGACCCAAGACCGACACCCACGACCTGGAAATCAAAATCCGGCAGGCCATCAGGTTTCTCAAGCGCGGCGACCGCGTCCAGTTCACCATGTTCTTCCGCGGCCGTGAACGCTTCCGACGCGAGGTAGCCCTCGAGGTCTTCAAGACCATCCTGGACC
>CAYZXK010000183.1:0-12318 GCA_964482395.1 uncultured Planctomycetales bacterium | reverse complement strand
CCGCGTCCCGCTGCTGGTCGATGCTACTCAGACCGCGGGCTGCCGGCCGATGCGGATGGACCGGGACGAAATCGACCTGCTGGCTTTTACAGGACACAAGGGGTTGCTCGGCCCGCCGGGGACTGGCGGACTGGCAATCGGTCCCCGCTTCGAGGTCGGACGGCTGCCGCCTTTGGTGCGTGGCGGCACCGGAAGCCGGTCCGAGTCGGAGGAGCACCCGGAGTTCCTGCCGGACAAGTACGAGGCCGGCACGCCGAACACCGTCGGGCTGGCCGGTCTGGCGGCCGCCGTCCGCTATTTGCTGACCCGCGGCGTGGACCAAGTCGCCCAGCACGAGCAGGTTTTGACACAACGGCTGATCGACGGTCTGACCGCCCTGCCCGGCGTCCGCGTCCTCGGTCCGCGGCGGGCTGAGCTTCAAACCGCAGTCGTTTCGTTCGTTGTGGCCGGCCGATCACCCTCCGCGATGGCCCAGGCTCTGGACGAGCAGTATGACATCCTTTGTCGCCCCGGCCTGCATTGCGCCCCGTCGGCTCACCGCACTCTGGGGACGTTTCCGGCCGGGACGGTCCGCTTCTCGCCCGGGCCGTTCACCACGATCGAGGAGATCGACCAGGCGATTGCTGCCGTGACGCGCCTGGCGGAGGAGCGCCCGGGTGGCTGACTTCGCAGTGATCCTCATGTACACCACCAGCCACGCGATCTACGCGGAACGCGTGCTTCGACAGGCCGGAGTAAGCGCCAAACTCATCCCCACCCCGCGCCACCTGAGCAGCGACTGCGGGTCGGCTCTGCGAATCGCGGCCGTTGACCGGGCCCGAAGCGAGCAGGCGCTGACCGAGGCCGGAGTCCCCTTCGACCGGATCGAGCCGCTGGATGAATGATTGCCGCCCAGGCCGGCGGGACCGATGGGTGGCAGCGGCGGGTCCTGGCCCGTCGAACTGCGGCCGCAGGCAGGCCGCTGATCGGGGCCGGCAACCGGCGATGTGGTGAGGGCGGCTCGCCCTGCCCTATTGCTCCGGCCGTCGATGGCGGACGATCGCCCCGGTGGCCAGAAAAACCACGTCCTCCGCAATGTTGGTGGCATGATCGGCGATTCGCTCCAGGTTCTTGGCCACCGAAAGCAGGTCGAGCAGCCCGCCGATTTGTGGCATCTGCCGGGGGGCCACCGCCACCATCTGCCTGACGATCTGACCATACAGGGCGTCTATGGCCGCGTCATCGTGGATCACCTGACGGGCCAGGTCCGAATTCTCACTGGCGTAAGCCTGGATCGCGCTGCGCAATGCCTGGCGGGTCAGCCGGAAAAGCGCCCTGAGGTCTTCGCTCTGGCTGGCAAGCTCCTGGACTGCCAGGTGCCGGGCCCGCTCGGCAATGTTGACCACGCAGTCGGCCACCCGCTCCAGGTCGCTGTTGACCTTCAGAATCGTGGCCAGCAGACGCAGATCGCGCCCGACCGGCTGGTAGAGTGCCAGCAACCGGATGACCTCGGTCTCGACGCCCACCTCTTCCGCGTCGACCTCCTCATCCCGCGCGACGATCCGCAGAGCAAGAGCTTGGTTGGTCTGAAAGGCTGCCTCGACGGCCTCCTCCAGCATGTCCTCGACCTGGCTGGCCATGCGCAGGGAGCGCCGCCTCAAATCGTCCAGCAGATGCACGAAGTGTACGGTCATGAATCGCTCTAGCCGAATCGGCCGGTAATGTAGTCCTGAGTCCGCGGATCGTGGGGCGTGGTGAACAGGCGACTGGTCAGGTCCACTTCCACCAACTGACCCATGAGCATGAAGGCGGTCCGATCGGAAACCCGGGCGGCCTGCTGCATGTTGTGAGTGACCAGCACCACCGTGTACTGGGATTTGAGCTCATCGATCAGGTCCTCGACGCGCGCGGTGGCGATCGGGTCCAGCGAGGAGCAGGGCTCGTCCATGAGCAGAACCTCGGGCTGCATTGCGATGGCCCGGGCAATGCACAGCCGCTGCTGCTGCCCCCCGGAGAGCGTCAGAGCACTGTGATCCAGCTTGTCCTTCACCTCATCCCACAACCCCGCCTTCCGCAGCGACTCCTCGACCAGCTCGGCCAGATTCCCGCTGTATCCGTTCACTTGCGGTCCCCAGGCCACGTTCTTGAAGATCGATTTGGGGAACGGGTTGGGCTTCTGAAAGACCATCCCGATTCGGCGGCGCAGCGCGACCGGGTCGGTCCCCGGGGCGTAAACGTCCTGCCCCAGGAACATCAGCCGCCCGCTGACGTTCACCCCGTCGACGAAGTCGTTCATTCGATTGATGGCCCGCAGGAAAGTGCTCTTGCCGCAGCCGGATGGCCCGATAATCGCGGTGACCTGCTTGGGCAGAATATCAAGTGTGACGTTCCGGACGGCCGCGAAGCTGCCGTAGCGGATGGTCAGGTCTTCGGTTCTGATCACCGGGCTGGAGTTCTGGTCGATGATCGTTTCTGGCCGGGCCGACACCAGACTGGCCAGGTTCAGGGTTTGGGTAGCGGCGACTGGGCGGCTGACAGTTACCATAGCCTGCGTCTCTGATACCACGCCCGGATGCCGACCGCCAGGGCGCTGGTCCCCAGCAGAACGCCCAGCAGAACCAGAATGGCGGCCCCGGTCAACTGGACAAACTCCGGCGAGGCCAGTTCCGACCAGTTGAAGATTTTTATCGGCAGCGCGGAGAAGCCGTCGAGGGGGCTGGTCGGAACGGTGCGGCTGTAGGCGACGGCTCCGACCACGATCAGCGGGGCGGCCTCGCCGACCGCCCGCGATAGCGCCAGGATCATGCCGGTCATGATGGCGGGCAACGCCGCGGGCAGGACGTGGTCGCGGACGGTCTGCCAGCGGGTGGCTCCGACCGAGTATGCCGCTTGGCGGATGGATTGCGGCACTGCCGCCAACGCCTCGCGGGTGGTGATGATCGCGACCGGTAGGATGAGCAGGGCTAGGGCGGCCGCCCCGGCCAGGACGCTGCGTCCCAGTGCGCACCAGCGGACGAAGACGGTCAAGCCCAGCAACCCGTAGACCACGGAGGGCACGCCGGCCAGGTTTGCGATGTTCAGGTGCAGGAGCTGCATCAGTCGGCTGCGCGGCGCGAATTCCTCCAGATAAACCGCGGCGGCGATCCCGACCGGGACCGCCAATATGGTCGTCAGTCCGATAAGCCAGACCGTGCCCCATAGCGGGCTCTTTACCCCGCTAGCCAGCGGATCCAGGGTGGACTCGAAGCTGGTCAGGAAGCGCAGGCTCAGCAGATGGCCTCCCTGTCGCCACACGTGCCAGAGCAGGCAGCCCAGCACCAGTCCGGCCGCCAGCGCAGCCAGCCGGCAGGCCAGCCCGAAGAGTCCGCCCAGCACTCGCCGAGCCGCCAGGCGCGGGCGAAACTGGACTGGCTGCCAGTCTATGGCGCTGTCGGCCTGGCTCACTCGTAGACCTCCCGGAATCTGGCCATGATTCTGTGAGCCACCAGGTTTATGGCCAGCGTGATCAAAAACAGAATCAGGCCCGCCATGTAGATCGACTGGTATTCGATGGTGCCGGTCGGGGCGTCACCCTTGCTGACCTGGACTATGTACGCGGCTACCGTCTGCACGCTGACCAGCGGGTTGAGCGTGATCTTGGGCGTGCTGCCGGCCGCGATGGCCACCGCCATCGTTTCCCCCACTGCCCGGGCCAGGGCTAGCAGCACGGCCGCGGTCACGCCCGACAGCGCAGCCGGCAGGACGATGCGAGTGGATACCTCCAGCTTGGTCGCGGAGACCGCGTAGGCCGCCTCACGCAGGCTCCGGGGCACGGCCCGCAACGCGTCGTCGGACAGGGAGCAGACGGTGGGGACGATCATGATCCCGATCACGATCGCGGCGCTGAGTGCGTTGAATACCTCGATGGAAGGGAACAACGGACGCAAAACATGCGGCGTGATGAAGGTGAGGGCGAAGTAGCCGTATACCACGGTGGGAATGCCGGCCAGAATCTCCAGCACCGGCTTGGCGATCTGCCGAACCGGCCGCGAGGCATACTCGCTTAGGTAGATTGCCGCGGCCAGCCCGATCGGAATGGCCACCGCCAGCGACAGTATTGAAATCAGGAAGGTCCCACATAGTAGCGGGAGAATCCCGTATTCCTGCCCGGTGCGCGGTGCCCATTGCCGGTCGAAAAGGAACTCGGTCAGTGGTACGTGCCGGAAGAACGGAAGCGACTCGCTGAACAGCACCCAGACGATGCCCATGGTGGTCGCCACCGACACCAGCGCGCACAACAGCAACACCCCCTCCAAACCGCCTTCTCTCAGGCGTTGCCAACGACGCATTTTCGCCCCGTCCGGCTGGGTCGCGGCCTGCCGCTCGCGCTCCGGCCTGGGCATTCAGTCCGTCCGCTTGAAGGCCTCGGCCAGCGGCCGGTGGACGGCGTGCTGGTCTTCGTAGACCGTGCCGGTGGTCCGCTGTTCGAAGCGGTGCCAGGCGATCTCGTATATCTCGGAAGGCAGCGCCACGTATCCCACCTTGGGATGCTCGACGATCCGGGCGGCGTCCTTGAGCAGGAACCGCACGAAGGCGGCCACTTCCGGGCGGTCCGCGGCCTGCCGATTGACGTAGATGAACAGCGGACGGGAAAGCGGACTGTAGGTGTTGGCGCCGATGGTCTCACGAGACGGCTTGATCGGCTCGCCGTTGCCATTGTCGATCGCCAGCAGCTTGAGCCGCTCCCGGTTGTTCTCGTAGTAGGAGAACCCGAAGAAACCCAGCGAGCCCCGGTCGCCGGCGATGCCCTGCACGTTGGCGGTCTGCGTGGCGCTGGCGCTGTAGACCGGGTCGAACCGCAGGGTTTTGGCCTCTCCCCCGATCACCGCCTCGACGAAGTAATCGTAGGTGCCGTTATCGGTGCTGGGGGCGTAGATTTTCAACGGCAGGTCGGGAAAGCCCGGGCGAATCTGCTTCCAGTTGGTGATCTGGCTGCCGGCCTCGAAAATCCGTTTCAGCTCTTCCAACGTCAGCCAGTCGCACCAGGTGTTCTGCGGATGGACCATCACGGCGATGCCGTCATAGGCGATGGGCAGCTCGATGAACTCCACCCCGACTTCTCTGGCCCGGGTCAGCTCACTCGGCTTTATGGGGCGGGAGGCGTTTGAGATGTCGGTACGCAGCTCGGCCCGGTCATCCAGGAACTTCTTGAACCCGCCGCCGGTGCCGGAAATGCCGACCGTGACCTGCACCTTGGGCTGCACTTGGCTGAACATCTCCGCCGCCGCCGCCATGATCGGATAGACAGTGCTGGAGCCGTCGATCCGCACAGTCCCGGACAGCGACGGCTGCTGGCCGTCGGCGGGACCGCTCCAGGCTGCCGCCAGCATCGCGACCAGACCAACCACTCGCGCTCGGTAGTTCATGCCGCACCTCCTGGCCCTCTCCACCCTCCGGAGTAGACACCAGTGCTCGCAAAACTCGGGCCGGTCCGACCTCGCGGCCGGCCCGCCGGGCGATCGACCCGCCATCGGTCACTGAACACACCCTCCCCGATTGCGGTTAAGCTTCCGTTAAGCCCGGGTCAAACTTAGGCGAAGCCGGGGTGGGCTACGATCAGCCCGGCTGCGGGATGGTCACCGTCACGCAGGTCCCGACCCCGGCCTGGCTCTTAAGCTGTACCGTTCCCTGCATGGCGGCCACGGCGTCGCGCACGATGGCCAGTCCCAGCCCGGTCCCACGCCCCCTGCCCGACCGGGCCCGCTCAACCTGGTAGAAACGCTCGAAGACCCGTTGCTGCTCCCCTTCCGGGATCCCGCAGCCGTCATCTTCGACCTCGAAGATGGCTTGGCCCGGCTGAACGCAACATCTCACCCGGACATGGCCGCCGGCCTCGGTGAACTGGATGGCGTTGTCCACGAGGTTGTCGAGGATCAACCGCAGCAATCGGTAATCGGCCATAATGCTCTGCACTCCGTTCCGATCCCAGTCGATCTCCCAGTTCAGCCCCTTGGCTTTGGCGACCGGTGCGAAGTGCTCGGCTAACTGGCCGGCCAGCTCGGCAAGCGGTAGTGCGGCCGCCTGGGGCGGCCGGGTTGGAGAACTCAGCCGGGAGAGGTCCAACAGGTCGGAAGCCAGCGCGGCCAGCCGAGCGCTGTGCCGGTCGATGACCTCGATGAACTCTCTGGCCTGGCCGCTTTCTGCGGCCAAATCCATCTGTTGCAGCGTTTCAACCGCGGTTCGGATCGGCGACAGCGGCGTACGCAGCTCGTGCGAGGCGTTGGCCACAAAATCCACTTGCAGGTCGAGTGCCCGACGAAGAGCGGTTACGTCGGTGAGCACCAGGAGTCTTCCGGCTGGACCGGCGTCGGATTGCCGGTCGGCCCGCGGTAGCCGCAGGTCGCAGGCTCGCGCTAGCAGGTGGACGGTTCCCCCGGCGGTCTCCAGCCGGAGTTGATGCTCTTCGACCGCAGGTGCCTGCCCGGGCTCTTGCTCGCCGGCATCGGCCGAGCCCGGACCCTCGGTTCTTGCGCGAAGGAGGCGCTGGACCTGGTGGTGCGGCAAGCATTCTTCGACCGTCCGGCCGATGAGGCGGTCCTCATGGCTCTGCGGTGCTTTCAGGTCAAGCAGCCGCCGGGCGGCCGGGTTGATCAGAATGATCCGGCCCTGGCCGTCGACGGCGAGGACCCCTTCCTGAAGCCGGTCCAGCAGCGACTCGAGGGTTCGGCGCTGTCGGTCGATAACCTCGGCGTGGGCCAGGAGTCGGCGACGGGTTTCGTTCACCGACCAGGCCAGGATGGCGAATTCGTCCGAGCCGCTCACCTCGGCTTGAGCCGAAAGGTCTCCTTCCGCCAGCCTCCGGGCGGCCTGGCCCAACCGCTTCAGCAGGCTCGACCACCGTCGGATCATGGCCAATCCCAGGGCCAGCACAGTTGCAACCGCGACCGCCGCGATGGCCAGCACCGCCCGCCCGAAGGAGCGACCGTGAGTCACCAGCGTCCATTGCGGGCGTGCCAGCCAGATCACGCCCAGTTCATCCAGGTCGCTGCCGATCCTGACAGCTACCGCCTGGCTGGGCGTGGGGCCGTGGATGCCCGGGCGTGTGCTTTGCCCCCAGCCCTGCCTCAGGGCGGTCTGGACCTCGGGTTGCTCCAGAAGTCGCTCTGCGATTCTGCCATTCCCCAAAGTATCCAGAAGCACGGTACCGTCGGCGGACAGCACCACCACGTCGGTGCCTTGCTGGTGCAGCGCATATGCCATGCCCGCGATGCGGTGGGCGGTTAGTTGCGTCCAGGAATCGCGCAGTGCACACCTTAGCAGGCGGCCTTCGGCCAACAACTGGTCGGTCAGCTCCTGGTCGCGCAGTCGCTCGACTTCGGCAGTGAACAGCCAGAAAGCTGCCCCCAGCGCCGCCAGGATCACCAGGGTGATCCCACCCAGCCATCTCCAGGAAAGCCCGCCCAGCTTCATCCGGGATCAGCTCTCACTCTGCGTGGTTGCTGGCGGACGAAACGCGTATCCCGCTCCCCGGATAGTCTGAATCCACCCGGCAGCGACCGCGAGTTTCTTGCGCAGGGCGGCCACATGCACGTCGATGGTCCGGTCGGTCACCGCGGCTCCCACCCCCAGCAGAGCGGTGATAAGTTGATCGCGGCTGAGCACTCGTCCGCGGGCGGCCATCAGGGCGGCCAGGAGGCGGAACTCCATGGCGGTCAGCGTTATCGGCCGGCCCTCAACGGTCAGTTCGTGCCGGCCTCGATCAAGAACGAACGGACCGGAAGTCAGCACTTCGGCCGGCCCGCTCGCCGCTTCCTGCCGCCGCAGGACGGCCTGAATCCGGGCCAGCAGCAACTTCATCGAGAAGGGCTTGCGGACGTAATCGTCGGCTCCCAGCGCCAGGCCGACCAGTTCGTCGGTCTCTTCGGCTTTGGCCGTGAGCATGATGATCGGGATGCGGGCGGTGCTTGGGTCGCTGCGGATTCGCATGGCCACCTCGTCGCCCGACAGCCGTGGGAGCATCCGGTCCAACACGATCAGGTCCGGCGGGTACCTCTGCACCTCGGCCAGCGCGGACTGGCCGTCGCCGGCCACCCGGCACTGGTATCCCCCGCGCTTCAAATGATACGCGAGCATATTGGCCAGGTCCGCCTCGTCCTCCACGATGAGAATGGACTTGCCGACCGACATTGGGTTGCTCGCCGGGAAGAGGCTCGGAGCTGGCAGGCGCGTCGACCGGGCGTCGCACTCTGGGTCGGGCGCAGTCTCCCTTGATGTCTCCATATTGGGCCAATTCCAACGCGTGAATGTTAAGCGAGGGTCAGCCTGTCGTTAAGGCAACGTCGCGGCCGCGACCGGGGCGGCGGGCCGAACCCCATCAATCACGCCGGTGCCTGACCCTGGCTGCCGATTGCCGGCCGCTGCCCGCGACCGGCTGGTGGCTCGCTTTGGCTGGCGGTCGGCCTGACAGTAGAATATCGGCCGCGGCGTGGCGGCCGACCGTGCGCCGGGATGGCGCGATAGTGCGCCGCGTAACCGGGCGGTGCCGGCTCGGGACGAGGGTGAGGAGAGATGGGAACTGGCTCGGCGCGATCCGGGTTTTCCGGGTAGGGAAGGCGCCGGCGGGTTGGGTGTCCCAGTTTTTGCTCAAGCCCGGTCTTGGTGCGGGGCGAGAGTGGGACGGATCGAGGAGAGGTGCCCGAGTGGCCTAAGGGGCACGCTTGGAAAGCGTGTGTGCGGGTAACTGCACCGGGGGTTCGAATCCCCCCCTCTCCGTTAGGCCGGGTTGCAAGCGGTTCCGGCCGGTTCAGAGGTTGCTCTGCCGCCTGATCGCGGCCTCCTCCCGTTGAGAGCAGCGGAGCGAGTCGTCTCGAGGCGAAGTGCCATTATGGAGGACTTGTCGAAAATCCGTAACATCGGCATCGCCGCCCATATCGATGCCGGCAAGACCACCACCACCGAGCGGGTCCTCTATTACAGCGGCACCATCCACAAGATGGGCGAGGTGGACGACGGCACCACGGTCACCGACTTCGACACCGAGGAGCAGGAACGCGGGATTACCATCTACAGCGCGGCGGTTTGCTTCGAGTGGCGCGACTGCCGGATCAATCTGATCGACACCCCGGGGCACGTCGATTTCACGGCCGAGGTCGAGCGTTGCCTGCGGGTGCTGGACGGGGCGATTCTGGTCTTCGACGCCAAGGAGGGGGTAGAGGCGCAGTCGGAGACGGTTTGGCGGCAGGCGGACAAGTACAAGGTCCCGCTGATCTGCTTTCTCAACAAGATGGATCGGGTCGGGGCGGATTTTCACCGTTCGGTGGAGATGATCCGCAGCCGGCTGGGCGGCAACCCGATTCCGATCCAGCTTCCGCTGGGGCAGGACAGCGACTTTCGCGGCTACATCGATCTGCTGACCATGCGGGCCTGCGATTACAGCGGCAGCGAGGACGGCCGAAGGTATGAGGTCCTGGAGATCCCGTCGGAATACCGGACGCAGGCGCTGGAGTATCGTCATCTTCTGGAAGAGAAACTCGCCGACTTGGATGACGGGCTGATGCTCAAGTATATCGAGAACCAGCCGCTGACCGAGTCGGAGATGCGCGCCGCGCTTCGCAGAGGCACGCTGGCCCGCCGCTGCCAGCCGGTGTTGTGCGGCTCGGCTCTCAAGTATGTCGGCATGCAGGCCGTGCTGGATGCGGTTTGCGACTACCTGCCTTCGCCGCTGGATACCCCGCCCATCGAGGGCCGCGATCCGGACAATCCCGACCGGCTGATCGTTCGCAAGTGCGACCCGGGTGGGCCGCTGACCGCTCTGGTTTTCAAAGTGGTCGCGGACAGCCATGGGGATCTGCACTTCATCCGGGTTTACAGCGGCACGCTCAAGGCCGGCTCACGGGTGCTGAACGCGGGCCGGCGCAAGAAAGAGAACCTGCCGCAGCTCTTCCGCGTATTCGCCAAACGCCGCGAGAAAGTGGAGCGAGTGGTCTGCGGGGATATAGCCGCGGCAGTGGGGCTGAAGGAGAGCCAGACCGGCGACACCCTCTGCGACGCTCGGGCTCCGATCCTCCTGGAACGTATCGAGTTTCCGCAAACGGTCATCAGCATGGCGATTGAGCCGCACTCCAGCGCTGACCGCGACAAGCTGCTGGCCGCTTTGCAAATGATCGCCCGGCAGGACCCCACCTTCGAGTTCCGCAGCAGCGAAGAGACCGGCCAGACGCTGATCTGCGGCATGGGCGAATTGCATCTGGAGGTGATCACCCATCGTCTGGAGCGGGACTTCAACCTCGCGGTCCGGGTCGGCAAGCCGCGGGTGGCCTATCGGGAGACCGTTACCCGCCCGGCCGAGGCGGAGGGACGGCTGGTCCGGCAGACCGGCGGCCGGGGCCAGTTTGCGATCGTCAAGCTGCGGGTCGAGCCGCTGGACCCGCGGCCCGGCGAGGAAACCTTCAGGTTCCGCAGCAAGTTGCCGGCCGGAAAAATCCGCCCGGTCTTCGTGGCTGCCATTGAGCAGGGAGTGCGGGATGCCAGCCGGAGCGGCGGCCTGGGCGGCTTCCCGCTGATCAACCTACAGGTCACCTTGTTGGACGCCGAGGAGCATTCCGAGGACTCTTCCGAGCTGGCCTTTGAAGCCGCCGCCTCGATCGCCTTCCAGCGGGCAGTCGAGCAAGCCGGGCCAGTCCTCCTTGAGCCGATCATGAAGGTCGAGGTGGTTACACCGGAGACCTACTACGGGGCCATCAGTGGGGACCTGCTGGCCCGTCGGGCGACCATCATCGCCACTGCGGTCCGCGGAACCAACCGGGTGCTGGTCGCCGAGGCCCCGCTCTCGGCCATGTTCGGGTATGCCACCCAGCTCCGCTCGCTGTCGCAGGGTCGGGCTTCGCACAGCATGGAGCCTTGCCGGTATGAACGGATGCCGGACAACCTGGCCCGACAGGTCCTGGGGATCATGTGAGGGCTCTTGGGGCGGTCGGCGCTCGGCTCGGACGGGGCCCGGCGCGGACTGCCCCGGCCGGCGGCTGCTTACCGCCCCTCGAACAGCGGCTTCTGAAACGCGGTCAGGTAACCTCGACCGCGAAAGTAGGCCAGCAGCTCATCGACTGAGCCGAACAGCCGGGTGGCGGTCTCGGTAACGAAAGGAGACGGCTCGGCCTTGGGTCGCCAGACCACGTAGACTTCCTTGGTCGCCTCGAAGGCGTGCTGCAACTCCCGCTCCACGCCGGAGGAGAGCCCCGGCCGCCCGTCCGGCAGCTCGGGGATGAAACTCACGATCATGTCCGACTGGTCGATCAGCTTGAAATCCCGGGCGTAAATCTGGGCGTCGATATCCCGGGCCACGCTGGTCACCTCGGTCACGTCGAACTCCACCGCGCGCCCCTGCACCTGGACCGAGAAGCGGCTCCGGCCCTGGGCGGCGGCGGCGGTCGCATAGGAGAGCAGCCGCTTCTCGTCCATATCGCCCGGGTCGAAGGTGATGAAGTGCTCCGCGATGGTGGCTCGGAAAGCGTCGATCTCGGCCAGCGTGTCGGGCAGGTCCATCACGTGCGTCATCGGGAAAGAAGGATAGACCCGCTTGGTCTGCGGCTTGAAGATCAGCCGGTAGAGGGATTCGACCGCGGCTTGGCCCCCGCCGCGGGACAGCACGTAGAAGCAGCCGTGGCCCCGGACTGCGCTGGCCAGAACCTCGGTGGCCAGAATCTCCTCCTCACGCCACACCAGGATGTCCTTCAGCGAGTGCGGCAGGTCGTGCTCGCGGGTGAGCCGCTCGTGCACCGCGTCGAGATTGTCCACCAGGGTGACGTAGAGGTCGGCGTCCAGGGCCAGCATCTGATCGTGATCGAAGGCCGGGAACAGCCCATGCTTCCAGCGGAAAGACGCATGAGTGTTCACGATCACGGTCTGGTGCTGATCGACCTGGGCCAGGATATCCTTGAACACCGAGCGGCGCAGGGCCCCCAGTCGGGCCAGTGGCAGGTCGAGAATCCGCCCGGGTCGCACATCCCGCGCCTCGGCGTACATCATGTCCCCCACGTGGAAGAGCTGCACTGCATGCCCCCGGGACCGCGCCAGTTGCGCGACTTGCTCGATGAACGGCTTCTTATCCACCCCCACCTGCCCCGTGACTACCACTCGCATATCCGACCGAACCGGGCGGGTGAACAACAGCGGCTGTCCAGCTCTGCTCATGGCATCCCACTTACCGGCCGGGTCGCCAGACCGGGTAACGTCAATTCCCGTGTGTAATTGTTGCGGGTTAAGAAGGGCATTTCAGGCCACACCGCGGACCTCCCGGAATTCTTTGCAGACCCGCGTGGCGTACTTGGCGTTGTAGTACGCCACCAGACCGTACACGATCCG
>CAYZXK010000182.1:0-40462 GCA_964482395.1 uncultured Planctomycetales bacterium | reverse complement strand
GAGCAGGCGCTCGAAACGGTGAGCGTGCCGCGTTTGCGGGGCGGGGCGCCGCGCCGCAAGCCGAGGCGCCTGATCGCCGACCGCGCCTACGACGCCGACTGGCTGCGCATTCTGCTGTGGTCGCGGGGCATCGAGCTGATTTGTCCACACCGCAAGGGTCGTCAGCGTCCGGCGTTGCAGGATGGACGGGCCCTGCGGCGTTACCAGCGGCGCTGGAAGATCGAACGCACCATCGCCTGGCTGGGCTACTACCGGCGGCTTCTGATCCGCTGGGAACGCAACCTAACATGTACCGGGCATTCATGCATGTGGCGTGCCTGATGATCGCGGTCCGATGGTTATGAAACAGGTTCTAGCCGAAAGGCGCGCCCCACACGCGGGCCAGGGATGCCCCTTCGACGTAGAACTGCACGTCCGGAAAAGCCTGCCGCAACTGGTCGCGGGCATCCTCCACAGGCCCGGCCCAGGACAGCACCGCCCCCAACAACACTACGCTCGAAGCCATCCACCATCGCATCAGTTATCCTCCTTAATCTAGGGCGGGTGTGACACCTCTCCTGCTCCAACGAACCAGCATAACCATGATTGGCTTGCGGAGCAAGGTGCAGTGCCCAGCCGGACGGGGCATTCTGCGATAGCAACATGTCAAAAAGCGCCACATGCGCCGCTACCCGGCCGCGTGGCGCTGGCTGCGGCTGGGCGGACCCTTCGCTGGCGGTCGGGGGCCGTCATCGCTTGGCCCGCCGCTCATTCATTGTGTGCCCCGACGCTGGCCAGAATTTCGCCCGGGGGCGCGGGCGGGGTTGGCAAGCAGGTTAGGCCGCTATGGTTACGGCTCCAGGAGTCCTTAGCACGACAGTTGTCGCCGCATGAGCAGCCTTGGCCAAGTATCGCAATCTGGGCCGCGATAGGTGCTGGCGGATGGCAACTAGGACCTGGGTTACCTCTACCGGGGGCGGGCCGCCGTGGCGGCCAGGGTTCGGGGGGCTGGCACCGCCGCCCGCGCGGGTCCGGACCCTGCCCACCGTGCGATGCTGGGTGGGCGCCAAGATTATCCTCCACCGTGCGCGCCTGCGGTGCCGCCGCCAGGCCCACGGAGCCGCCTGAATGCGAGACGCCGGCTGGGGCCGGGCCGGACGTCCAACCCGAGCGGGCCCCCAGGTCGGCGTATCCCCTGCATAGGCCGGCGTCGGAGATGGTTAACTACGTTTGCACTCGGCCGATTGCGATCGACTTTCGGTCGGCGGGTTCTCTGCCGGGGTCAGCGGCTCCCAGAACCCGAGGTTTTCTTCCTCGATCTTGCATTGCCCGGTCGTCCGGTACCTGGCTTGCGAGTTGTACCCCCAGTCCAGGTACTCCGAGCCGCCTCCGCCGTGGGTGGTGATCAGGAACCGGTTGGCCAGTTCGCCGAACCCGCGGGCCTGGTCGGCGGGAGCTTTCGCGTCCCCCCGGTTGGCATCCACCGGCACCCAGCCATAGCCCGGCAGATAGACCTGGGCCCAGCGGTGGAAGGCCTCATCGACGCTGGCGTCGTCTCCCCGAACCACGACACTGCCCTGATAACGGGCCGGCAGACCGGCCGCCCGGCACAGAGCGATAAAAGCGAAGGTATATTCCGAGCAGGAGCCTTTCCCGCGCTGGAGGACGA
Organism: uncultured Planctomycetales bacterium; assembly: GCA_964482395.1. GTDB lineage: Bacteria > Planctomycetota > Phycisphaerae > UBA1845 > Fen-1342 > CAYZXK01. The sequence continues at coordinate 38,814 of CAYZXK010000182.1, read as the reverse complement.
CCTCGGGCACATCCCAACCGCCGGCCATCTCATACTCCAGGGTCTGGATCACGTAATTGAAGATCTTGCGGGCGATCCAGTACGGGTTCTTCTCCTGCCCGACCACCCGCTGCACGGTTTCACGGATGAACGGAGTGTTGATCCGGTAGCGGCTTTCGTCGGCGGTATAGAGTCGCCGGATGTCGGCCGGAATGTCCTCCAGCGAGCCGACCTTCTCGGGCAGCACCAGGTAGCGAATGGCCGAAAGCCTGACATTCAGGCTGTAGCTGACCGCCTGTTTGCTGCCGGCCGGCAGCGACCCGAGCTGGAAGACCGCGCAGCGCTGTCCCCAGCGGTCAACTGCGAAGCCGGTCGGCTGGATGGAGTATTCGGGTTGGGACAGGAGTTGCTGGGCCGGAAGCTCCTCGGGAATGGCCAGGCTGACGGTCAGGTCCTCAACCTGCCCCGGTCCGTAGTTGTACAGCGTCCAGAGATATTCGACGCGTGCCTGGCGGGTCTGGGAGAGCCGGTAGGGCGGATCGTCCGCGACGATGATCTGGTAGAGCTTGCGGGTCTGGAAATCGACGTTCCACAAGTACCCATCCAGCCAGGCCAGACCGGCCGCGTACGGTCCCGGGGCATCCAGGATCCCCAGAACCATCCCCGTTTGCGGGTCCACCATGTACAGCTCGTTTTTGACGCGGTCGGAAACCCACAGGTGCTGGCCGTCGTAGGTCAGCCCGGTGCAGCTCTCATTAGGCGCGGGCAGGCAGGCCAGAATGGTCCCGTCCTGCGGCAGAACCTTGTAAATCTGCCCGGATTTCCGTTCCAGCACGAAGAGGGCATCGCCGGCCCAGGCCAGGCCGGTCGGGCTCGAGCCCGGCGCCTCAAAGCGGTTTTCCACGCGGCCGGTGGCGAGGTTCAGCTCGTAGACCCACCCGCTGTGATCGTCTGAGATGAAGAGCCGACCATCCGCGTAGGCCAGACCGTGCGGCTTGAGCGTCGGGGCGGCGAAGCACGGCTGGAGCTTGCCACCGGCCGGGTTGATCTGGTAGATCTCGGCTTGCCGCCAATCCAACAAAAACAGGTTTCGCCCGTCGGTGGCCAGGCCGGCCGGGTACTTGCACGGGGCGTCCAATTCGCTCTTTACGTCCCCCGGTGCAGCCTTCGATCCGGGCAACCGACAGCTCAACAAAGTCACCGCCAACCACCGCAGCGAGCACCTGACGAGGGAGTTCATGGCTTGGTCTCCACAGCCGGTCCGAGGCATCCCGCGCGGGCCCCGGATTCCGGTTGATTGTGACGCCGCATGTATAACCCCGGTCGGTCGGCCTTGGAAGCCGGGCCCCAGGCAACCTGGCGGGGTGCTCCCGCAGGGAGGAGTTTTTCGGTCGGGCTGACACGGTCGGATGGTCGCTGAATGGTTGGCGCCGGCTGCCGGATCCGGCAAACTGCGGGCAATGGCGAGGATCCGATGAACACGATGGTAAGGACCCGATTCGCGCCGTCGCCGACCGGTTATCTGCACATCGGCGGAGCGCGTACCGCGCTTTTCAATTACTTGTTGGCTCGCCGGCTGGGGGGCAAGTTCGTGCTGCGGATCGAAGATACCGACCAGACCCGCAACATCGAGGCCGCCGACCAGAAGCTGCTGCAAGACCTGAGCTGGCTCGGGCTGCAATGGGACGAGGGACCGGGAGTCGGCGGCCCATATGGCCCGTATTACCAGTCGCAGCGCCGGGCGCTTTATGAGGAGCACGCGCGCCGCCTCTTGGAATGCGGGCAGGCTTACTACGCGATGGAAACCCGCCAAGAACTGGAGGCCATGCGCCAGGCTGCCCATGCTACCCAGCAGAAGGGCTTCCGTTATCGGCGTCCCGACCGTTTCCCCTCTGAGGCCGAGGTTCGTCAGGCTCGGGACGCGGGGCGGCCGGTGGTGATTCGCTTTTGCATGCCCGATCGCGATTTCGTGGTCGAAGATCAGATTCTCGGTCCGGTCCGGATCGGGGCTCAGGAGCTGAGCGATTTCGTGATCATCAAGTCGGACGGCTGGCCGACCTACAACTTCGCGGTCGTGGTGGACGACGCGGCCATGCACATCACGCACGTGCTGCGTGGCCAGGAGCACTTGATGAACACGCCGGGGCAGATCGCGCTGTACGAGGCGTTCGGCTACCGGCCGCCAGTCTTCGCTCATCTGCCCATCATCCTGAACATGAACGGCAGCAAGATGAGCAAGCGGGACAAAGACAAGGTGGTTAGGGATGCGGTCCGGGCCGCCGGGCTGGATGAGCGGCAGGTCATGGAGGCGGCGGGGCTGGACGACCCCGGGCTGGTGCGGGCCTGGCGCCAGGGTGCGGGCCAGCTTCCCGGCCCGGCCCTGGAACGCCTGGCCGCGGCCCTGGCGGTTCACCTGCCCGAAATCGAGATTCATGACTTCCGCAAGAGCGGCTACCTGCCTGAGGTGCTGGTGAACTTCATCGCGCTGCTGGGCTGGTCGCCGGGCGATGATCGCGAGAAGTTCACCCTGGCGGAGTTGTGCCAGGCCTTCAGCCTGGAGCGGATCGGAAAAACCAGCGCTCGCTTCGATCGCGACAAGCTGCTCAGTTTCAACACCGCGGCGCTCGAGGCGGCCAGCCCGCAGCGCAAGCTGGCGGCCTTCCGCGATTACCTGAGCGTCAATGAGCCGGGGCCATTTACCAACCTGGATGACCAGACGCTGGCCCGGCTGATCGAGCTGTGCAAGGGTCTGCGCACCTTCCCGGACATCCAGCGCAAGTGCGGCCCGTTGTTCATCTCTGATCAGGAGGTGGCCTACGATGAGAAAGCGGTCCGGAAATGGCTGCTGCGCGACGACCGGGCAGGCCTGGCGGTGCTGCGGGAGCTGGGTCGCAGGTTATCGGGGCTGGCCGACTGGTCTTCGGATTCCCTGGATCGCCTGATTCGCGGCTACGCCGACGAGCTCGGACTCGAACTCGGAAAGGTGGCCCAGCCGCTGCGGGTGGCGGTGACCGGAACGACGATCAGTCCGGCCATCCATGAGACACTGGCCCTTCTGGGCCGGGAGCGAACGCTGGCCCGGATTGCCCGAGCCGTCGCGGTCGCTGCCGGGTAGCCGGGCCCGGCCGGGCAGTGGCCGGTTGCCGGTGCGGCAGTGGGCGGTTAGTCATCCGCTGATGCCGGGAGGCTCAGCCCTTCACGCCGGTCACTACTACGCCACGCATGAACGCCCGTTGGGCCAGGAAGAAGATCGCCAGGGTGGGGATCATCATCATCGCGCTGGCCGCCATCATGAAGTGGGGGAACTTATAGCCGAAGCTGGTCTTGAAGCTGAACAGACCGTAAGCCAGGGTCTGGTACTCGTCGGTGTTCAGGTAGAGCAGCGGGCCCATGAAGTCGTTCCAGGACGCCATGAAGGTGAACACCGCCACGGTGACGACCGCGGGCCGGGCGGCCGGCAGCATGAGGTGCCAGAACGTGCCCAGCGGGCCGCAGCCGTCAATCCGGGCCGCGTCCTCCAGGTCCAGCGGAATAGTCAGGAAAAACTGACGGTACAGGAAGACGAAGAATGCGGCGGTGGCCAGGAAGCTGGGCACGATCAGCGGGTAGAAGCTGTCCAGCCAGCCGATCTTCACGTAAAGGATGTAGGTCGGCAGGAAGGTGATGGTCGAGGGCAGCATCATGGTGGCCAGCACGATCAGAAAGAGGCCGTCACGTCCCCGGAAGCGGAGCCGGGCGAAGGCGTAGCCGACCAGCCCGCAACTCAGCACATTGCCCACGATGCACAGAACCGTGATGAAAAGCGTGTTCAGCACATACTTGTGCAGCGGCTCGGCGGCAAACACGTTGATGTAGTTGGACCATTGCGCCTCCAGACGGCGCTGGTGTCGGACCCGCTCGGCCGCTACCACCACGCTGTCAGCCGGCCAGACCGGCTGCAAGGCGGCCATGCCCGCCGGCGTGGCCACATCGCCGCGGCTGCGAACCGTCAGGCTCTGGTCCAGCCAGCGGATCCGCTGCTCGTAGCCGGTCGCTGGGGTCACGTGCGAGGCGGGCACGATCCATTCCCGCGGCCGGGTCAGCAGAGCGACTTCAACCGGGTTCCCCTGCTCGTCCCGTCGGGTGGGCTTGACCTCGACCGGTCCGTCCTCCTGTTCGAGGTAGTATCGGACCGTCAGTCGGCGTTCGACCCGGACCCGACCAGGGTCCGATAGCACGACCTGACCTGGGACCAAGCGGACCCGGCTTACGCCGGACGATGGATAGTGCTCCAGCACTTCGACCGGCAACGCCGCACCCAGCGACTCCACCCAGACCTGCGGCCCATGATCCGAGCCCCTAACCTGGGAGTCAGCCAGCTCGAACGGGAGGCTGTAGTCCTTGATTCGTAGGCTGGTGCCCGGACCGGACGGTGAGTTCTGCCAGGCCGGGTCGGTTTCCCCGGTCGGGGGGCTTTCCAGCTCGACCACCACCTCCTGGCCTAGAACGACTGCCACATGCTCGATGTGAGATTCCTCGCGAAGCTGACCGGGCCCGACCGCCACCACTTGCTGTGTGCCGAGCTGGCCGACCCGGACCCAGCCGGGTCGATCGGCCGGCTGGGGTGCGGTGACCGCCCGCTTGAGCCAGCCGATCCGGGCTACGTACCCCGTGACCGCCCGGGTCTCGATTTGGTCGAGCGGCCAGAGGAAGTAATCTTCATTGGGCAGATTGGCCGGGCGGACCCGCCACCAGCCAAGCAGTCCCTCACGGCTGCGATCCAGAATGGTCAGGGACCACTCCTGCCGGCCATCGTCAAGAGTGTACCGATCGACCCACGGCAGCCATTCCGGCCGATCGGTCAGGACCCGGTCGGCGGTTTTCAGGCTGGCCAGAATCAGCCAGCAGAAGGGCAGCGCGATCGGAACCGCGCCGAGAATGAGGATGCCGGTGACGGCTGTGCGTTGGAGCCGCTCGCTGGCGGGCCGGGAAAGCCGCATCATTTCCGGGCCTCCCGGGTCCCTTCATAGTAGACCCACATCGGCGAGCTTTTGAAGACCAGCGCAGTCAGGATCAACAGGATCACGAACAGGATCCAGGCCAGGGCGGCGGCATACCCGAAGCGGTAGCGATTTACCGCCTCGTTGAACAGATGCAGAACGTAAAAAAGGGTGCAGTTTCGCGGCCCGCCCTCGGATTCGAAGAAAACGTAGGCGGCGGTGAAAACTTGGAACGAACCGATGATGCCCATCACCAGCATGAAGAACACCACTGGCGAGATCATCGGGACGGTCACGTGGCGGAACTTGCGGATCGACCCGGCCCCATCCACCTCGGCTGCTTCATAGAGCTGCGTCGGGATGCTCTGGAGGCTGCCCAGGTAGATGATCATGCCGCCCCCGACCGTCCACAAGCTCATCAGGATGAACATCCACATCGCCGCTGGCAGGCCCAGCACCGGCTGGGCCGAGAGCGGCCACTTGGGCGGGTCCTTCCACCCCGCCAGACGAAGCAGGTGGTTGACCCAGCCCCCGGCGGGATCGAAGAGATAGAAATATAGGACCACGACCGCGACGATCGGCAGCACCGAAGGCACGAAGTAGAAGGTCCGCCACAGTCGGATGCCCCTCAACTTGGTATTCAGCAACAGAGCCAGGGCCAGGCCCCCGAGCAACTGGAGCGGAACAGCCACGCCGCTGTAACGCAGGGTGGCCGTGAGCGAAGTGTAGAAGAGCGGGTCGTCGCCGCTGAGGGCTCGGATGTAGTTTTCCAGTCCGATAAATCTGGCCTCGCGCAGGCTGGTGAGGCTTTGCCAGTCGCACAGGCTCAGACCGATGGAAAAAAGAATCGGCCCGGCCGTCAGGCCCAGCAACCCGAGTAGCCAGGGGCTGATCAGCAGGTAGCCCCAGATCTGCTGACGCCGCTCGAGCGGACCTCTTGGCACCGACCTGCGCAGGATGCGCCAGCCGAGCACGATCGCCACGGCTGCGAAAACCGCCCCTCCCGGAAGCCACAATTGCCAGGCCAGCCCCCGGGCGGGCGTTTGACGCTGGTGCTCGGCCCAGCGATAAGCCCGCTGGGCCCGGGCCTGAATTTCTGCCAGGCCCTGGTCTAGCGCGGCCCGGTGCACGGCCCGGGCCTCGTCGTCGGTGGGCGGGCGGCCGTGCCGGTCCCGGAACGCCTTGAACTGGTCCTCGGTCGGCGTCTGATAATAGAAAAGTTCGGCCAGCCCCTCATTGATCGCCCGGTAGACCTCATCGTGCCGGACGGTGGCCGCCTGTGGCAGGAACGTATAGCCGATCTGCTCCCGCCCGGTCTGAGGATCCAGATAGGGGTAGCTGACGTCGTGGACCATGGCCCAGTCTGAATCCGGCCGGGTCGAGGGGTCCAGGAAGTGGGCTTCGCTGAGCGCGATGCTCCGGCGCGGGGGTATGAACAACGGCCACTTGCTCAGGGTGGCCGCTCCCCGCGGACCGGAAAGCCACTTCACTAGAGCGAAGGCGGCCTGCGGATGCCGCGACTGGTTGGAGACGGCGAAGCCGAAGGGCTTGACCAGGCTGGCGCGGGTGCCGTCTGGGCCCTTGGGCAGCGGGGCCACATCCCATTCGAATTGCCGGACCTGGTCGCGCACGTCCATGAGCGTGAACACGCCGTACAGGAACATGCCCAGCCGTCCGCTCTTGAATCCCACGGCCTGAGCTGCCGCACCGGCCACGCCCGACCGGGGCTGACACCCATTGGCGATCGCCACGTCGTACAAGAACTCGAAGGCGGTTCGGGTCTGCCGGTCGCTGAGATCCACGCGTTCGGTGGCCTGGCCGAGATCCGTGATCAGGCGGCCTCCGCTCTGACGCACGAAGCATTCCGGCCCGTATTGCCAGCTTGCGAACGAGAAACCGTACTCATAGGGCGTGGGGTCGGCGGCCGGGTTAGGCTCATAGATCACCCAGCCATGCTCATCGGTCAGGGGCCGGCCGTCGGCGTCGCGCTTGGGGATGCGGACCGGCCGGCCCTCCCGATCGCGTGTCAGGGCGATAGCCCGTTCCCGGAAGCCTTGCCAGTCCCAGTCCTCATCCGGATAGGGCACGTTGTATTTGTCGAAGAGAGTTTTGTTGTAGAAGACGAAGAAGTTCAGGTACCAGGCCGGCAACGCGTAAAGCTGGCCGCGGGGGCCGCGAAAAGCCTCGACCGAAAACGAGAAGAAGTCCGGCTCATGGTGCTGGCCGGTTTCGTCTGTGTACCCGTAGATATCGCGGCACAGTTCCGGGTCGGCCTCGACCAGGGGCTGGAGATCAAGCAAGGCCCCAGCCTGGACGTAGTAATAGGTTTTGTCGAACTCGATCTGGATGACGTCCGGGGCCACCCCGCCGGCGATCATGGTATCGACCTTGCGGTCGCTGCCGCCGCCGCGGAACACTTTCAGGTCCAGGTCGGGGTGGTCTCGCTCGAACCCTTCCTCGATGGCCCGCCACATCTGCCGGTCGCGTTCCAGGTGGCCGCCGATCAGGGTGACCATGGTTTTCGGCTTTCCGGTCGCCGGATCGAGCCCGGAAGTGTGTGGGCGGGGAAGGAACCAGTACAGGAGGGCGGCCAGTGTCAGCAGTCCGCCCAGCAGCCAGGCGGTTGGATTGTCGAAACGATCCACGGGCGGCTATTCCTGCTCAGGGTGCGACCTGGGACGCGGAACTTCGCCGGCCGGCAGGCGCGGCCGCATTCTAACGCTGCCGCCGGGAGCATCTACACCGCGACGTGCCGGTCCGCAGCGCATCCTGGCCTGTGTCCCTCGTTGACGTACCGCGGCTTGGTCAGCGGGTGTCGTGGGGCCCTCGGGCCGGCAGGGCATCGGTGGGCTGGGCCTGGGCGGCCAGCCGGCGGACAACCTCTTCCCCCCAGCGCGCATACGCCCACAGGTATTGTGTGGGGTCGGCCAATATCAGTCGCTCTAGTCCGGCCAGATATCGGCCCGTAATGTAGGCGACCGGGTCGGAGCGATCCGCCCACTGCTGGTGTTTCACCACATCGACCACATCGATCTGGAAGTGGAAGCGTCGCGCTATCCGTCGGATTCCTGCAACCACCACGTCCGCCCGGTAGCGCCAAGCGAGCAGTCCCACGGTTGGTCTGACCAAGGTCGGCAGACCCAGAAAGGTCAATGGCAGGCCGCGCCGCTCGGCCGGGTGGTCGGCGACGATAGCTACCGTCCCGCCGCCTTCAAGGATTCTCGGCAGGCGCTGGATGGCCTGGGCGAGCGGGATCAGCTCGCAGCCGCTCCGGGACCGGACTCGGTGTCGGTAACGGTCAAACGGCGCGTTGGCATGCGGCTGATACACCACTGCGGCCCGGATGCCATTGTAGCCCAGGAACACCGGCAGCAGGTCGAACGGTCCATAATAAGCTGAGACCAGGATTGCCGCCTGCCCTCGTTGCTGGGCCGCCAGCATTTCCGACCGCAGCGGCTCCGGGACCTGCCCGCCGAACCGCTGGTATGTCCCGGGGTGCAGCAGTCGGTCCGCCAGCAGCAGGTCGGTGAGGTTCCAGACGCGGTGGACGAAGGCCTGTTCGGCGACGCGGGCCACGTTCTCCGGCTTGAGGCGTGCTCGCAGGGCGGCCTGGCATTGAACTTCGCTGCGTGCCCGGACCGGCGGCAGCAGCCGATATAGGCATCTTGCCAGGGTGCTGGTCAGGCCGTACGCGAGCCGCGGCCCCAGCAGCGCGAAGTAGACTCCCAGCATCCGCCGATGGAGGTTTGCGCCGGCTAGGATGATCCGGGCCGGCCATTGGGCGGGCATGGGCGCGGTTTGGTACGGTGATCCGTTGAAGCCGACATTGGTTGCTCGCTGACCCATGCGGGCTGTAATCGGCCGGCCCCGCGCTGACGGTTGGGCCCTGATTCGGGACGTTGTGGCGGTTGTGAGCTGCCGCACTAGCTGGTGCCTGTGCGTTTGACGCGGTGGACCAGCGTTTGAGCCGTGGCCTTGATCCCCTGTAGCATTCCCTTGAGTGCCTCGCGGTTGGGGGCGTTCTCCATGGCCACGTCGGTGTAGACCAGCCCTTTCTCGACCAGCTCAACCAGAGCCTGGGTGAAGTTCTGCATGCCGCTTTCCCGGCTGCCGAGGATGATCTCCGGCAGGTCGGTGTCGGCCCCCTCGCGGATCTTCTCTTTGACGATCCCTTCGCCCAGCAGGACCTCGCAGGCCGGGACGCGGGAGATCTTGGGGTCGATGGCCGGCAGCAGCCGCTGGGCCAGGATCGCCTTCAGGCTGTTGGCCAGCGAACTGCGGATGAACCCGTGTTGGTCAGGCGGGAAGAACTCCAGCATCCGCGACAACGACTGCATGCAATCGGCCGTGTGCAGGGTGCAGAAGACCAGGTGGCCGGTCTCCGCGGCCTGCAAGGCCGCCACCAGCGTGTCCCGGTCCCGCATCTCTCCGATGAAGATCACGTCCGGATCCTGTCGGACGGCCCCGCGCAACGCGTCCGCGAAGCTCTGGACGTCCAGCCCCAGCTCGCGCTGGCTGATGATGGCCTTTTTGGGCGTGAAGCTGTACTCGATCGGGTCCTCGATGCTGATGATATTGACCGCTTGGGTCTGGTTGATGTGCTCGATCATCGCGGCCTGGGTGGTGCTCTTGCCGCACCCGGTCACCCCGCAGACGATGATAATGCCCTCGACCGTCGTTTCCGCCAGCTTCTTGTAGATCGGTGGCAGCCGCAGCTCCTCGAAGCTGGGGATCGTGCCTTTGACCCGCCGAATGGCGGCATGCATCTGGTCGCAGGAGCGCAAGATGTTGATCCGGAAGCGGTCCCCGTTGGGCAGATTGTAGGCGAAGTCCAGCCCCCCTTTTTCCTCGTAAACCTCGCGCCGACCGCGCGGGATGATCGGTTCCATCAACCGCTCGATGATCCGCGAGTTGGCCGGAATCGGCGGAAGGTTGGTACGACGCAGCTCGCCGGCCACCCGATATACCGGCGGCACCCCGGTTTTCAGGTGCAGATCACTGGCCTGGATCTCGGCCATCTTCTCCAGCAGAGGTATGATCGAATCCGGCAGAACGTTCTGCATTCGCACACCTGCCTCGCTCACCACTGATCTCCATAGGCGGCCGAGCCGTGCGGTCCGCTCGCTCCCGACACTGCCGGCGCGCCAGCCCGATCCGGTCAAGCCGAATCCACGCCGCCCGCAGTATTCTATCGGCGATTTGACCTGTCAGCCCAGCGCGCCGGTTCGCGCGCTGCCAAGCATTACCCGCTCGCGGGGCGACCGCGCCCCAACTGCCCGCCGCCCACCGGCGTTGCGGGCCGATCTCCAGCGCTCAAATCACGCTGGTCAGCACCCAGACTGGACGGTGATCACGTGGCCTACTGCTGATTGACCACCAGCTCGCTGAGATTGTTCCCCAGCCCCCACCAGAAGCCACGCTGGAGATTCAGAGCGGCCTTGTCGCACTGGAGCAGCCAGGCCGGCAGCAACCCGCAAACCGCCACCAGCAACAGCAACTTCTTGCGATACCTGCGCATGGCTTTCTCCCTTCGATGGTTCGGTTGGTCACACCCTGCCCAACCTGCCCGCCCCGGCCGGCCGGCACAATCCTATTGAACCCCCAACCGCCGGCAATTCATGGACCTTCCAGTTCGCAGGCGACCGCGGGGCCGCTCTCGGCTATTTGCCTCCCCGCCCCGAAGGCGGATTGTGGCCCTGCGCCGACGGGGGCCTGGATGCCCCGTGGCCGCCCCTCGGCGTTTCCTTGGTGGCCGGCATGACGTCCGGTTTGACGGCCGGGCCGCCCGGAGGCTTCACCGCGGGAATCACGTTGGGTTTGACCAGCGGGCCGCTTCGGGCCGGATCGACCTGCGGATCGGGCCGCGGGTCGCGCAGTCCCAACTGGGGCGACCTTTCGGTACGCAGTCCAGAGCCGCGCAAACTTACCCCCTGCCGGCTGTCCCCCGGCCGGCACATGTGCCGGTCCCCGCTCCGGGCGGGTCGGCGCCAATGGTCTGGTGCAGTCCGGTCGCAGTGATCCCGGTCACGCCGGTCGTGGCTGATCCTGTCTCTGTCGGGCCGGTGGGGCCACCCGTTTGACCACCGGGCTGGCTCGCACCGCCGATCATGGTGGTAGCTACCATGGCGCACCACAACCGCGGTGCGGGTGGGAAACAGCGGTCGATACCGGCAAGTTGTGCGGTCCACGTAGATACGCCGGTAGAGCGGGTACGAACAGCACCGGTAGTCGAAGTCAACGTACCATGGGATGGTGGTTACGGGCGTGACGATCGGCTCGGCTGCGGCCGAAGGAGCCTCATCCCCGGCGTAGCCGGCGCCCGCGACCCGAGCGTAGAACTCGCGGGCCTGCCGGTAGGCGGCGTGATACTCACGCTGCCCGCTAAGCTCCCGGCGGACATGCCGCAGACCCTCCCGCAACTCCGCCGGCAACCAGACCGACCGGCCCTGGGTGTCGTACCAGGCGAGCAGTTGGCCGGCCGTACGCTGCACAAACGGGTCGCGCGGCTCGCCGCGGACCGCTTCGACGATCTGGGCCAGGGCGGTCGGGTAATCTCCGACGCGTGCGGCGTTGAAGGCCAGGACCGCCCACGCCAACCCGTTGTCCGGGTGATAATCCACGATGCGCTGGGCCTGAGCGGCACACATCTCCGGGGCGCCCAGCTCGAGCATCCGGAGCATGAGAATCTCATCCAGTGCCGGGTTATCGGACTCTACCGCCCGCGCACGGTTATAGGCCTGGATCGCGGCCGATGGACTGGGTGCTTGGACTATGGCCTCCAGCTCCGGCGGCAAGTCGGTGATCCCCTCACTGGATTCGATGAATATGGCAGGCTCTCTCACTTCCTGCGCCCCGCAAACGCCGATCGGAACCAAGCCCGCGAGGATCACGCTCCGGATTGTTCTTGCCAGCCGATGAGGTTTCATTGTGCGGCTCCCGGCGGTGCCAGCTCGGCACCAACCATGAATTATAACCCCCCGAGGAGTCGCCGCTGGTCGATTATCGTCGGATTGCCACGTACGTCCGCGTGGGGCCGGTCCTGTAGGTCAGAATAAATCGATCGGACTAGGTTAGCGGACGGGCGATCATTTGCTCCAGGTACGGCCGGTAGGTCGGACCGCCGTTGATCGTGCAGAAGGGGTACATCCCGTCGGGGGTGCTGTACAGAATCACACAGCGCTTGACCCGCTCGGTGTCGTAGTTGTAGCGATCCATGAAATGCATTCCGGCCGCCATGAGCGTGCGGTAGGTCTTCTGCCCCGGTTGGCCGCGACCGACCGCTTTGTTGGTCAGGCCGCGCAGGGCGTGCATGAACTTGAAGGGCGTGACGCGGAAATCCCGCTCGCTCCAGCGATAACTCCGCAGGAAGATCATCGCCAGTTCGAGCTTATCGGCCCAGTTGGCCAGCCCGCCGGGCCGCTCCTTCTCGATGCGGGCGGCCAGCTCGTTGAAGCCGTCCATCAGCCGCACCATATTGAACAGTTTGGGCACCGGTATGGCCTGGCGATCGGGCGTGACGAAGAAGTAGGTCCCGCAGGCGCAATCGCTGTGGCAACTGGGGCGAATCTTCGGCTTGCCGTCCAGGGTCTGCATGATCCTTGACAAGGGGGTCATGAAGTTGAGCGGGAAGAAGTCACGCCGCAAGTCGGCCCCGCTGCAAGCCGCCAGATCATGCGCCAGGTCACCCAGTGTGTACCGCTTCCGGGCCAGCTCCTCCTGAGGGATCCGTCCGGTAAACGAAACCGGCTGATAAGAAATGGCGCTGATCACGTCCGCATTGGCCACAGCGAAGTGGAAGATCGGCCCGACCTGGTCATCGTTCAGCGTCTTGACGATGGTGGGCACCAGACAGACCTTCATTCCCGTCCGGCGGCAGTTCTCGATGGCTTTCAGCTTGATTTCAAGCAACGGCCGGCCGCGCAGCGCCTGATATTGCCGGTCGTCCAGCCCGTCGAACTGCATATAGAGCGTGTGCAGACCCGCCTCCGCCGCCCGAGCGGCGAAATCCGGGTCGGCGATCCGCAGTCCGTTGGTGGCAATCTGCACATGCGAGAAGCCCATCCGGCCGGCCGCTTCCAGAATGCGGAAGAAATCCGGATGCAGCGTAGGCTCCCCCCCCGTGAACTGGATCGCGGTCGCCGGATACGGATGCTGCTTCCGCAAGGCTTTCAGGTATTCGATCACCAGTTCGTACGGCGGCTCGGCCAGGTACCCGGCCTGGTTGGCACTGGCGAAACACACCGGGCAGGCCAGATTGCAGCGGTTGGTCAGGTCGATCTGGGCCAGGCAGGAGGCACTGTGGTGCTGGTTGCACAGCCCGCAGTCGGTCGGGCAGGAGTTGGCCCCTTCGACCTGCGGCTCGAGCACACCTTGCTCGTCCTGGTAACCACTCCGGGTGCATTTGAGATACAGCTCGACGTCGGTGTTGATCTTGTCCCGGAAGTATCCGTGCTCCGGGCAGGTCTTCTCCATCCACACCGTCTGTTCGGCAACGAAGTACCGCCCCAGAATCAGGCACCCGCACTGCGGACAGAGCGTCTCCACCGTCCTGGGCAGCGCGGTCACGATCGGGCGGATCGGCGAGCCGCTGTAAGTACGCCGTGGTTGCCGCGGGTGACTGATCTGGCTGGGTCTGCGAACGAACAGGACGTCATGGTGTCGTTCCCGGGCTGGTCCGCACCGGGGGCAACTGGTCCGCAGGTAGATCGAGTCGTCGGCGGCGTCGTAGACGAGCTGCCCAGGCACCGTCTGCCCGCAGCCGGCGCAACGCCACTGCCCCGGCCAGGGCAGCCCGGATCGGCCGTTTTGCACCGGAGAGTACTTCCGCAGTGAGACCTTGTATCTCTCCAGCTCGGTGCGGGCCTCGCCCGGCCTGACCGCTGGCCGACGGATGGTATCCACCGGCCGGTGCAACACGCCGGAGCGTTGCTCTGCCGGCTCGCTGGCCGGCGGGGAGGCCGGGCACGCGCCGGCAGCCGGGCTCACCGGGCGGCTAGCCATGGATTGTTCCTCGGTCACAGGACCCATCGCCGACTCCACCAATGAGTTTGACATTAGTCGGGGCCGTGGGTTGGGTACCTGTGTTCCGGGCTGTCGGTCCGTTGGGCCCCGCTTGCCCCATCGTCAAAGTAGTGGGGGAAGGCCCGCGGTCGGCGTTTGCGGCGTTGATACGCCCGGGCCAGGTCCAGAAAGATCTCCAGGTCCCGGTCGATGTGCCCGCCAACCTTGTCGAAGTACAGCGAGCGAATCGGGATGTCATCGTGGTCAGCGCTGACCGCTGGATAGACCGCCTCACTGGCGATTCCGTTCATGCACGTGAAGGGGCTGATGTCAATGATCCCGTCGGCGCCCTTGTGGTACAGATAGATGGCCTTGCCGACGCTGAGGGTCATCTCTCCCAGGGCTCCGGTGGCCGGCAGATAGGGTTCTGAATAGTCGAGCACCTGCCGGATATCGTGAGGCTCCTCGTAGCCTACAAAGTCCGCGGCGACCGGGGCCAGCAGAGCCTGTTCATATTGCCGCTGTACGTAAGACTTCAGTTTGAGCCTGAGGTAGGCGGCGTTGAAACGTCCGTGGTCGCGGGCCCATTCGTACTGGGCTGACCAATCGGTGTACCAGATCCATTCGGTCACGTCTGACAGCCAGCATTCGCCGCCCAGGCGTTCGATCCGCCGAACCGCATCCTCGTTGCTGAAGGTGTTGAGCCGGCAGTAGATTTCTCCGACGACGCCGATCAGGGGCCGGTCCTTGGTGTACTTGGCCGGGATGGATCGGAAGCGATCACGAACCGCCCTCACCACACGCGTCAGGCGTGCTACTCGCTCGTTGGTGCTCAACCCCGGCTGAGCCAGCACACGCTCGAACTCCGTCACAGCTCCAAGGTACGCGGAGTCGCTGTCGCCGGCGTGAGTTTCATACGGCCGCGTCTTCAGCAGAAAGCGCATGCACAGGTCGCCGGTCACGATCGCCAGCCAGGCGCTGCGAATCAACTCATCCGCGTGTTGTCCGATGCCGTAGTACCCGTCGGCGCTGCTGGGTGAAATCACCAGGGCTTGTCCGAAACCGTTTTCGGCTAGAACCTGCCTCAGATACGGAGCGTACTGACCGAAACGGCACGGACCAGGGGCGTGAGGCATGAAAAAAGCCAGCTCCTCCGGGTTAGCCCCTGGTTGGCGGCACAGCTTCAGGAAGTCGCCCAGGGTGATCTTGTGCGGGAGGCATTCTTCGCCGCTGCTGTACAGATTGCCCAGCTCCAGGGTTTGACTGTCCGAATCGGGCGTAATGGTGGCCTCTACCCCGATGGACCGGAAGGCGGCGGCCATCAGCCGGGCACCGGCGTACGCCATCTGGGGGATATAGAGGGTTCGGCCGGCAAGAGTTGGTCGGCTGGTTTGCTCCGACAGGTTCGCCACCATCGCAGTATCCCTTTGCTGTCCAGATACGCTTCGCAGCGGGTCATCATGCCAGCGTCGTTGGAATGACCGTCGAACTGAAGCGTGAGGAAGGGCTTGCCCTTGGCGGCCGGCCGGATGAATCCCTTCAGGAACGAGTCCGGCCCGCACTTGAAATTCGTCACGTAGATAATGTGGAGATTGGGGTACTGGGCGACCAGCTTACCCGCCGCCAAGATTCGTCGACCGTAAGCCCAGTACATGTTGTCGCATACGTCACTTACATCCACGTCTTTGAGAGGCAGAGCGTCGATCGGCAAGAGGTTAAGGCCGTATTGGTCGCGTAACTTTCGGGCCAGAGCGAGGTTGACGCCGGCATCGTAAAGATTGTAGGGTCGTCCGACCAGAACGATCCCAGGCTCTCCGGTCTGGATTAGGGTTTCCAGGGCGGCCCTTCCGGCTTCGAGATAGGCTTTTTGGAACCGCTCCCGGGCCTCTTGGCCAGCTCTGAATGCAGCTCGAGCACGCCGCTGGCTTACCCCCATGCTGCGGGCCGTCTTGATCAACGCACGCTCGACCGACCCCAGCCCCAACTCGAAGTTGATGGTTGGGCAAAGGATCCGCCCGCCCCAGTTTCTGAACCGCGGGGCTTGGCGGACAACAAACGGCAGTGTCTGGCCCCAGGGGCAGACGAAGCTCTCGACTCCCTGTCGACGCTCCTCACTGGTAAGAATGTTCGGCAGCCAGAGGTAGTCGACGTTCGCCGCGGCCAACTGGGCGGCATGACCGTGCGCGACAATGATCGGGAAACAGGGCTCAGCCACCACCGTGTCCAAGCCGAGCCGTACCGTGTCGCGGTTGGTTTCATTAGAAATCCAGACCTTAAACCCGCAGTGCCGGAAGAACTCCCGCCACAGCGGCAAAAGATCCCAGGTGTACATCGCCAGCGGTATTCCGACGGTCGCCGTCGCTTGCTGGTCGCTGTCGCTCTGGGATGCGAAAAGCAACTGGTGGCGCAGGGCGACCAGGTCGGGGATGACCGGTTTGCGGCCGGACTTGACCCGTTTGCGGAAGCGGTCGGAGCACTTGTCGCCCCAGAACGTTTTTTCGCCGGCCACATCGAATTCCTGGATGGAACACTGGTTGCCGCAGCCGTGGCAGGTGAACTCCCGGAGGCTGTAGCGGACCCGCGTGAGGTCCCAGCCCCGAAACCGGGTGTGCTCTCCGGTCGCGGCCAGTTTGTCGCGGGCCAGCAAGGCGGCCCCGATGGCTCCCAGGACGGCGTTGTGGGGCGGGACGATGATGTCGCGGTCGCAGACGGCGCTGAAAGCGGCCGCGACGGCGTCGTTGTAAGCGGTTCCGCCCTGGAAGAACACGCACTTACCGATCGGGCGGCCCCGAACGACGCGATTAACGTAGTTGTAGGCAACGGAATAAGCCAACCCGGCGATGATATCTTCCCGCTTGGCTCCCCGCTGCATGAAGGTATTCACGTCCCGTTCCATGAAGACCGTGCAGCGCTCACCGAGCTTGATTGGAGCCCGCGAGCTGAGCGCCACTTGCGAGAACTCGTCCTTGATGGAAACGCCCAGCTCTTCGGCCCGCTCCTCCAGGAAGCTGCCGGTGCCTGCGGCGCAGGCCTCGTTCATGGTGAAATCCACCACTATCGACTCGCCCGTGCTCGCGCTGGCTAACTCCGATGGGCCGTGAGCGCTTCCGGAGCACCGGCTCGGGCCGGTTGCATCGGGGCCCGCAGGCTCCGGCGCTTCCGCTTGGAGTCGAATGTACTTGCTGTCTTGTCCTCCGACTTCGAAAATGGTGTCCGGCCGCTTGCCCAGCAGGCGATCGCCGACGAAGGTGGCACCAGTCTTATGGCAGGTGATTTCGTCGGTGATGCTGTCGGCCCCCACCAGTTCGCCGACCAGCTCGCGCCCGCTCCCGGTTGAGCCCACGCCCCGAACGCGGACCGCCCATCCCACGGCTTCTTCCATTTGGCGCAGGCAGCGGGTGACGACCTCGATTGGGCGGCCCTCGGTGCGGGTGAATATTGAATGTATCACTTCCCCCTGCTCGTCGATCAGCACGAGCTTGGTCCCCACCGAGCCGATGTCCAGGCCCAGGTAGGCGTCGATGGGCCTGCCGTTGGGCGGAAACCGGTAAGGCTTCACCTGGTCGCGCAGGAGCGTGACCCGGTCCATGGTCAGGGGGGGCATGCGTGGGAAGCCTTGGTCGTCGCTCCGGACCACCGCGGCGAGTCGCTCGGCCTGCGTCACCAGCCCTGGGGCTTGCACGGGCCGGGGTCCAGGTTGGGTTGTCTGGAGGGCTTGAGCGGCCAACGCGGCCCCGATCGCGCCGATGGAGTCGGCTCCTGCGGGTACGAATAGCTCTTGCGGGCCTAGGTTGAAGATTTCTCGCAAGCTGCGGAGGACTGCGGTGTTGGCTGACACGCCGCCCACCAGAGCCACCGGCGGCACCGGCGTTCGCCCCTTGACGACCGCGGCCTTGAAATTCGTGGCCACCGCGTTGCACAGCCCGCGCAGAACTTCGGCCGGGCCGAAGCCCTTTTGCTGGGCATGGATCATGTCGCTTTTGGCAAAGACGCTGCATCGGCCGGCGATCTGGGCCGCACGGTTGGCCTGTTCCACGATCTGGCCGATCTGCTCCACTGCGTATTTCAGGCGGCGGGCCTGCTGGTCCAGAAACGCTCCCGTACCGGCTGCACAGTCCCCGTTGGTGCCGTAATCGAGGATGCCCAGGGTACCGCTGGCCGGGTCCGGTTCCAGCCGAATGTAGCGGCTGGCTTCGCCCCCGATCTCGAAGACGCTTCGGACCTCCGGATGCAGCAGATTCATGGCCCGGGCGCAGGCCTGGAATTCGTTACAAGTTTTGGCTCCCAGTACGGCTGCTACCAGGCCGCCGCCCGAACCGGTCAATGTCAGGCCGGCGATCGGCTCCCCCGACAGGCATTTCGACAGCTCCTCCATCAGCTCCCGGGTCACCTCGATCGGTCGGCCCCGGGTTCGCCGGGTGGGCGCGAGCAGTACTGCCAACCCGCTTCCCGGCGGAGTCGGCAGGAGCCGAAGCAGCTCCCGGGCAGCCGGGACCCCGTGAATGCGGTCCAGGTCGGGCTGGGGAAGGAGCAGGGCCGCCTTGATGCTGATCGCCCCTACGTCTATGCCGAGGTAGATGCTCATTATGCGGCTTCCTATACCGCTGCCGCCGCGCGCCGCCGCAAGCCCATAAATCCGAATACCCCGGGCTGGCTGCGAGCTGCCGCGCAAACCCCATTGCGGCCGTCCGCACGCCCGGACGGTCGCTCCGTCGACCCGCCGGTCGTTAGTATCAGCCGAGTTGCCGAGCCGTCAAGTGTTTCTCGGACCTGCCCGGTCCGGTTAGGCGTCGTCCAAGCTGATCGCCGGAGGATTTGGACGGAGATGGTCGATCCGGGTCAAGGGTCGCCTGGCTTCGGACGAAGCGAGCTGTAAGAGGCAAGCTACTCGTCGATCCGGATGACTCCTTGCGAAGCGCGTGCGACCAACGCTGCCTGCCGGTTTGTGTGTTGCTGTACGCCGACTCGTCGAGGCTGGCGGCCCGGCTCAGTCGGCGACTGGCCCGGCGGGGCTTGAGGTCGGTTGACGCCGGCTCCGGCCCGATCCCTCGTACCCGTGAGCCGGGAAGCGCCAGGCTGGCGGTGGTACTTCCCCGTCGCAGTCGACGAGCTGACCGCGCCGGCACTATCGACTTGCTGCGCGACCTGGAAGCGGAGGGGGTTCCCGCCCTGGTTCGTGCGGGAAGCTGGTCGCAGGAGGCAGAGAGCGGCCCTTTGATCGAATGGTTGCCGGAGCGGCTGGGGCTGGACGAGCTGGTGGGCAAGATCACTACCGCTGCCCATTACGCGCCTTTGATCCAGGCCCTTGAGCACCAGCGGCGTCAGCTCCGGCGCCTGGGGGAACAACTAAACCGTCACTTCGGGCAGATCGACCAGGAGCTGCGGCTGGCCGGCCGTCTGCAACGCGACTTTTTGCCGCCCAAGTTGCCTGCGCTGCCCGGCTATGATTTCCAGGTCCTGTACCGTCCGGCCAGTTGGGTCAGTGGCGACATGTATGATGTCTTCCGGATCGACGAACACCACGTGGGGATGCTGGTTGCCGACGCGATGGGGCATGGGATGGCAGCCGGCCTGATGACCATGTTTCTGCGGCAGGCGCTGGTGGCCAAGCGGTTGGAGGGTTCCAGCTACCGGGTGGTCCCGCCGACGGAGACCTTGGCCGAACTGCATCACTGCCTGCTGCGGCGGAATCTGCCAGATTCACAGTTTGTGACCGCGGTATACGCGGTCCTGGACATTCGCTGCGGCCGGCTGGAGCTGGCCCGGGCCGGGCATCCCTATCCGCTTCACGTCCGCAAGGACGGGTCGATCGCGGAAGTCGGCCCGGCCGGTCCGCTGCTGGGACTGGCCCAGGTGCCCGGCGAGTTCGAGCCGGCCTGCCTGACTTTGACGCCCGGCGACAAGGTGATCTTCTACACCGACGGGTTGGAGGGCCTCATCCGGCTGGCCGACGGGGAGACCGACAATCGGTCGGCATTCAACCCACAGTTCAGCCGATGGGCGGCCGGCAGTGCCGCCGAGCTGGTCCGGGAAATCAGTGGACGCCTGGACCGGCAGGAAGGCTCGCTGCACCCGGATGACGACGTGACCGTGCTGGTTCTGGAAGTCGAACCGGCCGCATGAAGTTCCGGCGGGGTTTCCCGGTCAGCGCTGCTGCTCCTGGGGGGCCGCCGCGAACTTGCGCGGCCAAGGCAGGTCGGCGGCCAGTTTGATGCGGATCAGCAGCAGGGCGGTCTCAAGCTGCGGATCGGTCTTGGGGGCTTCGCTGGGATCGGATTCCAGCGCCTTCAGGTCCTCCTGGCTGAGCAGGGGCGGTTCCTGGTCGCTGCCGTTCTCCTCGGTCTTGGGGCTCTCCAGAGTCTTGGTCTGCTCCGACTCGGGCAGGGGCCGATTCTCGCCCTGTTCGGGCTCGTTATGGATGATGAAGGTTTCCCGTTCGCGTTCGATCACGCGGCGGAACTCTTTGGGCGTGAGTTTCAGTTCCCAGTCCGGATCCACGCCCCAGGTTTTGGCCTTTGGGCTTTTGTGCGGACTTCGCCCGTTGGGCAGGTAGTACAAGGCGGTGGTCAGTTTCAGCCTGGCCTCATTGCTGAGTGGTCTGACGTGCTGGACGCTGCCTTTGCCGAAAGTCCGATCGCCCAGGATGATGGCCCGGTTGTGGTCCTGTAGGGCTCCGGCCAGGATCTCCGAGGCGCTGGCGCTGCCCTCGTTGACCAGCACCACCAGGGGCAGGTCGGGGTAGGGCGCCCGGCCGCTGACCTTCTCGCGTTTCTGCGGCTCCAGTCGGCCCTGGGTGGAGACCACTTCGCCGTCGCTGACGAACAGGCTTACCACCTCGACCGCCACATCCAGCAATCCGCCGGGGTTGTGACGGATGTCCAGGATCAGGCCCTTCATTCCCTGGGCCTCGGCCTGTCGCAAGGCGGCCCGGAGTTCCTTAGCCGAGTCGGGATGGAACCCGGTCAGGCGGATGTACGCTACGCCGGCATCCTTATCCAGCATGTAATTCCACGCCTTTGCGTCGCCCGGCAGGCGCTCCACGCCGCGAACCGTGGTTAGGACGATTCGCCGGCGGATCAGCTTGTAGGAGATGATGTCGCCGGTTCGCGGCCGTTGAATCGTGAGGACGACTTCGGTGCCGCAGGGGCCCATGATGTTGCGCACCGCGTCGTCAGTGCTCCAGCCGGCGGTACTTTCGCCGTTGACTGCTATGATGAGGTCGTCGGGCTGAATTCCGGCTTCCAGGGCTGGGGAGTTTTCCAGCGGGGTGACGACCTTGAGCCGATTGCTGCGTTCATCGACCCCGAGCTGGATGCCGACGCCCTCGAATCCGCCCATCATCATCTTTTCGAAGTCGACCGCGTCGGCCGGCCAGATCATGCCGCTGTACTCATCCAGCCTTCCCAGCGCGCCTTCCAGGAACTCCACCACCAGCAGCCCTTCGGGGATTTCGATGCTCTCGCGGTTCAGATCGCAGACCTGGTTGAACAACCGACGCAGGTCCTGATACCCGAAGCTGCTCTGGCCGCTCATTTCGGCCCGCAGCTCGCCCAGGCGGCGCAGGAAGTGGTCGCGGAGGGCCGGGTTGGCCAGCCCGTCCAGATACCCGCGCAGCTTGGTCACCTTGCACAGGGTGGTCAGATTGTCGAGCGCGCCCTCGGCCATGATCTTGAAGTCCGGTTCGCGGTAGTACAGGTGGTCGATCAGCTTGATGGCCGAGCGCAGCAGGTCCTTGTTCACGTCCCGGATCCGCTGCTGCATGGCCTTCTGGGTCGGGTAGGCCAGTTCGATGCGCGCATAACGGGTGGCCTGCTCGAGCAAGCGGCGCAGCTCCTCGTCGGTCGGGTGGATGCGACTGAGCAAGGCATAATAGTTGACCGCCGCGGTCCAGCGGTCTTCGGCCTCCAGTTGAGCTGCGGCCTCCTTGCAGCGCTCGGTCAGTTGCGTCACCCAGTCCAGCTTGGCCAGCTCTTCGGGCTGATCGGAGTACGGCACCGCCTGGGCGGTGAAGCTGAGGGCCAGGAGCAGATTCCCGGCGGACAGGGCTTTCTGGGCCTGCTGGACATTCCACTCCAGGCTCTTGGCTTTCAGCTCCTGTCGGGAGGCGATCACTTGGTGATAGGAGTCCAACCAATCGCGGACCCGGGCCACTTGAGGGTCGCTGGCGGTCTGGAGGATGTGCTCGATCGCGGCTCGGCCGGCCTCGTAGTCGCCGCGAAGGATCGACGAATAGGCCGCCGCCAGGGTCTCGTCCGCCACGGCCCGCAGCGGGGCCAGGCCCAGAGCAAGCAGCAGGGCCAATCGCGCGTAACGTGCTGTCATATCCACACTTCCTTCTGTAACCACCCGTAGCTCTGCTCAGCTTTGGGCACGGGTTGGATTCGGGGGGATTTCAAAGCACCTCTATTATACGACGGTACGAAATGACTGCCCACCTCGCAAACCGCCCGCCAAAAGCGCATCATGCTGTCATGACGACTGCGTTTTCGGGACCCTGCGGCACGGACAGGCCGGCTCGGGAAGCCGCCGGCCCGGTCCTGGGCGTCGACCCCGGCCTGGTCCGGACCGGTTATGCTGTGCTGTCGCAGGCCCCGGCCCCGCTGGAGGTCCGACTCATCGAAGCCGGGCTGCTCCGCCTGGACCGCAACCGTCCGCTGGCCCAGCGTCTGGTCGCCCTGGCCGAGGGCCTCGAGAGTCTTATACGCACTCACCGGCCGGGGGTGCTGGCCTGCGAGGAGCTTTACACCCACTACGAGCATCCGCGGACCGCGATCCTAATGGCCCACGCCCGCGGTGCGATTCTGACCGTGGCGGCCGGCCTGGGACTGCCGATCGTCTCGGTCGGCGCCACCCAGGTCAAAAAGCTCCTTACCGGCAGCGGACGAGCCGGCAAACAGCAGGTGCAGGCCGCGGTCGCCGCCACCCTCGGACTAGCCCGGCTGCCCGAGCCGCACGACGTGGCCGATGCGATGGCCATCGCCCTGTGCGGACTCCAGTTGCGGCGTGCCGAGCAAGTCGTGGCCGAGGCCCTGATGCGTTCGCCCACTGCGAGCGGCCGGCGCAGGCGGCCTGGGCTGGAAGAGGTCCAGCCCCAGGGTTCGGGTGAGACGCAGGCATGATCTGTCGATTGTCCGGACAGGTTCTCAGCGTAGGCGAGGAGGGCGTGGTGATCGATCTGGGCGGGGTGAGCTACGAGGTCATGGTGCCGGGGTCGGCCCTGGCCCGGTTGCAGCAATCGGTAGGCGGACAGGTCACGCTCTTCACCCTCCAATACTTCGAGGGCAACCCGGCCGGAGCCCACCTGGTGCCACGCCTGATCGGCTTCTTGTGCGAGGCGGACCGGGCGTTCTTCAATCTGCTGACCAGGGTCCGCGGCATCAGCCATCGCCGGGCGCTGCGAATCATGAGCATCCCAGTTCCGCAGATCGCCGAGGCGATCGAGCGGGGCGACCTGCGCCTGCTGACCGGCCTGCCGGAAGTCGGCAAAAAGGTGGGCGGCCAGATTGTCTCAGAGTTGCAGGGCAAGCTGGGGCGGTTTCTGGAACCGTCCGGGGCACCGGCCCCGCCCGCCGAACTTACCGAGGCCCAGCGGGTGGCTTTGGAGATCCTGGTGCAATGGGGCGATCGGCGAGCCGAAGCCCAGCGCTGGGTGGCCGCGGTGGTCTCGGCCGACCCAACCCTCACCGAGCCGGACGCGATTGTCCGGGCGGTCTATCGCCTCAAGCAGCAGTCGGGGGGTTAGACTTCCGGCATGGCCATTGAGCGAATCATCTCGCAAAGCGTCCCGGACGAGGAGCGGTATCTCTCATCCCTGCGGCCGGCCCGGCTGGACCAGTGCGTGGGACAGGAGGTGGTGCGGCAGCAGTTGCGGATCGCTCTGGACGCGGCCCGCAAGCGGGGCGAGCCGCTGGATCACGTGCTGCTGGATGGACCGCCCGGCCTGGGCAAGACCACTCTGGCCCACGTGATCGCCAACGAGATGGGAACCGTCATCCGCGTGACCAGCGGTCCGGCCATCGTCCGACAGGGCGACCTCATGATGATGCTCACCCAGCTCGATACCGGGCACGTGCTATTCATCGACGAGATTCATCGACTGGCAAAGGTGGTCGAGGAGTTCCTCTACCCGGCTCTGGAGGACTTTCGGGTGGACTACACCACCGAGAGCGGCATCGGCGGCCGAACGATAAACTTCGCCCTCAAGCGCTTCACCCTGGTCGGCGCCACCACCCGGGCCGGGATGCTCTCACCGGCCCTACGCGACCGCTTCGGCCTGATCTTCCACCTCCAGTTTTACACTGAGCCCGAGCTGGTGCGTATCGTGGAGCGCAACGCCCGACTGCTGAAGATCCGCACCGAACCCGGAGCCCTGGAGCGATTGGCGTCGCGTTCGCGGGGCACGCCGCGGATCGTGAACCGCCTGCTGCGTCGGGTGCGGGACTATGCCGAGGTCCGCGGCGACGGCCGGCTGACACCGAGCGTGGTCGACGCGGCCCTGGACATCCTCCAGATCGACTCGCTGGGGCTGGACAACCTGGACCGGGCTTATCTGACGGCCCTGATCAAACACTACGACGGCGGGCCGGCCGGCATCGAAGCCATCGCCGCCACCATGGGCCATGAACGCGACACGCTGGAAGATGTGGTTGAGCCGTACCTGCTACAGATCGGGTTCGTCATTCGCACTCCGCGGGGCCGGGTGGCCCGGACGATCGCCTGCGAGCACCTGGGCTTGCCGGTCCCCAAACGACTGAAAGACGAACCGACGCTGTTCGAAGGGTGAGCCCCCCGCGTGATCTGGGCAGCCGGCTCAGCCGGGGCCGCCGGGCAGTCGTCCGCTGAGGGCTCAAGGCGGAACGGTCGTCGTCAGGCTGGCTACAGACCGTGTGCTGGCCGTCGACCATGCTTCGACCGCTCTCTCACGGTCGCGGCTCGGATACACACGGTCTGTCGGGGGGTGTCCTGGCAGTTAGCTATTCCGCGGCTTGCTGTTTGAGAAGCTCAATGATCTTCGGCAACTTGCGGTCCTTGAGCTGCTTGAACTCGGGCGGCAGTTCGTCGGCCCGGATCAGGAAGTCGATGGTCGTTCCGTCGGTCCCGACCGGGACCCGCAGAATGGCCACCACCCGTGAAGCTGGTTGGCTGGATGCCTCGGCGGCCCCGGTCTCGCCCCGCAGCGAGCCGATCACCACTCCGTCCTCCACGACCTCGTACCACAGTCCGGTATTGCCGGAGATCAGCTCCAGTATCTGCCGGACCGTCGTGCCCCGTTGGATCAGGTCCACGTGCCGGTCGCGAGCCGCTACCCGCTCCAGCGCACCCGGCTCGAAATGCACCGTAATGGCGATCCGTTTGCCCAGGTCCACCAGAAGCTGATCCAACGGCATTCGGCGGTAGTTCACGTCCAGCGGCCGGTCCAGCCGCTGCTGGACATCTTCGCCTCGGCTGTAGACCACAATGGTCTTGCCGGACGGCACCCATAGCCAGCCCAGGCGCTGGGTGACGGCCTCGAGCTGGCTGAGGGCATCGACCGGCGGCCCCTCTCGCATAGCCTGCTCGAAGGTCTCCTGTGGGCGGTCCTGAGGCGGCAGGCGCAGTTCCACCGCCACCTGCTCGCGCTTGATCTGGGACCAGGGCTGGCCGACCAGCATCTGGAGCAACTCGACTTCGTCAATTGTCAGGCGACGGCCCAGCCGGTCCAGGACCGGGGCCGGCTCAATGACGACCAGCCCTTCGCCCACCCGGAGGGTCAGCCCCAGCCCCGCGAAGATCCGCTCCAGGGCTTTACGGGCGGACATGTCCTGGATGATGATGGAGATCCGGGTCTGCTCGCCGTAGGGCATCCACTCCAGCGCCATCCGGTGCAGCTCGAAGTGCAGCCCGGTCCTCTTCTCCAGCTCCGCCAGGGCCTCTCTGATCGGCCGCTCGGAGATCTCGATTCGCTCGGTTATCTTCTGGTCCAAAGCGGCCTCGACTAGGTCCCGCATGGTCTGGGCCCCCAGGGCCGGGGCGGCGGTGCCGACCAGCGCCAGGCCGGCCAGCCACAGAATCCAGGCCGCGCCGGTCGCGGCCCGGCGGGTCGGGGCCGCGGTCTGCCTGTCGCCGACGCGGCTGCGAATCCCGGGACTGTGCATGAGATCCATGGCATTTTGCATGACAGGTGCCTCAATACAGGCCGGACAGCTCATCGAGCGGCTCGGCCGACGGTACCGGATCAACCATGAAGAACCGTTCGCTGGACAGGTTCCCCTCCAGTCTTGCGACCATGGCGGTCGCGACGCCGGCCTGAGTGTCGCCGGTCGGTCGGCCGACCAGGGCGACTGCCAATCCGGTCGGCCGAACAGCCGGTCGGACGTTAGGCAGCCAGGCCAGAAGCAGGGAGGCGGCCGTCGCCAACAAGGCCGTCGCAGGCGCTACGACCCTGACGTAGAGCCGTCGGCGTGCGGCCGCCTGACCCTCGCTGCGTGTGATCGAACCCGTAATCCGTCGATGTAGCCGCGACCAATCCACCCGCCGGTCCAGATTGGGTAGACTCCGCAAGACCGCATCCAACGTCTCATCGCTGCGGTCTGCTTCCCCGACCGGTTCACGGATGGCCGTGGTTATTCGCTCTTTGAGCCGGTTCCAGTTCACCGCCGGCAACATGCCCATCCCCGTCCGGAGCAGCCAGTCAAGCCGACGCCATTCCTCCAGCAGGTCACTGAACTGTGGATGGGAAGCCACCGCAGCCTGCACGGCGAGCCGGAGGTCGTCCCGGCCGGGCTCGTCCAGCCACTGACAGACAAGCTGTTCGAATTCCTGACGGTTCATGGGTGCCTGCTGGTCAATCAGACCCATTGGCTGCCTTCCGGATCAACCGACTGCCATCCGGCCCGGCGAACTTCAGAGGTACTCGGCCAAATGCTCCTTCATCTTGCGACGAGCCTGAAAGACGTGCCACTTCACCGCCTCGACGCTGCAACCCAGAATCTGAGCCACGTCCTTCTGGGGTAGCTGCTCGATGCTGAACAGCACCAGAGCCGCCCGCTGCTGGGGCGGCAGAGCGGCCAGTCCCGCTATGATCCGCTCTTCCAGCTCCCGGGCCGAGAGTCGCGCGCCGGGGCGGTCCTCCGAATGCCGCCAGTCGCAGACCTGCTCTTCCCGCGAGCCATCCTCCGACACCAGGCAATCCTCGAAAGACAGGCGCGGGCCGCGCGACCGCCGGAAGTTGAGCGACAGGTTGGTAACTATAGTCAGCAGCCACGGGCCGAACCTTTCCGGGTCTTGCAGGCTGTCCAGCTTGCGATAGGCGCGTACAAAAGACTCCTGACACACTTCCAGAGCGTCGTGCAGATTGCCCAGCAGCCGGTAGGCCACCGCGGTCGCCCGTCGCTGGTAGCGCTCGACCAGCTCGTCGAAGGCTTCCCGTCGACCGGCCCGGACCTGGTGGACCAGGTCGGCATCCGCCGGCGTGGCTCGGGTCGAGCGTTCGGCTTCCACAGGCGCTCCTATCTGCATGGACACGACAAACCGCTGGAGGTTGGGCTGCTCCGGATAACCGGCCGGCGGCCCTGACCGACTCCCGGCAAGCATTATTCATCCGGGCCGGCCCTCACGAAAGCTGCCTGCCAGCCCGCGACTGCTCATAATCTCCGCCCCAGCCACTTCGCCGGTGGCAAAACCCGGCCGCCGGCCGGCCGGCTGATGCCGACCGGCCATTTACCCGATTAAGGCCACAGGCAGGCTGCCCAGGCGGAGCTGAAACTATGGACCCGCTCAAAATCGGACATGTTATCGGGGTCAGTGGCGACGCGGTCGAGGTGCAGATCGGTCTGGCCGACCTGCACCTGGAATATCACGGTACGACCTACCGCGTCGGCCGGCTGGGAACCTATGTGACCTTGCCGATGGGGCGCAGCACGCTGATCGGGTACATCACCCGGGTCGGCGTACAGGGCGACCTGGAACCCGGCCCCGACCCCAGCCAGCCCCGTCGAATTACCATGACCGTGCAACTGCTGGGCACCATCCGCAACGACCAGTTCTCGCGGGGCGTGAATGAATATCCCACGCTGGGCGATCCGGTGCGTCTGGCGATCGACGAGGACTTCGAGCTGATCTTCGGGTGCTTCAACGAGCTGGCCGGAGGGCCGGGCCAGCAGCAGAAGGCCTTCCCCTTGGGACGGTTCGCCGTCGACACCGACTTCCAGGTGCGGGCTTTGGGCAAGGAGTTTTTCGCCAAGCACGTGGCGGTGATGGGCAACAGCGGCAGCGGCAAGAGCGTCACTACCGCCAAAATCATCCACGAGGCCCTGCGATTGCCGCACACCCAGATCGTGCTCTTCGATATGCACGGGGAATATCGGGCGGCCTTCAGCGACCAGCAGGGTCAGTTGCTGCCCAACGTCACCTACCTTTCGGACCGCAGTCTGGTCATGCCCTATTGGATGCTCCAGTACAGCGAGTTCGAACGGCTTTTTTTGGACGTCGGCGACCCGCTGAATGTCAACGCCCAGAAGGTGTTTCTGCGATCGGCGCTGGAGAAGCTGAAGCGGCCGGCGGCCGAGGAACTCGGCCTGCTGGCCGAATACACCATTGATACCTCGGTCTACTACCCGATCGAGCAGCTCAAGACCTACGCCCTGAACATGAACGAGGCCCGGTTCGTGGTGAACACCGAGAACTACGCCTTCTCGCGCCTGCCGTACCGTCAGCTTCCGCCGGCCGAGCAGGAACGGATGCTCCTCACCCGCCGGATGGAATTCAACAAGGGCAACGCCGAGGGCGAAGTGCCCCACGCCACCTACTTCGGCCGGCTGCTGGGCCTGGTCAACCAGCTCGAGACCCGGATGAACGACCGGCGATATGACTTCCTGCTGCGCCCCTTCGAGCAGGCCGGCCGCAACCCCGACCTGGCCCGGTACTTCCACACCGACCTGTCGCCCGGCCAGCTCAGCCGGAGCGTGGCCGCGGTGATCCGCCAGATGCTCGGGCGACTGGGGGCCCGCAAAAACCTCACGATCGTGGACCTTTCCGGCCTGCCCTTCGACGTGGTCGATGTCACCGTCGCGGCCCTGACCCGCGCGATCTTCGACTTCAACTTCTGGTCTCCGCCCGAAACCCGCCAGCCGGTGGTGCTGGTCTTCGAAGAGGCCCACAACTACCTCCCGCGCCGCGACCGTGGCCAGGCCATGTTTGCCCGCGAGGCGGTCGAGAAGGTCGCCAAAGAGGGTCGCAAGTACGGGGTATCGGCCATGGTGGTCACCCAGCGGCCCAGCGAAATCTCGGAGACCATCCTCAGTCAGTGCAACTCCATGGTCCTGATGCGGATGAACAATCCCGATGATCAGGATTATGTCGCCCGGGTGGTCAGCGATCAGTTCCGCAGCCTGATCAGCCTCCTGCCTAGCATGAAGCCCGGCGAAGGCTTCATCATTGGCGACTCGGTCTTGATGCCCATGCGCACCCTCATCGACCTGCCGCCCAGCTTGCCCCGCAGCGGCGACGTCGATTTCTTCCGACTCTGGAGCACCGGCACCGCGGACGCCGACGTGGAGGAAGTCATCGACCGCTGGTGGCGGCAGGCCCGTAGCTCGCAGGCCCGCCCCAAACCGCCTGAGGATCGACCCATACCTCTCCAGTCCGCCGGATCGCAAACCCGGCAGGTGGCGGGCGCCACTGTCTTGAAGGCACCTTCCTGAGGCTGGGCGGGGAATACCGATCGGCGGCCGCAGAACGTCCAGCCGGTTTCCTGGCCCTGGCAACTGGCCGGGTGTGAAGGTACAATAACACCACCCTTGGGCTCGACCCGGGTGGAGCCGGGGCCCGGAAGGGTGGCCGGCCGGGCGTCAGCGGCCGCTAGAGCGACCAGCCAGTAGGGATCCTGGGCTGCCGGGCACGACGGGTCGCAAGTGCGGCCCGTTTTTGTTGCCGACGGACGGAGAACCATGAACCCTGACTTGATCCGCATCATCGATGCCATCTCCCGGGACAAGAATATCGACCGGGATTCCCTGATCGCCGACATCGAGGCTGCGATGGTCAGCGCCATCCGCAAGAACTACGGCGAAGAAGCCCAGGTCAGCGTGAAGCTCGACCTGCTCACCGGGAAGTTCCAGGCCACCGCCAACGGCCAGCCGGTCGACGTCCAGCTTCTGGGCCGGATTGCCGCCCAGACCGCCAAGCAGATGATCATTCAGAAAACCCGGGAGCGTGAGCGAACCAGTATCTACGAGGATTTCAGCGAACGCCGCGGAACCATCGTCACCGGGACCGTCGTCCGCAACGAGGGCGGCAACCTGATCGTCAACATCGGACGCACCGAAGGCTTCCTGCCCCGAAGTGAGCAGATCCCCGGCGAAACCCACCAGCCCGGAGAACGCATCCGCGTGTTGATCCTGGAGGTCCGCGAGCAGCCCAACCAGGTGAAGATCATCCTTTCCCGCTCCCATCCCGAGTTCATCGAACGCCTCTTCGAGCTGGAAGTGCCGGAGGTTGCCGAGCAGATCATCGAGATCAGGGCGCTGGCCCGTGAGGCCGGCTACCGCACCAAGGTCGCCGTCGCCAGCATCGACTCCAAGGTAGACGCGGTGGGAGCCTGCGTCGGTGTCCGCGGCAGCCGCATCAAAAACATCGTTGACGAGCTGGGCGGCGAGAAAATCGACATCGTCCGCTGGAACGAGTCCAGCCAGATCCTCATTCAGAACGCGCTCAAACCGGCCGAAGTCCAGGAAATCGCCCTCTGCTTCGAGCTGGTC
This sequence comes from uncultured Planctomycetales bacterium, assembly GCA_964482395.1. GTDB lineage: Bacteria > Planctomycetota > Phycisphaerae > UBA1845 > Fen-1342 > CAYZXK01. The sequence continues at coordinate 8,120 of CAYZXK010000182.1, read as the reverse complement.
AAGGCCACAGTGGTAGTTGCCGAGGACCAGCTTTCGCTGGCCATCGGCAAACGCGGACAGAATGTCCGCCTGGCGGCCCGGCTGACCGGCTGGGACATCGATATCCTAACCCCCGCCGAATACACTAAACACCTTGAAACACTTGAACAGACCCTCAAAAGCGTTCCCGGTGTCGATGATGTCCTGCTGGACAAGTTGGTAGCTTTCGGCTGCGTGTCGGTTGCCGACATCGACGAGATAGGGCCCGAGCCCCTCGTCAAGGAACTGGAACTCGATGCCGAGCTGGCTGAGCGGATCGTCGAAGCCTGTGGCGAGGAGGTCATCCGGCAAGAGGAGCAGCGAGAAGCCGAGGCCAAGGCCAAGGCAGAACAGGAGAAGCTTGCCGCCGAAGCGGGTCTCTCGGCCGGCCAGTTGCCCGCCGACGGCGCTCAGGGTGTTGGGAGCGGTCCCGGTCACACGCCGGACGCCTCGCAATCCCAGCTCGCTGAAATGGTGGCTGGCACGGTTGATCGGGAGTCCCAACTGTCGACCCAGTCTAGTGGAGTGGCAGAAACCTGCGAGCAGCCCGCCGCCGAGCCGAGCGCCGATCAGGTCGAGCCTACGGCGCCGACGCCACAAGCTTCGTGAGTTTGAGCCCGCGGGGTTGACTCCACTCGGAGATGACGGCTGCTGGGGCTGGCAGCTTAAGCTATTTCAGCAGAACAACTTGCAAGGCTCTACCCTCTTGGACTAAACGGTATACCCCAAACCGGAGAAACCAGGTGCGACGTCCACTGGTAGCTGGCAACTGGAAGATGAACCTCGACTTGCCAAGTGCGCGGACGCTGGTCGGCGCGATACGCGAAGGCTTGGATGCGGCCGTCGCCCAGCGCGTCGAGGTTTTGGTATGTCCGCCGGCGGTCTATCTGTTCCCGCTGAACGAAGCCCTGCGGGGCTGCCCGGTGCGGCTGGGGGCTCAGAACCTCTACCACGAGGCCAGCGGGGCTTTCACTGGAGAACTGTCCGGAGCGATGCTTGCCGAAGCGGGTGCCAAGTACGTTATTATAGGACATAGTGAGCGACGGCACACGATCGGGCATCTCGAAGACGATCGCATGGTAAACCTGAAACTCAAGGCCGCTCGTCGGGCCGGCTTGACGCCCATCGTTTGCGTCGGTGAAACGCTCAGTGAACGGAAGTCGGAAAGCACGCTCGAAGTTCTGACTTTCCAGTTGACTGCCGCATTGGTCGGCGTCTCAGTGCAGACACCAGAGGATCTCGTGATCGCTTACGAGCCGGTGTGGGCGATTGGGACTGGACACAACGCCACGCCCCAGCAGGCCCAGGAAGCTCATGCCCACCTTCGGGCGAGGTTACGGGAGCTGGTGGGCGACGTTTCCCAGGAAGTACGGATCCTCTACGGCGGCAGTGTGACACCGCAGAATGCGGCCGATATTATGCGGCAGCCCGATGTGGACGGCGGGTTGATTGGCGGAGCCAGCCTGAAGGCGGACTCCTTCCTCGCGATAATACGGGCCGCCCTGGCGAAAGTGACCTAACAACGTTAAACTCCAAAATTTGCATCGCGGGCGGGCCCGCGACGCCTCCAGACTCGTTTACATCGAGGAAGGCAATGATTCTGGCTAGCTGGTATCACACCATCATGGCGACCTTGTTCGCCGTCCTGGCCATCCTGCTGATGATTGTCATCCTGCTCCAGAGGGGCCGGGGCGTGGGCTTGGCCGGAGCTTTCGGCGGAGCCGGCGGAGGTGCCTCTGCTTTCGGCGCCAAGACCGGCGACGTACTGACCTGGGTCACAATCGTCGGGGCAGTTCTTCTCCTGGCTTTTACCGTGGTGCTTAACTACGTGTTCGTGGAGACCGGACCTGGCCTTACTCCGGCGGGTGCGACGCCTACCCCGTCTGGTATGCCCACTGTTCCCCCAGGTGGGAGCCAGCCGCCCGCTCAAAGCCCCGGGCCGGGGCTGCCAACCGGAGGCGGTGCCTGGGTTCCCAGCCCGGACGCTGATTACTGGGCGGTCACGTACGCATTTACCCGGCCCGCGTCGGAGGACGCGCCGGGCGAGCACCGGTTGGACCAGGGCTCAACGTGAGATGAGAACGGTCAGCGGCAGCGGGACCACCCGGTGCCGGCGGTAACATCAACTCGACCCCGGACGGCCAAGAGCTACCAATCATGATCCGTTCGATGACCGGCTTCGGGGAGGCGCAGCTAGAGCAGGCCGGTCAGTTGTTCCACCTGGAGGTCCGCAGCGTCAATCAGCGGTACTTCAAGGCGGCAGTCTACCTGCCGGAGGATTTCGCATTCCTCGAGCCTGAAGTAGAGCGGCTGCTGCATGAGCGGCTGACCCGTGGGAGCGTCACGGTCAGGTTGCACGTGCGCGGTACCGGGGCCCAGGCACCTTTGCCGCTGAATGTTGTCGTGCTGCGGGCTTACCTGGACCAGTTGCGGGCCGCGGCGGGCGATGATCCCCGGGTGACCATCGACTTGGCGACGCTGCTGACCCTGCCGGGGGTCTCCCAACTGCCGGACCTGGACGAGTCGGAGCGGCGGCGGCGCTGGTCGTTGCTGTCGGCGCTGATCAATTCGGCGCTGGATCGACTGCTGGTCATGCGAGTGGCTGAGGGACAGGTTCTGGCCGCGGACCTGGCTGCCCAGTGTGAGGTGATCGGGCGGAGCTTGGCGGTGATTCGCGAGCGGGCCCCGACGGTGGTGGCCGAGTATCGCGATCGGCTGAAGGCCCGGGTGCAGGAGCTGATCGCTGACAGCAATGTGCGTCTGGCCGAGGAGGATTTGCTGAAGGAGGTTTCGGTTTACGCCGAGCGCAGCGATCTTAATGAGGAAGTCAGCCGGTTGGCGGGGCATCTGGAGCAGTTCAGGGCCCTGATGCAGTCGCCGGTGCCGGCCGGTCGCAAGCTGGAGTTCATCGCTCAGGAGATGCTGCGCGAGGCCAACACCATGGGGTCCAAGGCCGGCGACGTGGCGATCGCCCGCGAGATCATCGAGATAAAGAGCGCAATCGACCGCATCAAGGAGCAGGTCGCCAATGTGGAGTGATCTGCCGGCAGCCTGGGGCCTGTTCCAGCCATGCGATTGATCGACACGCATTGCCATCTGACCAGCCCGGAGCTGACCAGCCGACTGGACGCGGTGCTGGATCGGGCTCGACAGGTCGGCGTGGATCGAGTGATCTGCGTGGCGACCGACCTGGCGGACACCCGGAAGGCCCTGGAGCTGATGGCCGGTCGGCCGGAGCTGTATCTGGTCGCCGGTCTGCACCCGCACCAGATCGGGCCGGGCTGGGCGGATGAGCTGGAGGCCATGGCGCAGTTGTTGCGCGGGGTCGGACTGCCCGCCGACCTCGGGCCGCGGCTCGTGGGGTGGGGCGAAACCGGGCTGGATTTTTACTACCACTTCTCTCCCGCCGCCCGGCAGGAGCAGGCTTTTCGGGCCCAGCTCGAACTGGCAACCGCTCTGGGGCTGCCGGTGGTGATCCACGCCCGTCGGTCTGAGGCTCGCGTCTGCGAACTGCTGACCGGTTTTCCGCAACTGCGCGGGCGGGTGGTTTTCCACTGTTTTTCGGGAGATGTGGCACTGGCGCGGCAGGCGCTGGAGCAGGAAGCGTACTTCTCCCTCACCGGCGTGGTGACTTTCAAGAATGCTCAGACCATTCAGGCCACGGCGCGCTTCCTGCCCCAGGATCGAATCATGGTCGAGACCGACGCGCCCTACCTCTCGCCGGAGCCGGTGCGAAGGAGCCGTCCCAACCAGCCGGCCTTTCTGGTCCATACGGTCCGGTTTCTAGCCGATCTTCGGGGACAGGACCCCGAGGAACTGGCCGCGATCACCACGGCCAACGCGGTCCGGTTTTTTCGCTTGCGCGAGGGCTGATTATGGGTCTGTGCCTGGTAACCGGCGGAGCGGGTTTCATTGGCAGCCACGTGGTCGACAAGCTGCTGGCCGTCGGCCACGCGGTCCGCGTCCTGGATGACCTGAGCACCGGCAAACGCGCGAACCTGGCCCACCTGGCCGGGAAGATCGAGCTGGTGGTGGGCAGCATCTGCGACGTCCCGCTGGTCGAGCGCTGCATGCAGGGTGTGGAGCTGGTCTTCCACCTGGCGGCCCGGGCCAGCGTGCCCCGCAGCGTGGAGCAGCCGCGGCCGGCCAACGAGATCAACGTCACCGGCACTTTGAACCTGCTCATCGCCGCCCGGCAAGCCGGCGTGCGGCGCTTCATCTACTCGGCCAGCAGCAGCGCCTACGGCGATACGCCCACCCTGCCCAAGAGTGTGGATATGAGGCCGGAGCCGCTCAGCCCCTACGCGGTCAGCAAGCTGGCCGGCGAGCATTATTGCGCCTGCTGGTATCACGTCTACGGCCTTCAAACCATTTCGCTGCGGTACTTCAACGTCTTCGGCCCCCGGCAGGACCCCAAGGGAATGTACGCGGCCGTCATCCCGGCCTTCGTAAGTCGGATGCTCCGGGGCCAGCGGCCGGTCATTTTCGGCGACGGGGAGCAGTCCCGCGATTTCTGCTTCATCGAGAACGTAGTCGAGGCGAATCTGCTGGCCGCCAATGCCAAAGAGCTGCACGGCGAGGTGGTCAACATTGCCTGCGGCCAGCGAACCACTCTGAATCAGATCGTGGCCGAGATCAACCAACTTCTGGGGACGGATCTGAGGCCGGAGTACCAGCCTCCGCGGCCCGGCGACGTCCGGCACAGCCTGGCCGACCTCTCGGCCGCCCGCGAGGTGCTCGGGTATGAGCCGCGCATCCTGTTCCCGGAGGGCCTGCGGCGGTCGATCGAGTGGTACAAGGCCAACCTGTAGGGCCTGGCAGCGGCCGGAGTGCGGCGGGGCATATAATCTCAGGTCATGTCGGAAAGCGACCAGGACCGGATCGGCCGTCTGCGCCAGAAGATCGCGCGGCTGCCCAAGGGCCCCGGTGTTTATCTGATGAAGGATCGGCAGGGGGTGGTGCTATATGTGGGGAAGGCGGCTGATCTGCGCAGTCGGGTAGCCAGTTACTTCCAGGACCCGGCCGATCTGCTGGCCAGTCGCGGCCCGCGGATCGCCCATATGGTCGCCTTGGTTGACGACATCGACTTCTTGGAGTGCGAAACAGAAGTCGATGCCCTGTTGCGGGAGAACCGGCTGATCAAGGACATCCAGCCCGCCTACAACGAGCGACAGAAGGACGACAAGTCATTCCCCTATATCGAGATCACCACCTCTGATGACTTCCCGGCCGTGTACGTGACCCGCAAACCGCGGCCGCGGGGCAGCAAACTTTACGGCCCGTTGCTCAACCCGGCCGGGGCCCGGGAGGCGGTCAACGCCCTGCAAAAGGTGTTCAAGTTCCGGACCTGCGAGCTGGAGATTCGGGCCGATGACCCCAAGCGGCGTTTCTTCCGCCCCTGCCTGCTTCACGCCATCGACCAGTGCAGTGCGCCCTGCGCCGACCTGATCAGCCGGGAAGCTTACGCCGCCGACATCCGCCGGCTTCGCAAGCTGCTGAGTTCCAAACGGAGCGTGCTGCTGCGACAGTTGCAGCGCGAGATGGAGCAGGCGGCCGCGGCTCAGCGTTACGAAGACGCGGCGGTCATCCGCGACCGGATCCGGGCCATCCAATCGCTTTCGCTGAGCGGGCAGGTGGAGCAGGACGTGCAGCCGGAGGTGTTTTTCGTCGATCCCGCTGCCGGTCTGGCCCGGCTGCAAACCTTGCTCGACTTGCCGGCTCAGCCGCGAATCCTGGAGGGCCTGGACATCGCCACCCTGCACGGCGAAGCCTCGGTCGGCTCCCTGGTTTGCTTCATCGACGGCAAGCCCTTCAAGAGTGGCTATCGGCGATTCAGGATCAAGTCGGTGGGCGGGGTCGACGACTACGCCATGATTCGCGAGGTAATCGCCCGGCGCTACCGGTACGCGGCCATTGCCGAAGAGCTATATCCAGACATCATCCTGATCGACGGCGGACTGGGACAGTTGCACGCTGCCCTGGAGGCCTTCGACCGGATGCAGGCGGCGATCGAGGTCGAAGGCGGGCGGGCGGTCAAGCCCGCCATGGTTGTCTCGCTGGCCAAACGTCAGGAGCTGATCTATGTGCAGGCCCGGTCGCGGCCGCTGAAGTTGCCCCGCAACGATCCGGGTTTGTGCCTGCTCCAGCGCATCCGCGATGAAGCCCACCGTTTCGGACAGCACTATCACCACATACTGCGGCAGAAGCGGGCCTTCGATGAAGACGTCGCGGCCGGTCGCCGCCCCCCAAGCACCCGGCGGTCGGCCGGCGGTTCGGACGCCGGGCGCAAGGCTTCCCGGCGTCGCGCCAAGGGCGCCCCCGGAGTGGAGGAAGACCTTTCGCAGTTGTCATCGGACGAGCCGGGGTCCGGCTGAGTCGCGATGGTGCCGCAGTGTTGGGGGGAGGGGTGGTCGCCGCCGGGCAAGCTGCATCAAGCTCCGGTCAGCGATTGGGTGGTTGGGGCGGCCGCCCGCCGGCCAGTTTCTTGAGGTGGCGCAGCTTGAGTAGGTTCTGCACGCGGGCCAGCAGCTCGATCTTGTTGACCGGCTTGCTGAGGAAGTCGTCGGCCCCGCATTCGCGTGCCCGCTCCATGTCCCCCAGTTCATTCAGGGCGGTCACCATGATGATCGGAATGTCCCGATAACGTGGATCGTCCTTGACTGCCCGGCAGACCTCGAAGCCGCTCCGCTTGGGCATCATGATGTCCAGCAGAATCAGGTCCGGTTGTTCCCGATCGATTGCCGCCAGCGTAGCTTCGCCATCCGCAGCCAGCCGAACTTCCACGTCCAGCGGCTCCAGGTATGCTTCGAGCAACTCAAGGATCTGCGGGTTGTCGTCCGCGATCAGGACCCGCGACCTGGGGATGCCGTTCGGTCTGCTAGTCATAACTTCGCACGCTCCAATCGCTCAGTGTGCGCCAAACCGGCCGCGGACGCAAACCGCCGTTTCAGGCCCGCGGGTGGCCGCCCCGTGGCTTGTCGGAAACCCGGCACCCGTATATAGTGCCCAAGAGGCAGTTGGTCCGGGCCTTTGCGGCGACCAGTCGCGGGCGTTGGGCCCCGGTGGTGCCCGCAGACGTCGAGGGTTGATTGCGGCCTGACGGAGACCCTGCCGGTGGTTCGAGCCTGGCCGCGCGACGGGAGTGCTTACGGTGACGAGCTTCAAAGTCGGCCTGATGGCCCTGCGGATCACTTTGGTTGCGTCGCTAACCGCACTGGCCGGCGGTTGCGGGGGAGTGAGCAGCCTTTTTGACTATCTAGGCGGCAGCCCCTACCAATGGGTCGGCGGACAAACCACCACCGGGACCGTGGTCACCGGGCGCCAAACCGGAGGGCTGGCTACCGCCGGATCGGGCGGTTTCCAGGATCCCTGTACTCTCTCCCAGCCCCAGAAGCTGGTCCGGATCTCCATGCGCAACCAGTCGCCGGACTATGTTCACTACTTCCTGATCCTTATCGCCTACGTCAACAGCGACACTTATCCGACCGGCGCGGTGTGCGAGGACGATATCGGGTTGTACACCTCATTCGGCTACACGTCGGTGCGGGCCGGCCAGTCGGTCGCCGTGGGCAACTACTGCATCACCGGCCCGGCGCTCTACTACATCCACCGGGGTGGACGATTCCGGACGGCGGGGGGCGCGTCGGGCGGCAACCTGGCTTCCGCCATCGCACCGGCCCAGGGTGCTACTCCGAGCTACGATTCGTTCTTTTCCAGTGCCGGAGCGCAGGTTCCCGTACCCGACCTGATCCTGTTCCACAACCCCGGCTCGACCGCCGAGGGCCTGGCATTGAAGATCAGCCGCAACAATCCGGCCCCCTGTCAGCCGACCGGTCAGTTGGCCGGCGATGCCAACTGTGCCCAAGACGCGTTCTACTACGTGGACGAAAACGATCGCCTGGCCGGCTCGACGGCCTTGGGCTCGGGGTCTGGCCGACGAGTGGCCAGTGACGTCCAGGGCAGTGGCTGCGACTGCGCTCTGGGTGACGTGCCGTTTCAAGAGTTGGCCACCGGCGGGCAGAGCGGCCTGAACGCGGCCTGTAACGCTTTCTTCCGCGGCGGGTTCATCGAGTATGTCTTCGTTCGCGACGACACCGACCCGC
>CAYZXK010000181.1:0-10292 GCA_964482395.1 uncultured Planctomycetales bacterium | reverse complement strand
GGTCGGGGCGTACAATGTGCTTCGGGCGGCCCGGCAGCCTCAAAGAGAGGGTGCCATGCAGGTTACCGTGACCGGTCGGCACATGGGCGTCAGCGACGCCCTGCGGGATTATTGTCGACAGAAGGCGGAACGCCTGCCGCGCTTCCTCGACCGGATACAATCGATCGAGGTAATCGTGGAGGGCAAGGACGGGGTGCATACGGTGGAGATGATCGTCCACTCGGCCGGAGCCCAGCCGTTCGTGGCCAGTGAGCAGCATGTGGACGCCTACGCGGCGGTCGACCTGCTGGTCGATAAGATCGAGGAACAGCTACGACGGTACAAGGAAAGACATCGCAATCGCAAGCACCCTCCGCGGGCCGCAGAGCGGGGACCGAGCGACTGAAGGATCGGGCGGCCCGGCCGGAGTCCGTCATGAAGCTGCTTGATCTGATCGACCGAAGATCAATCATCGCTGAGCTGGAGTCTACCGATCGGAACGGAGTGATCCGCGAGCTGGTGGAGGTGCTGGCTTCGGCCAAGCTGATCGAGCAGTCCGTGGTGGAGAGCCTGGTGCGTTCGATCGTGACCCGCGAGCGGACGCGGGGGACCACGGGTTTCGGCAAGGGGGTGGCGGTGCCACACGCGAAGGTGGAGGGTCTGTCGCGGATCGTGGCTTCGGTGGGACGCAGCAGCCGGGGGGTGGATTTCGCCTCGCTGGACGGGCAGCCGGTGTACAGCGTGTTCCTGGTGGTCAGCCCGGCTGAGCAACCGGAGATGCACCTGCGGGCCATGGACCTGATTTTCCGGCACTTGCAGCAGGAGCAGTTCCGGAAGTTCCTGCGGCAGGCGGATTGCGTAGACAAGATCTATGACCTGCTGAGCGAGGCCGACCAGAAGGCACCGGTGGTTTAGCGTGTCGGTCGACTGGGCCCAGACCACCGGCCGGCCTGGAATTAAGCTTTGGCATGGACGAACCGGCGTGACGGTCGAACGAGAAGTCATCATCCCCAACCGGGAGGGCCTTCATTTCCGCCCGATCATGCAGTTTGTGGACTTGGCCCAGCGGTTCAAGGCCGGGGTCACGGTGCATTGCGAGGATCGTCGGGCGGACGGTCGCAGCCCGATGGAGATGCTGATGCTGGTGGCCACGCAGGGTTCGAAGGTACGTGTAGTGGCCGAGGGCGTGGACGCGAAGGAACTGGTCGAAGCGCTGATCGGCCTGGTCGAATCGGGTTTTGGCGAAATGTAGCCCGGCTGGCCGGTTGCCGGGGCGGCGGGCTCAGCCTCACGCCGGCCCGAGCCGAGTGCCTCGGAGGGCCGGCCGAGCAGCAAGGACGACGGCATGACGCGGCCGCACCGCGGTGCGGCCCGCGGCGCCGCGGGTACCGCGGCTCATGATTACCAAGAAAGGCATCAACGCCTCGCCCGGGGTGGCGATCGGTCCGGCGCTAGTGCTGGACGTTGAAGAATACCGCATTCCGCACCGGACGATCGATCCGTCGCAGGTAGCCGCTCAGGTCCAGACCCTGGATGCGGCCCTGGAGACCTCGCGTCAGGAGGTCAGCGAGCTGCGGGCCGCTGCGGCCCGCAAGCTGGGCGACAAGACCGCGGTCATCTTCGCCTTCCATGAGCAGTTCATCTGCGATCCCAAGCTGCGCGACAGCGTGGTGGGGCTGATAGAGAAGCGACACTACAGCGCCGCCTTCGCCTTCGGTCAGGTGATGAATGAGCGGCAGCGCCTGTTCCGCAACGTCGCCGATCCGTATTTGAAAGAGCGGGTGCGCGATCTCTACGACATCGAGCGGCGGGTTCTGCGGCACATTCTCGGGCGGGCCCGTCAGGACCTGGCCCGCCTCACCGAGCCGGTGGTGATCGTGGCTCACGAGATTAGTCCTTCCCAGGCGGTCTCGCTGGATCGGCGTCACATTCTAGCCTTCGCCATCAATGTCGGGGGGCAGACCTCGCACACCGCCATCATCGCCCGCATGCTCGGCATTCCGGCCGTGGTGGCTCTGAGCGACATCACTGCCGAAGTCTCCGGCGGCGAGACCGTCATCGTCGACGGCACCAATGGCATCGTGGTGGTCAATCCCGACCCGGAGACGATCAGCCGCTACCGGGCCAGCCAGCTCGAACATCAGCGGATGGAGAGCCGGTTGCGGCGGCTGCGGGACCAGCCGGCAGTCACCCGGGATGGCGTCCGCATCGAGCTGCTGGCCAACATCGAGGTGCCCGAAGAGGTTTACCAGGCTCTGGAGTGCGGAGCGGAGGGCATCGGGCTGTACCGTACCGAACTGCTCTTCCTTTCCAGCCCGCGACACCCGACGGAGGAACAGCAGTACGAGGCCTTTCGCGAGGTGGTTCGGGCCTGCGACGGCAAGCCGGTCGTAATCCGGACCCTTGACCTGGGGGCCGACAAGCTCTCGGCCTCCATGGCGGCCCAGCATGACCACAACCCGGTGCTGGGACTGCGCTCTTTGCGGTACTGCCTGCTGCATCTGGACATGTTCAAAACTCATCTGCGGGCGATCGTGCGGGCCTCGACCGACGGGGATCTGCGGATCATGTTCCCCATGATCGCCACCGTGATGGAGTTGCGACAGGCGAAGGCCATCATGGCGGACGTGATGGAGGATCTGGAGGAGGAGGGGTTCGCCTTCCGGAGAGACCTGAAAGTAGGGATGATGGTGGAAACTCCGGCCGCCGCTCTCCTGGCCTCGGCTTTCGCCCGCGAGGCCGACTTCCTGAGCATCGGCACCAACGATCTTACCCAGTACACCCTGGCGGTCGACCGGGGGAACGAACGGGTAGCCCACCTCTTCTCATCCCACAATCCCGCCGTGCTCAAGCTGATTCATCAGGTGGTCCGGGCGGCCGGACGAAGGGTACCGGTGAATCTCTGCGGCGAGATGGCCGGCTCCCCGCTGTACTGCCAGCTCCTGCTGGGTCTGGGACTGCGGCGGCTGTCGATGGCTCCCAAGGATATCCCGGTCATCAAGCGGGTGATCAGAGCCGTCAGCATCGAGCAGTGCAAGGCGACCGCCCGGAAGGTGCTCCGTTTCGACTCCGACCGACAGGTGCTCAACTTCCTGCGGGATGAGGCTCGCCATATCAGTCCGGAGGAGGAGCCGTGATCGCTCGGGAACAGGCTTTGCACGCCGGCATGCCGGCCGAGGCGCGACCGGCCCGGACGCGAGTGGCCATCGAACTGGCGGTGGACGGCGATCTGCGGTTCCTCTCCCACCATGATGAAATGCGGTTGATCAGGCGGGCTCTGGTGAGGGCCGGCTGGCCGCTGGCCTACTCGACCGGATTCAACCCCAAGCCGCGGCTGATCGTGCCGCTGCCGCGGAACCTGGGAGTGGCGGCGGACCACCACCTCCTGCTGGTGGACCTGAACCGGCTTTGCCCGGCGTCCGACTTGTTCGACAGCTTGAGGCGACAGTTGCCCGGTGGCTACCGACTCCAGCGGGTGCTCGTGCTCCCGGCCCGGGCCGTCCCGCAGGCCTGGCGGGTGGTCTATGAGCTGGATCTGGAGCCCGAGGCGGTGCCGGCGGTCCGCGAGCGAATTGAGCGACTGCGGTCGGCTTCGACCCTGATAGTGCAACGCCAGCATGGCCCTGACCGGCCGCCCCGGCCGGTCGATATCCGACCCTACGTTGAGGACCTGCGTGTGAATGGTCGCCGCTTGCGGATGGTGTTGGCCTGTCGGGGGCAGCGCAGCGCGCGACCGTTTGAGTTGACCGCGGTGTTGGGCCTGCCGGCCGAGGTCTACGATCACCTTTTGCGGCGGGCTGAGACCGAATGGGACATCGAACTGTCTGGGCCCAAATTCGGCCCGGCGGAGGACGAAAGGAACTGCCTTGGCAACCAGGAAGACTAGCTCAACCAAGACCACCCGCTCCACACGAGCGGCCAGCGGAAGAAAGAAGGTCGTCCGGCGGAAGACGGCGGAGAAACCCTCGGAGCCCGACACGGTCACGCCCGCCGTGGAGTCTGCCGAGGTCGCCCCGACGGTCGAGTCTGTGCAGCAGGAAGTACCTGCGCAGACCGGAACTAAGCGCCGGCGTTCGGCTGCTCGCAGAACGTCGAAAACCGAGGCTGCCCCGGTTGAAACTGCCCAGATGGTGGCGGCGGAGGCGGAAGCCAGGCCGCCGGCCGTCCGACGGGTAGTCGAGCCGCTGTCGCCGGCGGCCAAGGTGGAGGAGACCGGCGAGGCGATCGTGATCCGGTTTCCGCCGGTAGCCGCTCCTCCATTTGCCCCAGTCGCGCCGGCGGCGCGGGCCGCCGGCCAGAGCCCAGCGCCGGCCCCCGCTGCGGAGACCGAGGCTCCGCCGGCCGAGATTATCGCTCAAGCCCGGGGGAGAGTCGCGGCCGCCGAGTTGCCGCCGCCCACTACCCGGCCCCCCGTCGCCGCAACTGCCGAAGCCACCCAGCCCCGGGAGGGGGTTCGGCTGAGTCGGAGTCAGCGTCGGCGATTGCGCCGGAAACGTCGACAGCAACGGTTGGCCGCTGGTGCTGTATCCCCAAAGGCGGGTGGGGGTTCGACAGCGGCAATGGCGGGGCGACCTGCGCGGGCTGGGGACAAACCTACGCTGACCCGGGCAGAGGAGGCGATTGAGCCGGGCCTGGAGGCGACCGGCCTGGTTGGGAGCGAGGACGAAGCCCGGATTGCGTGGCTGGAAGATGTCGAGTCGGCCAAAGCCGAGGTAGAGAAGTCGGAACGGGAAGAAGGCGATTTGGCCGTCGCGGAACTGCCCGCAGAGGGTGTGCCTGAAAGGGAGTCATATCCCGCAGTGGTGCCTGCGGCGGCTGGAACCGACGGAGCGGTGGCCGAAGTTGCCCGCGGCCGGGAGAAGGGGCGCGGGCGTCGCCGCGGCCGACGTGCGCCCCGGCCGGAGGGTGCCGAGCCGGTAGCGGCTGCCCTGGCCGAGCAGCCTGAAGAGGTGCAGACGGTTCCGGCCACGCTGGTTACGCGCCAGCCGCGAGAAATGATCATCAACACCGTCCAGCGGGAGGAGTGTCGGATTGCCGTTCTGGAGGGTGGGCGACTGGAGGAGATATACATCGAGCGGGCCGCGGCCGAGAACCACGTGGGCAACATCTACAAGGGGGTGGTGACCAATGTGGAGCCGAGCATTCAGGCCGCGTTCATCGACTTCGGGCAGGGCAAGAACGGATTCTTGCATATCTCCGATCTGCATCCGCAGTATTTTCCCAACGGGAGCGGTCAGACGGAGAACGTCGGGCGGAAGATGCCGCGGCGGAACCGCCCGCCGATCCAGCGCTGCCTCCGTCGCGGGCAGGAGGTGTTGGTTCAGGTCACTAAGGAGGGCATTGGCACCAAAGGGCCGACTCTCTCCTCCTATCTGAGCATTCCCGGCCGGTTCCTGGTGATGATGCCCGGGATGCGTCGGCTGGGGGTATCTCGCCGGATTGAGGATGAGGCGGCTCGGGAGAAGCTGCGAAATCTGCTGGCCGAACTGGATTTGCCGGAGGGGATGGGATTCATTGCCCGGACGGCCGCCGTCGACCGGACCAAACGGGAGCTTCAAAACGACCTATCCTACCTGATGCGGCTGTGGAAGGCGGTGGAGAAGCGGGTGGCCAGCGAGCCGGCGCCGGCCGAACTGTACCGCGAGTCGGACCTGGTGATCCGCACCATCCGGGACGTCTTCACCAGCGATATCAGCCGGATCGTGGTGGATGACCCGGAAGTGATGGTCCGGGCCCGCGAGTTCTTGTCCATCTTCAGCCCCCGCTCGCAGGACATCGTCACCCTGTACACCGACCCGGAACCCATATTCTACAAGTACGGCATCGAGGCCGAGTTGCAGCGGTTGCACAGCCGGCACGTCCCGCTCAAGTCGGGCGGATCGCTGGTGATCGACCAGACTGAAGCCCTGGTGGCGATCGACGTCAACAGCGGGCGGTTCCGCTCGGAGGAGGACGCGGAAACCACCGCGTTCAAGATCAACTGCGAGGCGGCGGACGAGATTCCGCGGCAGCTACGGCTGCGAGACCTGGGTGGGGTGATCGTCTGCGATTTCATTGACATGCGGCAGGAAGCTCACCGCCGGGAGATCGAGCGCCGACTGATCGAGAACCTAAAACGACACAAGGAGCGGGCCAAGGTGCTGCGGACCAGCGCCTTCGGCCTGATTGAGATCACCCGCCAGCGACAGCGGGCCAGCCTGACTCGCAGCGTGTATCGCGATTGCCACCATTGCCGGGGCACCGGGCTGGTCAAGACCGCCGAGTCGGTCACCCTGGACGTCATCCGCCTGCTGCAATTGGCGGTTACCCGCGAGCACATCCGCATGGTCGAGGTGACCGTCTCGCCCGAGGTGGCCCATCTGCTGCAAAACCGCAAGCGGGCCCTGATCCACGAGCTGGAGACCAGGCACCGCCGAGTGATCTCGATTCGGCCCGATCCGAACTTCGGCCTGGACCAGGTCGAGGTGGTCTGCACCGACGCTCGGGGCCGGGTTGTGCCGTACACTTAAGGAGGGCCGGCGATGAAGTCGCCCCATCTGGGAGAGGCTCTTCCGCGTCTGGTGTCCCGGATCGTGCAGAGCTACTTCTCCGACTCGCGGACCCAGCACATCGACCGGGAGCATCTGCCTTCCCGCAAGGTGATCATCGAGATCTGCGACTTGCTAATGGAGTTGACCTACCCGGGCTATATCGGCCGACGCGGTCTGACCCGCCACAACATCAGCTTTCACGTCGGGGAGCTGCTGCCCAGACTTTGGGAGCTGCTGACCGATGAGATCACCCAATGTCTGTGTCATGAGCAGGAGTCGCAAGGGCCGATCCAGCCCGATGCACGTCAGGCCTGCCGCGAGCGGGCCTGCCAGCTCGCCACCCGGCTGGTCGAGCGCATTCCCGAGGTGCGGGCGGTGCTGGCCGATGATGTCCAGGCCGCCTACGACGGGGATCCGGCGGCAAGCAGCGTCGCCGAGGTGATTCTGGCCTACCCGGCCCTGCTGGCCATCACCATCTACCGCTATGCGCACGAGCTGTACGAGATGGAGGTGCCGCTGATACCGCGGATCATGACCGAGCATGCTCACCAGCTAACTGGTATCGACATTCACCCCGGAGCCAAGATCGGGCACTTCTTCTTCATCGACCACGGGACCGGAGTGGTGGTCGGGGAAACCACCGAAATTGGGGAGGGAGTCAAGCTCTATCAGGGGGTGACGCTGGGTGCGTTGTCGTTCCCCAAGGACGAACGCGGCCGGCTGATCCGCGGGTACAAGCGGCACCCCACCGTTGGCAACCACGTGACCATCTACGCCAACGCGACCGTGTTGGGCGGGCAGACCCACCTCGGCGACGGAGCGGTCATAGGCGGCTCGGTGTTTCTCACCAGCAGCGTCGCGCCCGGACATCAGGTTTCGATCACCCCGCCGGTGCTGAAGGTGCGTCCCCCGCAGCCGGCCGGCCAGCCTCTGCATCCGGATGCTCCGGACTGCTCGTGAGGGGTGGGCCCGTCGGGGCTTGCGGTCTTCTGCTCATTCCAGCGGCACTGAATCGGCTCCCGGCACCAGCTGGAAGTCGACCACCAGTGGCAGATGGTCGTAGCTTCGACCGACCTCGTCCTTGGCGCTGTCGAATCGGTTCAGGCCGGCCGCCTTCAGGTCCTGATCGGTCATGGCGGTGGTGTTGAGCGCGAACTTTTTGACCGCTTCCAGGACGCTGTCTGCGTATAGCACGAAGTCCAATCGCCCGGGTGGGTAGGGTTGCTCGTCGTCCCGCCAAGTCCAGTCTTCCGGGCCGGTCAGGTTATGGAGCGGGTGGGCGTCGGCCAGGGGGGTGCGGTCCCAGTCGGGCGGCCAGTCTTCGCCGTAGCGGTCGTTGTCGACGATATCGCCTTCTAAAAGCGTTTTTACTGGCTGGAAACCGCCGACGATGTTCAGATCGCCGGCGATCACGATCGCGGTCCCTGCCGGCAGGTCGAGTTGCCCGCCGGGCGTGGTCAGGTCGCGGATCCAGGCCGCGATGGCGTCGGACTGTTTCTGTCGCAGCGGGTCGTTGGTCTGGCCGTCGCAGCATTTAAAGTGGGTGTTGATCACGTAGAGGTCGGGGCCGAAGTAGGCGTCGGGCAGATCGACCAGGGCCATGGCCAGTTTGCGTTCCCCGGGCGGGTCGGGCTGGTCGGCGGCCAGTTTCAGCGGGTACTTGCTGGCGATCACGCAATCGCCGCCGCCGACCGCGTGCCAGCGGTTGCCGTCCGGCAGGGCGGCTACCGTGTCGAGAAGCTGGCGGACATCCTCGGCCGACTTTGCCCGGCCTTTTGGCCGGTCGCGGTCCCGGGGATGTACGCCGATCTCCTGCAATGCCAGCACGTCAGGATTCAG
This sequence comes from uncultured Planctomycetales bacterium, assembly GCA_964482395.1. GTDB lineage: Bacteria > Planctomycetota > Phycisphaerae > UBA1845 > Fen-1342 > CAYZXK01. The sequence continues at coordinate 1,944 of CAYZXK010000181.1, read as the reverse complement.
AGCGGCGACCAGCCGGGCGAACTTCTCGGCCCCCACCCGGTCAACATCCGGGAAAATGCTGTTCCACAGCACGTTGTAACACAGCAGCCGCAGGTCCAGCGGATCTTCGCGGTCAATGAACGTTCCGGTCGGTGGCCCCAGCGGACGCGAAGTCGCGCTGCCGGCCGGGCTGGAGGACGGCGCGGAGGCAGTCGTCGCCGACTTCTGATCCGGGGGCTTGGTAGTTGGCTGGCTCCGCTCGCAGGCCAGCAGCGACACCAGCAGGCACAGACCATATCCACCCAGGACCAGGCGACCGCGAGTAGTTAACATGACAACCGCCTTTCGGAAAGACCAGCCGCCCCAGGCGGTTCCTATAAGCGGAACCCGACTTGGCCGTCAACCCCGCTACAATGGTGGGTCATGCCGGAGCTACCGGAGGTCGAGACGATTGTCCGGCGCTACCGACCCGATTTGGAAGGGCGGCGGATCGTGGGTTTTGCATCCTACTGCCCGCAGCAGGTGCGGCCGGGCGTGGCCAGTTTCCGCCGGGCGATTGTCGGGCAGACCATCACTCGGCTGACTCGTCGGGCAAAGTACATCCTCGCGCATCTGGATCGGGGCGGTCTGCTGCTGCACCTGGGCATGAGTGGACGGCTGGAGTGGTCGGACGCCGTCGGCTTCGACGGGCGGCACGTGCGGGCCGCCTGGGAGTTGGACAACGGACGGCGCCTGGTCTTCTGCGACCCGCGCAAGTTCGGCCGCATCCGGTACGTCCGCGACCTCAAGGACTTTGGGACGGCTTTGGGCCCCGAGCCGCTGGAGTCGGACTTCAGCGTGACGGTGCTGGGCCGGCTTCTGGGCCGACATCGACGGCAGCTCAAGCCGCTGCTGCTGGATCAGTCGGTGATCGCCGGTCTGGGAAACATTTATGCCGACGAAGTCCTGTTCCGGGCCAGGCTGCACCCGACCACCCGATCAGATCAGCTTACCGGCCGGGAAGTTCGACGGCTGCACCAGGCCATTCGGCAGGTGCTGCGTCAGGCGATCGCCTACCAGGGCACTTCCTTCGATTGGGCCTACGCGGGCGGCCGAATGCAAACGCGGTTGCAGGTCTACGGCCGGGCCGGCCGGCCTTGCCCCCGGTGCCGGACTCCGATCGCTCGGATCCGCGTTGCCCAGCGGAGCACACACCTGTGTCCGCAGTGTCAGCCGGCTGACGGTCGTGCCCCGGCGAGCTGAATCGACGTGCGCGACTCGGCCACGTGGCGTGGCACCCGGCCCCCGTGCGACCGGTAGAAGACTGTGGGGTTTGCGGCCGCTATGGCTGACTGGGTGGCGTGTTGGTCGCTGCGCCTTGCGTCGCTTGGCGAACGGGATTCACCGGACGGCCGGCGGGACATAGAAAGCCGCGATGTTTTCCACTCCCGGGGGCAGCGCAAGCACCGTCCGTTCCGCCAGCGTCGCAACATCGCGCACTCTTATATAGAATGCCGCGACTGCCGGGCCGGAGCGGATGGCTGACGGCCGGCGGGCGGTCCCCCATGTGCGGAATTGCCGGCATTCTGAGTCTGTCGCCCCAAGTCCGGGTCGAGTCGGATCGGTTGCCGATCATGGCCAGGCAGCTCGTTCACCGCGGCCCGGACGACGAAGGCTTCTACCTCGACCCGCAGGGGCGATGTGGTTTGGCATTCCGCCGACTGTCGATCATCGACCTGGCCGCGGGACATCAGCCGATCAGCAACGAAGACCGCACGGTCTGGCTGGTCTTTAACGGAGAGATATACAACTTTCGCGAGCTGCGAGCGGAGCTGAGACAGCAAGGACATACCTTCGCGACCCGCTGCGACAGCGAGGTGATCGTTCACCTTTATGAGGAACACCGGGAGGGGTGCCTGGCTCGGCTGTGGGGCATGTTCGCGCTGGCGATCTGGGACCAGAATCGCGGCCGCCTGCTTCTGGCCC
>CAYZXK010000180.1:0-15030 GCA_964482395.1 uncultured Planctomycetales bacterium | reverse complement strand
GAATCGCGGCCGCCTGCTTCTGGCCCGTGACCGATTCGGCAAGAAGCCCCTCAGCTACGCCATCTTCAACGACCGGCTGTATTTCGCCAGTGAGGCCAAGGCCATCCTGGCCCTTCCGGAGGTTCCGCGGCGACTTGACCCCCAGTCCCTGCACCGCTACCTGGTTTTCCAGTATGTCCCGGCCCCCTATTCGATCTATGAGGGGTTTTGCAAGCTGCCGCCGGCCTGCTACCTGACGATCGATGCCGGGCGAGTGCCGACCGGGACGCCGCGCCGCTACTGGGAGCTTGCCCCGCCGCCTTTCCAGGGCAGCTATCGCGACGCCAAGGCCCGGCTCGGCCAGTTGCTCAAAGCCGCAGTCGAGCGGCGTCTGGTGGCAGATGTTCCGCTCGGCGCGTTCCTGTCCGGCGGCATGGATTCTTCGATCGTGGTCGGGCTGATGCGCGAGCTGGGGGCCTCGCCGCTGAGAACCTTCACCGTTGGGTTTCCCGACCCGCAGTATGATGAGACCGCGTTCGCCCGGTTGGTCGCCCGACGCTTCCAGACCGAGCATCACGAGCACCGGGTTACGCCGCAGGCCCGGGAAATCCTCGATCGCCTGGCCTGGCACTACGACGAGCCTTTCGCCGACTCCTCGGCGATCCCGACCTGGTACGTATCAAGCTGGGCCCGACAGGCGGTCACAGTGGCCCTGACCGGCGACGGCGGCGACGAATGCTTCGCCGGTTACGACCGCTACCGGGCCGCCCGGCTGGCTGCCGGGGTGGACTGGATTCCGCAATTCCTGCGCCGGGGGCTGGTTGGGGTCGGCAGTCTTTTGCCCCACGGCCGCCCTCGCACCCTGAGCAGTCGCTTCCGGCGCCTGCTAATTGCCTTGGCCGACCGGCCGGCCATGCGCTACCTCTCCTGGATCAACGTTTTTCCGCCCCAAGTTCTGGCCGCGGCCTACCGTGACGAGTTTGCGGCCATGCTGGATCTGAATGAGCCGGCGGACTGGTTTACCACGCTGCATGACAGCGCGGCTGGCCCGGCGGCCAGTCGGGCTGTGCAGACCGATTTTCAAAGTTATCTGCCCTATGACTTGCTCACCAAAGTGGATATCGCCTCCATGGCCTGGGGCCTGGAATGCCGGGCTCCAATGCTCGACCACGAGCTGGTAACGTTTGCACGTTCTCTGCCGCTGGCCTGGCAGCTCGGTTTGACGGGCGGCAAACGCATTCTCAAGGATTGGGCCCGGGACCGGCTGCCGCGTGAGGTCCTGCACCGGCCGAAGATGGGTTTCGGAGTGCCGATCGGAAGGTGGTTTCGCCAAGAACCGCGCGAATTTCTCCGGGAGCGGTTGCTGGACCAGGCCGGTCTGTCCACCCGCCTCTTTCGACCAGAGTGGCTCGAAAACCTCATCGGCTACCATTTATCCGGACGTGCCAACTACGAACACCACCTCTGGGCATTGCTGATGATGGAACTGTGGTACCAGCGGTGGCAGCCGCAATTCGAGCTGGTGGGCCGCTGAGGACTGACCGGCGCCGGCGTCAAATTGATGGTCGAAGCGGCTGCGGTATGAGGGCCCGGCCTCCGGGCGACGAGTGCCGCTGGGCAGCCGGGGCTTAGCTTTCGCGGGCGACAAGCCGATGGGGTCAGTAGACGGGGCGGTGCGGCACCGCGTGCGAAACGTGCTGGTAGACCGATCCGAAATCGATGCACTGCTGGCCGAGGCCGAGGGGCTGGTCGGCGAGGTCGCTCCGGTCGCTAAGGCTCCGGAGCAGCCTCAGTCCACACCCGCAAATGTCGCAAAGGTGACCGCCACCGAGCCCGACCTGGCCCGCATCCTTCGTATTCGAGTTCCGGTCATCGTCCAACTGGCCCGACGCCGGATGCCGATCGCCGCACTGCGCGACATGGCGGTCGGAGCAATTCTGGAGTTCGACAAATCGGTGGACGATCCTCTGGAACTGTTGATCAACAACCAGATGATCGCTCATGGGCACTGCGTGAAGGTCGCGGAGAACTTCGGGCTGCGGATCACTGCTATCTGTGACAAGGCCCAGCGCATTCGTTCGATGGGCAAGCAGTGATCTCAGCCGGTCCGCCGACGCGTCAGCAGCAGCCCGACTTCCTCCAGCCGCAGGGCCCAGGCCGCTCCTACGAACACCCCGCTGCCGATGGCCAGCAGTCCGAGGGTTTCGACCGCCCGGCCCAACAGGCCGCCGCCTGCACTCGCGGCCAGACCCTGGCACCGGGGGGTTGCCAGCCAGAGCACCAGCCCGGTCAGAGCGGCATCCAGCAGCATCCGCCCCATAGCCAGCCAGGCCGTCCGATCCATCAGACGGACCCGAACGCGGCCTTGTAGCAGGTACAGGCCGATCAGAACCGACAAGGCGGATGTCAGGCCGGAACTGATGGCGAAGGCCGCCTCTCGAATCCCTTCCACCCAGATCAGCCCGAGGTTCAGGGCCACGTTGAGCGGCAGAAGCCCGGCGGTGATCACCAGTGGGGTCCGCACGTCGCCCAGGCTGTAAAAGGCTCGCAGCACGATGTGCTGGGCGCAGAACGCCCACAGCCCGAAGCCGTAGTAGACCACCACATGAGCCGTCCGAAGCGTATGCTCCGGCGTAAAGCGGCCGCGCTCGAAGAGTAGACTCACGATCGGCGCTGCCAGCATGACCATCATGGTCCCGGTCAGAATCCCCTCGAACACGGCCAGCCGCAGGGATTGGCGCACCTGCGCGGCCCAAGCCGGCCACTCTTGACGGGTCGCCAGCCGGGCGAAGGCCGGCAAAGCGGCCGTGGCCAGCGAGATGACCAGAACGCCCAGCGGAAATTGGTACAACCGCTGGGCGTAAGTGATGGCCGAGAGGGCCCCCTCTTGCAACGGGTAATGGAATGTCCAGCCCAGGACGGTCGCGGTCGGCGGCGTGCCCTGCACGTGGGTCAGCATGGCGCAGACCTGGGCGTCCAGGAATACGCCGAAAGCCAGCACGCCCTGGCCCAGGGCCACCGGTCCGAGCAAGCGGAGCATGCGTTGCACGGTCGGGTCCCGCGGCTGAAACTGCCAGCCGAGCTTGACCCGGTTGGCCCGCAGAGCGGGGAGGATGAAAGCTATCTGGAGGATGCCGGCCAAAACGACCGTGGCCCCCACCACGTAGACCTGACGCTGCGGCTGACCGGGGTATAGCAGCGGGCCCAGCCCCGCGATCCCGCCAATCATGACCAGGTTGAGCAGCACCGGTGCCAGAGCGGCCGGCACGAAGCTGCCCACACAATTCAGAATGCTCGACAGCAGCGCCAGCACGCAGATGAACAACATGAATGGCAACATCAGTGCGGTCAGCGACAGGAGCAGCCGCCGGGCGGCTTCTTTCTGCGGATCCCCGGGCCACAGCAGCCAGATCGTCGCGATTATCAGCCAGATCGCGATAATCACTGCCACCAGAGCAACCGTCATCAGCGCCAGCGTGCGAGCCAGCAGGCGCCAGGCCGACTCCGAGCCCTCGTTTTCAAGCGTGCGCGTGAAGGTCGGTACGAAGACCGGGGCCATGGCCCCTTCGCCGAACAGCCGCCGAAACAGGTTGGGAAACTGAAACGCGTAGGAGAAGGCGTCCTGCACCCAGCCCAGCCCGAAAGCCTGAGCCAGCAGAACGTCACGCACCAGTCCGCTGACCCGGGAAATCAGCGTGCAGACCGCGATCAGCTTGGCCGAGGAGACGACGCTGCGGGCCGCGGACATGCGGCGGATGATAGCCGCAGGCCGGGCGGCGCACCAAGTCCGGCCCCGCCGGCCGCCATCGGTCCGCCTGCGGTTGACCCGGCCAAGCGATTTGGGGCCGCGTGCGAATCGTGCATCACTTGCCCGTCGGGCGCACCGGCTCGAAGGGCTGGGGAACTCCCTTGGGCACCACGAAGATCTCGACTCGCCGGTTCTGGGCCGGGTTGTCGCTGACCGGGCGGTTGTCGGCGTAACCCATGATGCCGACGCGGCCAGCCGGCAGTCCGGCCCCGACCAGCACATCCTTGACGGCAATCGCGCGATGGGCGGCCAGGTGCCAGTTGCTCGGATGCTTGGCCAGCGTCTCCGGCTTGGTGATCGGGCTGGAATCCGTGTGCCCGACCACAATGACCTCGAAGTCCGCAAGCTCGCCTGCGGCCAGGATTCCGGCCAGCTCGCGCAAGGCCGCCAGGGCGTCGGTGCGAACCACGTCGCTGCCGGAGTCAAAAAGCCGATCGTTGGCAAAACTAACCGCCCCCCGGCCGCGGTCATACCACATGCGGTCGGTGAGCTTGGCCGCCAAGGCGGCCAAGGCCGCGTCGGACTTCTCGGGCAGGGGCGACGCGGGAACCTGCGGGCGCTTCAACTCCCGACGCTTCAGCTCCTCCAGCGGTGCCTGGAGTTCGCGATTGCGTTGGGTCAACTTGTCCACTTGCTCGGTGAGGGCGGCCACCTGGGCCCGGGCCGCCTTCAGTTCCGCCTCGACTGCGACCAGACGCTCCTGCTGGGCGGCCGCTCGAGTTTGCTCATCGCTCAGGCGGCGCCGAAGCGAGTTCCGTTCTTCCTCCGCCTTATGCAGGCGGACCTCCTGGTCACGTTGCTGGGGGGTCGGCCCACAGCCGGGGGCCATGACGGCCGCCGCGCTCACCCAAAGCAGGATCCGCAACGCCGACATGCCGACCTCCCCGGCTCGAAGGCTATCGTCGACCGGGCAGAAAGGCTTTTCCGATGAACCAGCCTGCGCCCAGGCCGATTACCGCGGTCAACAGTGCCCCGCAAAGGAAGAAATAGAAAGTCGATCCGTCGCCCAGATACCGTCCGAAGTCGGGCAGGTAGCCCTGGATGACTGAGGCGACGATCGTGGCCGCGAAGGCCATGGTCACCAGCCCGCCCACCAGCAGTCCGGTAAACAGCCCTTCGGACGGATCGGCAGGCCCTGCGGGCATCGGTGCCGGGGCTTCCACCGGTTGGGCTTCCTGCAAGACTGGCTCAGCGGCTGCCGGCGCCTCAGCGGCAGCCTCCTGCACCGCCGGAGCCGCCGCCGGCTCCGGCTTGGCCGCGGCCGCCTCTTCCTCGCCGGGGTAAATCTCGTCCAGCAGGTCAGCTCCTAACGCCGTGTCGTCCGCCTCACGAGCCAGGTCCAGCAGCCCCGACCCGCTGCCGGCTCCTTCCAGAGACACCTGATCGTCGATCGCCCCCGTGGTGATCGCGGTTTTGGCCATTGGGTCAGTATCGATCTCGACCTCGTCTTCGGCCAGCACGCCGATGCCTTTGGGCACGACGGCGGTGTCGCCCTTTTGGGTCTCTTCTTCCTCCGGCAACGGTTCGAGACCAATGATGCTCGTTCCTCCGGCGGTACCGGTCAGGCTTGAAACATCCTGGCCGGGCAGTTTGGCGGCGGGGGCGGGCTCCGCGACCGGTTCGAGCAGTATCTCGCCAGTGTCTTCCAACGCGGGCTCGGGTTTGGCGCTGGCAGCCAGGAGCCGCTCAATATCGTCGGCCTTGAAGAATATCTTTCCGGCGTCGCGGAACTCCCGCAGCAGGCCGTCGCGGACCATGGCCTTGATCTGGTCGGAGGTTTTACCGAGCCGGGAGCATACCTCATCGAGCGAATAAAAAGGTTTAGTAGGCATATCGCGCTCCTGCCAGGTTAGCGGGCGGTCAGTTCGGCTTGGGTTGCGCCTCCGGCTTAGCCTGTGGGCCCGGTTGGGCGGACTCCTCAAGACCTGCGGGGGCGGCCGCCGCCCGTTGCTGACCGACCAGTTTCTGAACGGCGCGAAAGTCGGGCGCCGCACAGTTGAAGTCCTGCAAATAGCGGTCGTAAATCCAAGTGCGGGCTGCGACTAGGCGCATCTTGCTGGTCCCGTCGACGTTGTCCAGGGCATAGCACCAGATGGTTCCTTGGTCAATGTCCAACATGAAGAGCCCGTATCGATCGCGGTCAATTGGACCGCTGAAGGCGAACACCCCGCGGCCGCCGGCCAGCGCAGGTTGAACCTGGGCCAAGGCGGTCGGGACGCATGGAGCGGTCGGGCGAAGCCACAGGCCGGCCGCTATGACCGCTAACAGGGCCGCAATTACCCAATATACCGAGGGGCTACGGCCGGGCGTATCACGATCTGAGGGATCCATCGACAGGCGCAGCCTCCAGATGGTCGGGCCAGCTCCCGGTAAATGGTAGTCCTACCCGGGTGAACCCGCAAGAATTGGAAATGCGGGCGGACCGAGGACGCCAGGCGGCGGTGCGGACGGGCTGGAGGCGGGGCACCGGCCCGTCCCGGGCGCCATCCGCGGGCCGCTGCGGGCCGAAATAGCCTTTTGCCGGCGGGGTGGCGTCCCCCGTGCCGGGCGATATAATTAGGTAGTTGTGGAAGTTCAGGTTTGAAGGGCGACGATGGTAGCGCGCGTTTCCCAAACTGGCGCGACGACGACAGTTTGGTTAAGCGGCCAGGGCTTGTATTGCATCAGAGCGACGGTGAGCCACGCCGTGAGTGTTGGTGGTTACCCGACCGATCGGCGACGACGCGGGCCGGATCATCATAGGTTTATCATCCCCCCGTCCCTGCGTGACCGACTGGACGGATCACTGCGCACTATAGACCCGGTGGACCAGGAGCGTCGCCTGTGAAAGGCGGTTGAGGGTTCTGCCGGGAGCGTGTTGTCATCGCGCCCGCGTCAGTGGGGCGCGCTGTTAACGCCCCGCCTTTGAGCTGAGAAGGCGGATGACACATGCTATTTCAACATTTCGTTCTGGCCGGGCCGAGCACCGAGCAGATAATTGGCCCGTTGGTGTATGCTGCGGCCGGGGGGGCGCTGGTTCTGGCTTTTCTGTTGATTTTCGGCCGCCGCGAGCGAGCTGCTCGTCAGGCTGAGGCCCAGCGGATACTGGCGGAGGCGGAGGAGAAGGCGGCCGCCAGGCTGAAGGCGGCAGAGGTCGAAGCCCAGAAAATGGCCCTGGAGGCCATGGAGCGCTTCGAGCAGGAGACCGCCGAAACCCGCAACGAGCTTCGGGCCGCGGAAAAACGCCTTGACAAACGTGAAGATACGCTGGTCAAGAAGGAGGACGTGCTTGCGACCAAGGAGCGCAAGCTGGAGGCCGAGCAGGCCCGCCTGGCCGAGGAAGCCCGAGCTTTGGCCGAGAAATCGGCCCAAATAGACGGCCTGTTGGCCCAGCAGCGGGCCGAGCTGCTGCGAATCGCCCGCTTGACGCCCGAGCAGGCCAAGGCCCTCTGTCTGCGGCAGATCGAACGCGAGGTGGAGAAGGAAGCGGGTCAGCTTGTCGAGCGGATCATCAGCAACGCCGAGGATAACGCCCGCGAGAAGGCCCGCTACATCGTCGTCTCCGCCATTCAACGCTATGCCGCCGAGCACACCTGCGAGACCGTGGTGGCGACGGTCGACGTCCCGTCTGACGAGATGAAAGGGCGGGTTATCGGACGCGAGGGGCGCAATATCCGCGCCTTCGAGAAGGCCACCGGCGTAACCGTCATCGTCGATGACACGCCCGGGATCGTTCAGGTGTCCTGCTTCGATCCGGTCCGCAAGGAAATCGCGCGACTGGCCCTGGATCGGCTGATCCGTGACGGCCGAATCCACCCGACCCGGATCGAGGAGGTGGTCGCGGAGGTCACCAAGGAGGTCGAGGAGCGGGTGGTGGTCGCGGGCCGGGAGGCCGCGGCCGAAGCCAACGTCACCGGCGTGCACAAGAAGATCCTCGACGTGTTGGGGCGGCTGCACTTCCGCACCAGCTACGGGCAGAACGTGCTCAAGCACAGCATCGAAGTGGCCTACCTCTGCGGCCTGATGGCCGACGAACTGGGGCTGGATGGGGTTCTGGCTCGACGATGCGGCTTGCTCCATGACCTGGGCAAGGCCCTGGATCATGAGGCGGAAGGCAGTCACACCAAAGTTGGCTATGAGTATGCGCGCCGGTTCAATGAGCCGCCTGCGGTCCTCAACGCCATACTCGGACATCACGGAGACGTGGCTGCTACGCACCCGTATACGCCGCTGGTGGCGGCCGCGGACGCGATCAGCGCTGCCCGGCCCGGCAGCCGACGGGAATCGATCGAACGCTATATCAAGCGATTGCAGGAGCTGGAGGCCATCGCCACCTCATTCCCGGGCGTGCGACAGGCGTACGCCATCGAGGCCGGTCGGGAAGTGCGGGTGATCGTCGACGCCGAACGGGTGGATGACCGGTCTTCGGTGAAGCTGGCTCGCGACGTGGCCCGCAAGATCGAGGAAGAGGTCGCCACCTTCCCCGGCGAGATCAAGGTCACGGTCCTGCGCGAGGTCCGAGCTACCGAGTACGCAATCAGCGGCCGACACCGCGGCAACGGCGACCGAACCGAGTTTAGGCTCTCTGAGCCCGAGGAAGAGCCCCAAAAAGCCCAGACCTGAACGCCGGCTTACGGCTGGAGCTGAGCCAACTCGGCCGCCTTCTGCTCCAGCCGCGGGATCTGGTCGCGCAGGACCTGAGCCTGCGGCGACTCCGGATACTGCGTCACCAGCTCGGTCGCAATCCGAAGCGCCTCCCCAAACCGCTGCTGACGGATCAGGTCGCGAATCTGGTTCTCCATCCGCTGACGCTTCTGCACCTCGGCGTTGGCCCTCAGGGTCGGGAGCTGGAGCCGCAGCTCCTGGGCCTCCGGCGAACCCGGAAAACGCGAGATGACTGCCTCGACCAGCCGCAAGGCTTCGCTCCAGTCGCGACGGTTGGTGGCCGCCTGGGCCTGCGACATGAGCCGGGCCCGCTCTTCGGCAGTGGCCTTGTCGCGGGCAATCAACACCCGTCGGGTCAGCTCGGCTACCTGCTCAGACCTGGGATGCCGCTGCCGCAGCGTGCGGACCACTTCCACCGCCCGGTCCCAGGCCCCCAGGGCCATCAGATCGTCAACCTCCCGGGTGGCGGCCTGGAGGTCGTGACTTTCGAACTTGGCCCGGGCCGACTCGATCTGATGTTCCAGCACATCCCAGGCGGGCAAGAACGGGAAACGCTGCCGGGCCCGCGCCAGCCGCTGATGGGCTTCCTGGAGGTTGTGCTCGCGCAGCAGGGCTGGAATCTCCTGCTCGAGCTTCCGAACCAGCGCTTCCGCCTCGGCCTTTGACCGAGCGGCCCTCTCCGGCTCGCTGAGCAGCTCGATGTCCCGCAGTTCGCGGGTCAACTGCACCAGCTCTTCCAGCAACTGGGCCGGGGTGTCCTGCTGGCCTTCCGGGGGTCGCACCTGACTGGCAGCCGGGGTGGCCGAAGCCGCCTGCTGGGGACCGCCGGCGCGCAGGTGGGCCAGCAATTCATCTACCCTGCGGATCAGCTCAGCCAGACTCCATAGCAGCAGGGCCGCGGCCCACCCGGCCAGCAGCAGCCCCGCGGCCCCCACAAACTCGGATGCGACCGGCGGCGGCTGAGCCCGCGTTCCCAGTTCCCATAACCGAACCAGTGTCAGTGCTGTGACCACTATCGCCAGCAGCAGGCCGACCACCACCAACCCGGCCGCGGCGAGCCGGCTTCGGTTCAACTGCTGAGGGCCAGCCTGGTCATAATTGGGCATAAGCAGCCACCTCCGGCGGCACGGGTATTATTTCGCTGGCCGGCTCGGAAAGCTACACGGCCCAAGTGGTCTATTGCCGGCTCGAGCCGGTCTGGGCGGTCCGCCGACCCTTGTACCGCTGGATCTGCCGTCGGAAGCGGTTGCCCTCCGTAGTCCAGCGCCTCCGGGGCACATAGGGCGTGTCATTCCGCAGCTTGGGCAGGGCATTCGCGTCGGCCAGACGCTCCAGTTCGGCCTTCACTTGCGGGACCTGGTAGGTGTGACCGGCCCGCGCGCTGAGCGAGGCCGCGATGACCTCCATCGCGGCCTGGTTGGGAAGCAGGTTGGCCAGACTGACGCCGGTCTCGCGATAAAGCTGAAGCAGGAGGTCCACATGGAGCTGGGGCCACACGCCCAGGACCGGCCGAGCGCGACTCTCATCCGCGACGCTCTCCAGACGCTCGCGGGTTTTCTGGACGTATTCGGGCGAGATGTCGATGCCGACGTAGTGTCGCCCGAGTCGCTTGGCCGCCACGGCCGTGGTGCCGCTGCCGACGAACGGGTCCAGCACTGTCTCCCCGGGCTGGCTGCTGGCCAGGATGATCCGCATGAGGAGAGCTTCCGGCATTTGGCAGCCGTGGAAGCCAGCCCGCTCCCGGAACGTCCCGCAGACCCGCGGGAATTCATCCCACACGTCGTCCGGCAGTCGCCCCGCCGGGTTGGCCCGCAGGTCTTGGTACTCGGTATGCCGGGCGCTGGGAAACCGCAACAGCCGATCGTTGAAGGTGAATCGCCGGGGATCCTTGGTGAAGTAGAAGATGTGCGTATGGGCCCGGCAGAACTTGGTCTTGGTGTTCTGTCCGAAGGTGTAATGCCAGACGATCCAGTTCCGCAGGTGCAGACCGAGCTTGCGACCGAGGATGCGGATCTCGGCCGCGAATTCGTCGCCGATGGCCACGTAGAACGACCCGTCGGATTTCAGCACCCGCTGGCAGCCCGCCATCCACTGACTTGACCATTGGACGTATTGTTCGTCGGGCAGGTCGTCATCGTAGCGGTCGTAGGCGTAGCCGATGTTGAACGGCGGGTCGGCAAATACCAGGTCCACCGACTCGGCCGGCCAGCCCTCCATCAGCTTGACTGCGTCCCCACAATATATAGTGTCCCTCTGCATCGCCTGGCTCTAGCTATTGGGTATCAACGATATTCTCGGTGTCGGGCGGCTGGTCCGTCAAGGGGCCGCGACCGGTAACATCGCGTGTGATCCGGCGGCGGACAGCCTGGATGCGTCGCCAGTGGGTGCCCTCCCAATACACGTGCCGACAGTCGGTGCAGCGATAGAACTCCCGGGCCCAGATGAGGCTGCGAGCCGGTACTAGGTCGGCCACCTCGGCCCGGCTCACCGCCGCCAGCCGACCGTTGCAGAGGGTGCAGCGCGGAAAGCGGGGCACCAGCTTCAACTCGCGGACTACAAAACGCAACTGCTCCTGAAGCTTGAGCCCGACCGGGAGTCTCAGGCCCCGAAGCCGGCCGCTGGCCAGCAGCCGCCGCTCGAAGAGCTTGCCGTCCGACGAGATCAACACTCGCCCATCCGCCAAGGCCTGTTCCACCAGCTCTTGGTCCGTGATTCCGGGCACGTAGCTGGCGTCCACACCGAGGGCCCGCAGCCAGCGAGCCAGCCCCCCGCACATGGCATCGCAGGCAACTTTGGGAGTCGTACTCGCCTCGCCGCTGTCCACGCCGGCATTGTACCAGTCGGTCCGCTGAGTGCCGGAGAACCCCTCGTGCCGCCGGCGAGGATGAAGTCCTACCGAAGCCGCCTGCACTACCAAGCGGGGCACGAGCGGCGGATTGATTCGGGGGTGGCGGCCCTTTATCCTGATTCCAAGGCCGCATCGAGGCTGTCAGGCCGCCGGCTTGGGGCCGGGCGAGGACCGGCCGGCGAGGGCGGCCCTGCCTGGTCCACGGTCTGTCAACCGGCGTGTGAGGCACGTGAGTGATCCAGCCGCTTGCTCCTGAGTTGCTGGCCATTCTGGTCTGCCCGGTGCCCGAATGCCACGGAAGGCTCGAGCAGCGCGGTCCGGACCTGGCCTGTCTGGGCTGCGGTCTACAATACCCGATAGAGGAGCATTGGCCGGTGCTGATCCCCGAGGAGGCTCGGCCCACCCCAGGAGTCCTGAGTGAAACGTCGGACACCCGTGGATAAGAGCTTCGCGATCATCAGCGACATCCACTCGAATCTCGAGGCGCTCCAGGCCGTGCTGGCGGACATCGAGCAGCGCGGAATCCGGGAGATCATCTGCCTGGGTGACATCGTGGGCTACGGGGCCAATCCCAAGGAATGCCTGGACCTGGTCCGCCAGCGCTGCCGGATCAGCCTGATGGGCAACCACGACCACGCGGTCCTCTTCGAGCCCACCAACTTCAACCTGCCGGCGGAGCGGGCCTGCTACTGGACCCGCCGGATGCTGGACGAGGAGCCGGACCCCGAACTGCGGGCGGAGCGCTGGAAGTTCCTGCTGGAACTGCCGACCCGGGTGAAAGAACGGGACATCCTGTTCGTGCACGCTTCGCCGCGCCGTCCCATGAATGAGTACATCTTCCCGGAGGACGTGTTCACCAACCCGCAGAAGGTTTTGGCGAATTTTGAGCGCCTGGATGCCCGGATGTGCTTCGTGGGCCACACGCATCAGCCGGGCATTTTTCTGGACGATCCCTACTTCGACCCGCCGGAGGAGCTGCCCGACTCTCCCTTCTACGAAGTGGATAATGAACGGACGATCGTCAACGTCGGCAGCGTGGGTCAGCCCCGCGATCGCGACGCCCGGGCCTGCTACGTGGTTGTGCATCGGCGGCCGGAAGCCCTGCAAGAAGGGGCTGAAAATCTGGTGGCGGCCACCTTGAATTGCAGCGTCGAGCAGGTGGAGTTCGTCCGGGTCGAATACGACCTGGAGCGAGCCGTGCATAAGATTCTGGCCGAGCCGGAGCTGGAAGACCTCTTGGGGACCCGCCTGTACGACGGACGATGAGGCGATGGGTGGCGGCCGAGCGCGGGCCGGTTGACTGGACCGGATCGGCCTGATATCCGAAGTTTGCGTCCAGGAAGTCTAGCGGGCTGATCAAATGTCCGAACCGGTGCAGGTTTGCGAGATCCCGATCCGCGTCCGTTATGCTGAAACGGACGCGATGGGGTATCTGCACCACGCTCAGTACTTCGTGTACTTCGAGTTGGGCCGGACCGAGCTGCTGCGTCAAACCGGGCTCACTTATCGGCAGATGGAGGAACGCGGAGTCTTCTACGTGGTGGCCCGCCTGGAGTGCCGGTTCCGGGCCCCGGCCCATTACGATGACCTGCTCACCTTGACTACCGCAGTCGAGCGGATAACCCCCACGCGGGTCGAGCATTCGTACCGCCTGACCCGCGACGGAAAGCTGCTGGCGGAAGCCAGCTCAACGTTGGTGTCGGTGGGCCGCGACGGACGCCCGCTGGCCTTGCCGGTGGACATCTACGAGCGTCTGGCCGGGGTGGCAGGCCGGGAGCAAGAGCGTTAAGCTCGGCAAACTGCCGGGATCCACCGGAGCCGAGCGACAACTTTGGCCTTCCGGGAGATGGATAACATGAGTTTGGGTAGGCACTGGCGCATTGGAGCGGCAATGGTGTGGGCAGGGCTGGCAGTGGTCTGTGCCGGGCAATCCCAGCCCGTCGTCAGCCAGCCGGCCGAGAGCCAACCCGCTTCGGCTCCCAGCAATCAGGCTGAGCCGGCACGGCCGCGGGTGGCGATGGAGATCGAATGCGACGGGGAAGACTGGGGCCGAATCGTGCTGGAGTTGTATCCGGACAAGGCCCGCGTCACCGTGGATAACTTCCTCCGCTACGTCGACGAAGGCTTCTACGACGGAACCATCTTTCACCGCGTGATTCCGACTTTCTTGATTCAAGGCGGTGGGTATACCAGCCTGACGGAGCCGAAGAAGACCGGGTTGGGTTTGCCCATCCGCAATGAAGCTCGCACGGGCCTGAAGAACACGCGGTATACCATCGCCATGGCCCGGGCCAGGCACCCGACTTCGGCTACCAGCCAGTTCTTTATCAATCTGGACGACAACTCCAAGTTGGATTGGCCAGGTCAGGACGGCTCGGGGTACTGCGCATTTGGTCGCGTGGTGGAGGGTTTCGAGGTTGTGGACCGGATCGAACAGGTCAAAACCCAACCTCACCCGACCATGAACGCGGACACGACTCCCTCGGCACCGATCGTGCCACCGGTGATCAAGCGCGCCTATCAGGTGGATGAACACGGGGTCGCTCGGCCGCCGCGAACCAGGCGCCCGATGACCCAGCCGGTCCGGGAGCCTGAAGCCGGCCCGCAGCAGCCGCAGGCCGAGTCGCCGGACACGGAGGAGTCGGAGATACCCGAGTAACGTTCAAGACCGTTGGGCTGACCATCGGCCGACGGGGGGATGGTCCCCGGGGCGACCGGCTCGGCTCGGCGAAGCCATTTCCGCGGACGACCGGCGGTTAGTGCAGAATTCAGGGCCTCGGTGCAGGGAGAAGAGACATGGGCCGCGCCGATCGGAATGTCCTGGATGCCCGGGCCACGCTTTCCACGCAGGCAGGCGAGGTCCAGCTTTACCGGCTGGACGCCTTGGAGCGGGCGGGCTTGGCCCGAATTGCTGAACTCCCGTACACCATTCGCCTGCTGCTGGAAAACGTCTTGCGGAACTTGGGGGAAGCGGGGGACCTCGAAGGTCACATCCGGGCTTTGGTTCACGGGGCCTCGAATGGTGAGCCGGCCCGCCAGGTGCCCCTCAAACCGGCTCGGGTGCTGCTTGAGGACTCGAATGGAATCCCGGTTCTGGTGGACTTGGCGGCCATGCGGTCCGCCGTGGCCCGGATGGGCGGCAATCCGCGGCGAGTCGACCCGCAGATTCCGGTCGACTTGGTAGTCGATCACTCGCTCCAGGTTGATCATTGGGGTTGCCTGGAGGCCGCAGCCCTGAACGGCAGGCTGGAATTCCAGCGGAATCGGGAACGGTACGGGTTTCTGCGCTGGTGCCAGGGTGCATTTAGCGGCCTGCGGGTTGTGCCGCCGGCCACCGGGATCGGACACCAGATCAACCTCGAGCATCTGGCCAAGAGCGTGCTGCGACACTCCTTCGACGGTCGTTGGGTGGCCGCCCCGGATAGCCTGGTTGGGACCGGCAGCCGGGCGGCCACAACCAGTGCGTTGGGCGTTTTGGGTTTGGCTGTTAGCGGGATGGAAGCCGCGGCGGCCATGCTCGGCCATACACTGTATCTTCCGGTCCCACAAGTAATTGCGTGCCGGCTCACCGGGCGACTGCCCGAAGGGGTCACCGCGATTGAGCTGGCTTTGCGGATGGCTCAAATGCTCCGGGCGATCCGTCCGGTCGGGAAGTTCGTGGAGTTTCTCGGGGAGGGGCTGCTTCACCTGGACGTGCCCGCTCGTGCCGCTGTCGCCAATCTGGCCCCGGAGTACGGTGCTGCGCTGGGAT
>CAYZXK010000179.1:0-19037 GCA_964482395.1 uncultured Planctomycetales bacterium | reverse complement strand
CAGTTGAGGCCAGTGCGGATCCGGCAGGCGCGGCAGATCATGAATCCGACCGTGCCGCGGTCCAGCGGTTTGTCGGGTGGGAAATGCCAGCTTTTTCCGATCAGGCCCTCGGCGCGTAAGGCCTCGGCCAGTTCATCGAATCCGCCCGGAAAGGGCTGGCCTTTGTAAAGCGCATAGACGGCCCGATAAGCCGGCTCCGCGGTGATCAGCGGCTGCTCGGTAATGTACAACGCCAGGGCGGCGGTGCTGCCGGTCGGGACTGCGGGCTGGGTCGTGGCACGCGGCCCGGCCGCCTGGCAGCCCGAAAGGACCATGCCGGCCAGCAGTACGACAGTCGGCAAAGCATGGCTGGGGGTGGCCCGCGGCTTACGCTGGCGTCTTAGCTGGCGAGGCATGCGTCGCGGTCCGGTCTGGTTGACAGAAGTCCTGGCTCGCACTGCTAGAAACTCCAGGTCAGGCCGGTGAAGAGGAAGTGGCGTGTGCCCTGGTTGGTGTAGGCCGATCCGGGGAAGAAGGTGCCCCAGCGCATGGTCCAGGCCAGGTCGCTGGCCAGCCGCCAGTTGATGAAATAGTCCATTTCCCAGCCGACGTATCCGCTGAACTGGTCAGCCAGCGGGTCGCTGATCGCGGCCCGCTCGCGATGCTTGGCATAAAGAAACCAGTTGGTCCCGATCTCCAAGTCGTGGAACCACTCCCATTTCTCCAGGGGCGCCAGGGAGCCACCGACCCGCCAGATGTGGAGATTGCTCAAGGTCGGCGCCAGGCAGATTCCGGTGTCGCGGAACCCGAAGGCCGCGAAGCTGGTGTCTTTGAAGTCGCCGCGGTTGCCGCCGGCCGCGCTGGTCGGGCTGAACAGCCGGCCGCTATCGCCGCTGGCGAACATGTACTCGGCGACTATTCGAGGCCGGGTCGGCAGATCGAAGAGTTTCTCGATTACCAGGTCCCAGCCGAAGGCCTCGATGTGATCTTTGACCAGAAAATTGCGGTCCCCGAAGCTGTGGCCCGACTCGAAGACGCCTTCCGCCCAGTAGTTCAAATTGTGCAGGATCTGCCCGCGGGATCCGAAACCCAGGTAGAAGCTGTCGTAACTGTAGTCCTGAAACAGGTGCTTCGGCCGCTCGTCGGTGCGATCGTTATTCCACAGCGCATAGATGAACGGCACGTGCTTTTGCCACCCCTCGTAAGCGAGCTGTACTCCGTAGAAGAGCCGGTCACTGTGGCTGTCCACCGGCTCGCTGCGATCGAGGTTCGGGTAGTTCGGGATGGACTTGCCCAGCAGGCCGAGCACCCGGAAATCGCAGATTTTCGCGTCCAGAAGGACCGAATCCATCGGCAGGTCCAGGGCGTAGCCGGTCCCGAAACGGACGGTCTGACGGCCGATGCGGGCTCGTAGCTGTAACGGATCGGCCGGCCGGCTCAGCCGCAGGGCCCGGCCGAAATCGACCTGATACCAGAGCTGATCGAACTCCGGCCCGACCCAGTCTTCTTGCCGATCGATTTCGTCGCCGGGATGGAAGTAGCTGTAGCGCAACCGCAGGCGGGCGAATACCTCGTGCGCTTCCTGATCCATGCGCAAGCGGGTCCAGACTGCCAACCCGGGTCGGTGAGCGTTGCGTGAAGACTGGAGCCCGTCGTTGAAGTTGAAGTAGTAATAATCGAGCCAGCCGCCCCATTGCCAGTCGAGCAGCGACTCCAGCGGGGCCAGTTCCTGCCGCTGCTTGCGCAACTGCTCATCCGCCAGTCGCTGCTGTTGCAGGAACCTCTGTGCGGACTGGTCATCCGGCGGCTGAGCCTGGCCGACCGACAATCCGGGGCCCAGGCTCACCAGCATTATCAGCAGCAGGCGAATAGCCCGCATGGAACTGACCCGCTCGCACGTTACCCGGTCCGCAACGGGCCACTGGTCGGACGGGTCGGACCGGGTTGGGATTCTGCATCGGGCCCCCGACCGCGCCTGTGGGCAGGCCCAACCGCGTGCGGTAGCATGGCTGCACCGCAGGGAGCTGTCAACCGCGAGCTTGGGATGGCCAGGGAGATCGAGGTCAAGCTTGGACCGATCGAGCCGGAGCCGGTTCGGCAGCGGTTGCTGCGGCTGGCTGGGCCGCTGGTCGGCTCGGGTCTCGAAGTTAACTGCATTTTCGATACCCCGGACAGGAGTCTGCTCAACGCCGACTGCGGGCTGCGGATCCGCGAATTTGAGCCGACCGGCCCGTCCAGCGGGCCCGGCCCGCCGGCCCGTCGGGCCTGGCTTACTTATAAGGGGCCCCGCCGCCCGGGCCAGCCGAAAGTTCGTGAGGAATTGGAGACGGCCGTAGATAACCCGGCCAGCCTGGCCGAAATTCTCCGGCAGTTGGGCTACCGTCAGGTCGTCGTTTACCAGAAGCGGCGTCAGACCTGGCATTTGGGGGGCTGTGAAGTCGCCCTGGACGAGTTGCCGGGCTTGGGTTGGTGGGTGGAGATCGAGGGGCCGGACGAGGCTGCGGTCATGCACGTCCGGCAGCGACTCGGGTTGTCCGGTCTGGAGCCGGTTACACAGACCTACGTGGAGCTGGCAGTAGCTCACGGCGTGGTGGATAGCGAGGGCTGCCACCACCTGACCTTTTTCCAGGGGAGCTGACGCCGGCAGGTGCCGGACTGGTGCAGGTCGTGGATCGTCCGGGCGGGCGGAGCCGGCGGGCCGTGGCACCCCGGGGGGGACCGCTCCTGCGGCCGGCGGTATTCCAGCAGCCGGCCGGTCGTGCTCCCGGTTGACGCTCCGCGCCGGGCCCTGGAGAATCGCTCGCGGCGGTCGGCGGATCTCCGAATGTGGACAGCGACCGTAAAAGGGTGTTGCGGACCGGGATGAGTACGCCTGGCAAACGGGAAGCAGCGGACCACGCCGCGGCCCCCGCAGCGTGCGGCGGGTTGCCGGGGCTGTGGCGTGAAGCCGGCCTGGTTCTCCTTTCTTATGTTGCCAGCGCCGCGGCCCTTTGCTGGACTTTCCCCGAGCCCAGCTTCTGGCCCCTGGCGTTTGTGTGCCTGGTACCCTGGGCGGTGGCAACCTGCCGTACGCACCGGGCCTGGCTGGCCCATTGGCTCAGCTTCTTCGTCGGGTGGGGGTTTTTCCTGGTGGCTTTGCGCTGGCTGATGCCGGTCACGGGACTGGGGTATGCCGCCTTGGCACTGTATCTGGCCTTCTATTGGCCGCTGGCCGCCTGGGCGATCCGCACCGGGCGGCGGCATGGAATCTCGCCTTTGTGGACCTTGCCGGTGGTCTGGGTCGCCTGCGAGTACCTACGGGCTACGGTGATGACCGGCTTTCCGTGGCTGTTTCTGGCTCATGGTCTGTACCGGCAGCTACCTCTGATCCAGATCAGCGATCTGGGAGGGGCTTACGGCGTGTCGTTCCTGGTCGCGCTGGTCAATGGTGTGATTGTCGAAGGGCTGTTGCTGCGGTTTGCGCCGCCTGGAGCGCGGAGCGGGCCCGGTCAATTCCGGGTCGGCCTGGTGGTGACGGCGGTGCTGCTGGTGAGCACGCTGGCCTACGGTTGGTATCGGCTCGCTCAGGTGGATTATGAGCGCGATCCGGGCACCCACGGCCCGCGGGTGGCAGTGATTCAGCATGACTTCCCGCTCAGCAGCCGGCCGCCATATGGGGATCATCCGTATGTAGTCCTGGCGTCGTATCTGTCGCTGGCAGCCGAGGCGGCCGGTCAGCGGCCGGATCTGCTCGCGCTTCCCGAGACCGTGTGGAGCGCCTACCAGAACATCGACTTCCTCGAAAAGCGGGAGCAGGTGCCTGAGGTGCGACCCGGCTCGTGGGACTGGGGGATGCTGGCTCACCGGGCGGTCAGCGGGTTTGCTCGCGGAGACTACTCGGCGGTGAACGCGGTGATCGGCGAGCTGGAACAGCGGTTGCGCGAGCTGGCGGCCGCCCGCCGCGACTCCAACCTGCCGGATAGCTTGCCCCGCCTGCCTGCGGTCGGCGGTCCCCCGGTGACCACCCTGGTCGGCGCGGTCTCAATCGAGCAGAGTCCGGAGGCCACCTATCCGAAGGTGAAGTACTACAATTCGGCTCTGGTTTACGACCAGGACGGCACGCAGCGGCCGTCACGGTATGACAAGAACCACCTGGTGCCCTTCGGCGAGTTTGTGCCTTTCCGGCAGGCCAGGTTCCTGGGCTTTGATCTGCATTGGCTGTACCGTCGGCTCAACGCGCTCAGCCCGTTCAGTCATGGGGGGCAGCTTGAGTACTCGCTGACGCCCGGCAGCGAGCTGACGGTTTTCGAGCTGCCGACTGGGAGAGGGACCTACCGGTTTGGAACGCCGATCTGTTATGAGGACGCCACGCCGCGGGTGATTCGGCGGTTCGTGTGGGACGGCTGGCGCCGCCGGGTGGACTTCCTGCTGAACATCAGCAATGACGCGTGGTTCTTATACAGCGATGAACTGCCGCAGCACCTGGCGATCTGCGTGTTCCGCGCCGTGGAGAATCGGGTAACCATTGCCCGGGCGGTGAACACGGGCATCAGTGGATTCATCGATCCCGACGGACGGATTTACGCGGTGGTCCAGAAGGACGGGCGGCGCGTCGGGCCCGGAGTCGTCGGCTACCAGCTCCAGCCCGTTTACCTCGACCAGCGGGCCAGCCTGTACGGCCGGTTCGGCGATTGGCTGCCGCAACTTTGTCTGGCGGCGGCCGGGTTGCTCTGGGCCGGCGCGGTGCTCGAACGCTGGGTGTGGCGTGCCAAGCGCCGAATCGCGACCTGGCTGGGCAAGGCTGCGGCCTTGGTGGCCCTGGCAGTGCCGCTCAGCGGCTGCGCCGGCAACCCGACCACCGTCCAATTGACGCCTCAGGAGCGGCTTGAGCTTGAGAATCGGGCCATCAACCTTCTGCTGCTGGCCGCCGAGAGCGACCTGGACGACGTTTCCTGCAACGCGATTGAGGCCCTGGTCAAGGTCGCGCCGCGAGACGGATTGTCTGCGTTCCGGAAGGCGGTCCGTTCCTCTGCGGCCATAGTGCGTTATGCCGGCCTGGTCGCCCTGGGCGAGGTACGCGACCGGGAGTCACTGAGGCTGATGACCGCGGCGGTCAACGACGCCAGTCAACATGTACGTCTGGCGGCCGCCTTCGCGGCCAGTCGCTGCGGCAAGGACGGCTATGTCCGGATCCTGATCCGGGCATTGACCGACGCTTCCGACGAGGCCATCCGCGCCGAGGCGGCAATGCTCCTGGGACGGTTGCAGGAACCGCGAGCCAAGAAGTGGCTCCAGGCCGCTGTCCGCCTGCCGGCCAACGACCAGTCCAAACGGGTCAGGCTGGCGATCAGCGGGGCGCTGGCAGCGCTGGGTGATGAGGGTGGGCTGCGGGAGCTGATCAACTACTCCCAAGGCGACCCGGCCGCCCGGACCGACGCCTTGCTCATGCTGGCTGAACTGGGCCATCCTGAGGGACGGGACGCGCTTCGATACCGCCTACAGGGGGCCAGCGAAGAGTACGATGAAGCCCGGTTGATCGCGGCCCGGGGCCTGGGTCGGCTTGGTTATCGGGACGGATTCGACCTGGCCATGAAGTTGCTCCGCTACACCGATCCCAACCCCAATCCCACCCCTGAAAACCCGAGCCGAACCTTCGCGGTCCGGTCACTGGCCATTCATGCTCTGGCCGAGATCGGCGACCTGCGGGCCCTGCCAGCACTTCGAGAGGTGGCCGCTTCCCAAGACGATCCGCGCCTCCAGGTCGCGGCGTGCTACGCGATCTGTCGCTTGATCTCCAAGTCGCCGGCCTGACCGGCCCCGGGAAAGTCCAGATCGGTCCAATCGGTCCCGCGGCGCCACAGTTACGGTCCGGCCTGACCAGCCGGTTGCGACGTAGCGGCGCCCGGCGGCTGCTCCGGGGCGGGGGGCGCACCTTCTTTCTCATCCAGAAAGCCGATCTGGCGTGCGATCCGTTGCCCGGCGAGCTGGTCGTGGACGGCTTCGAACGTTCCCATCATCAGATATGGGGTCGACCGACCCCAGTTTCCCAGCGGCTGTTGGATCTCCCGGACTACCCTCAGTCGGAGACTGCCCCGGAGCCGATCCTGGGGCTGCCGGTATACTGCCGCGATTCCCGCCAGTGAGCTGTAGCGGGCCTGGGCCGGTCCGAAGCGTGCCAAGCCACGCAGCTCCTGGCGGCTGAGCAGGTAATCCCGCGAGCGTCCGGCCGGCGGCGGACCCAGGGCCAGCGCGAGCTGAAACCGCATATTCCAGGGCGAACCCAGCCACGGGGGCCGGTCTTGTTCCAACGCCACCCAGAGATTGCCCGCTTGATCCTGCCACCAGCAGCAGCGGTTCATCTCCAGGCGGCTGAACCGGGCCGGTGGTGGATCGATGGCTTGGAACTCCAGCGCGGCCAGCTCCACCTGTCCCCTCCCGGCGCAGCCGCAAACTACGCCGAGCCAGCCGATCAGGTGGCGATGCGGCCAGGTTCTCACGCGTGGGGCAAGGGAAACTGAGCGCACAGCTCGTGGACCTCCCCTCGCACCCGAGCCCGAGCGGCTTCGTCGTCACCCGCCGATAGGGCCCGATGCAGCAGCTCGGCGACTTTGACCATCTCGGGCTCCTTCATTCCGCGGGTGGTGAGTGCCGGGGTGCCCAGTCGCAGGCCGCTGGTTTGCGTCGGCTTGCGCTCGTCGAACGGGATCATGTTCTTGTTGGCGATGATTCCGGCCGCTTCCAGCCACTCCTGGGCCTGCTTGCCGGTCAGGTCGGGGTGTACGTTTCGCAGGTCGACGAGCATCAGGTGGGTATCCGTGCCGCCGGAGACCAGTCGGTAGCCGCGCGACCGCAGCGATTCGGCCAAAGCTTGGGCGTTGCCCAGGATCTGTTCCTGATACCGCTTGAACTCCGGGCGGAGGGCCTCGCCGAACGCGACCGCCTTGGCAGTGATGGTATGCATCAGCGGCCCGCCCTGAGTGCCGGGGAAGACCCATTTGTCGATCAAAGCCGCATCCGCCTCCCGGCACAGAATCAGGCCGCCCCGCGGCCCCCGCAGGGTCTTGTGGGTGGTGGAGGTGGTGAAATCGGCATAGGGGATGGACGACGGGTGCAAGCCGACGGCGACCAGGCCGGCGATGTGGGCGATATCGGCCATCAACCTGGCCCCGCACTCGTGGGCGATCTCGGCAAAGGCCGCGAAATCTATGGTTCGCGGGTATGCCGACGCCCCGCAGATGATCAGCTTGGGCTTGTGCTCCAGAGCCAGCCGGCGAACCGTAGCCGGGCTGACCTGCTCCGTGTCCCGTTCGACCCCGTAGGGGACGATGTTGTACATGGTCCCGCTGAAGTTCACCTTCAGTCCGTGGGTCAAATGGCCCCCGTGGGCCAGGTCCAGCGACAACACCGTATCCCCAGGCTTGAGGACCGCCATGTAGACGGCGATGTTGGCCTGGGCTCCGGAGTGGGGCTGCACGTTGGCGTGCTCGGCGCCGAAGAGCTGCTTGGCCCGCTGGCGGGCCAGCTCCTCGATCGAGTCCATGTTGTCGCAGCCCCCGTAGTACCGTTTGCCCGGGTAACCCTCCGCGTACTTGTTGGTGAAGACCGACGCGTTGGCGGTCCGCACCGCCACCGAAACATGGTTTTCGGACGCGATCAGCTCCAGCGTGTTTTGTTGCCGTTCTTCTTCTTGCCGGATGATCTCGGCTACTTCCGGGTCGGTTTCCGCCAGGGGGCGTGACAGCAGTTGCACCATTGCATCGTTCCTCTTTTGGTCCAGGTTTTTCAGGGCCGATTGGCCGGTCCGGGCACGGTCGCAGGCAGTTGCCCGGGCTGAGACTCGGCCGACGGGCGGGGCCCGCGGGCAAACTGCTCGCGCAGCTCCTCCAGCACTGCCCGTTCCATGGCCCGATCCGAGCGGACGCGAGTCCAGACTGCATTCTGTTCGCCGGTAGTGGCGGCATCGGTCTCGATCGGCGTTTCCTGGCCGGGGGTATCGCTGAGCCGGTATCCCCGCGGCTGGAAAACCCGCTGCCGTTCCGTATCGCGGCGTTCCACATCAATCCGGATTCGGGCGACAGTCTGGCCCCCGCTCCGGCCCACATTGAACTGGGCTGACCGTCGCATGGTCGATTGCCCCCGATACAGGTCGCGAGCCGTTCCACTTTCGCGCCGGGTGGTGAACTCCACCGGGCTGGTGACTATCCGTCGGGCGGCGTAATCCACCCGCACCCGTCCGAATTCACGTTGGAGGATGGCTGCGGCCGCTCCCAGCACCTGGTCCGGATCGGTGTCCTCGATTACCCTTTGTTGCCAGCTCTCTTGCGAGCCGAAACCGGTACATCCGGTTGCCAGCATTCCGGCCGCCCAGACCGCCCACGCCACTTTGTGGTTCATAGAACTTCCCTTTTGGCGGCTGCCGCGCATCGGCTCTGGCCGGACGCCGGGCCGCCAAAACCGGATTGTACTGCTGTCGATTGGAATTGGGAGCAGCCGCCGGACTGGGAAAACCGGGCTGCGGCCGAGGTGTAGCCCCCTGGCCGAGGCCGGCGGGTCTTACTCCGGTCCGTCGGGTCGTTCGGTCGCGGCCCGCTCTACCCCGGGGACGGAGCGTCTTTCCGTGGACTCGTTCGGTTGGTCTGCCGGTCCGGACCGCGGTTGAGCGGTCTGACCAAGCAAGTTGGGGTACCGGCCGATCACGGGCCCGGCACGCGGGTTTCCGGCGGCCCGCTTGAGATTCTCCAGACCCTGCTCACGGTTGCCGGAGTGATACTCCAGATAGCCCAACAGGAAGCGTAGTTCGGGGTTCTCGCGGTCCTGAAGCTGTCGCATCAGATCGGCCCGACGGATGTCTACGATCTCTCCGCCCCCCATCAATGCTTCCAGGTCCAGTCGCCTCAGAAGTACCTCGGCCAGGCCGGGGTAGCGGTCAGCCAGCTCTATCCCTTGCAGCAGGCAGGCGGCCGCCGAGCGGTAACTGCCCTGAGCCAGGAGGGCGTGCCCCTTGCCGATCAGGGGCAGCGGGTTGACCGGGTCGAGGAGCCGGGCTGAGTCGTATCGATCTGCCGCCTCCGAATAACGCCCGATCTCCATCAGGGCTTCGGCCTTGAGCATCTGATCGTTCAGAGCAGATGCTCCGCGACCGGTCAGAGTGCGCAGCGGTGTGTTGAGCATCTTTTTGAGAAACTCGGCGGCATCCCGAGCGCTGTCGGCATCGGTCTGTTGTGCCAGATCCGGCTGTTTCCGGACCGCTTCCTCCAGCTCTTTGAACCAGGTCGGGTTCGGGTCGTTGAGCAATGCGGCTGCGATTTGCAGGTCGGTGAAGACCTCGTAGCCAGGCAGTATCCGGGGGTCGGTGATCTGCGGAGTCATCGGCTGGTCGCCACTGGGCCCAGGCCCGGCGCGCCCGGGTAGAACCAGCCCGCCGGTCCGGCCGGTCCACGCGTCCTCGCTGGATGCCGACTGCGGCCCGAGTCGAGGATACCAGTCGCGCCGGGTCAATCCGCCCAGCGGCGTGGCCAGCACTTCTTCCACGCTTGGCAGCCTCTGTCCGCTGGTCAGCGCGGCCAACCCCCGTTCGGCCTGCTTCTCCTCCTGTGCGCTCCAAGTTTGCCACGGGGGCGGAGGCTCGGGTGGCAGCGGCAGTCGTGGAGGTACTGGGCCGAAAATGCTACCGGTTATCGCCAGCTCGGATGGGGTGGAGATTGTCGGTACCGGCGAAGCGGGTACCAACAGGGCCCCGGGCTGGACTCCCAGATTGGGCAGTCGATTGATGTCAGGTTGCAACCGCAGGTCCAATGGCTTGGGTGCCTTGGGTTGGGCTGAACCGAACCCGGCCAGTCCCTGAAGGTATCCACCGGTAGGAACGGTGATGGCCGGGTCATAATACGGCTGGCCGAGCGAGCCGCCCCCCAGCGGCGTACTGGTTACGCCGACCGAATCCCGCCGGAAGGCATATAGGGTGGCGCTGCCGAGCGAGCCGCGGAACGTCGTGGGGTCGAGGATAGGCGAGAAGCTCCGGAGCGAGAGTCCGCCGCCGGCCAGCCCGCTGGCCGTCAGGTTGCCACCCAGCAGGGGCGAGGCCGGCCTGACGTAGTTGAGGCCGCGTCCGCCGGGCTGCGGATTCGCGTCCAGCAGCCGACCGCTGGGCGGGTTCTGATTTACGCTAAAGTTGACCTGGGAATCGACGGGAGCCTGAGCGGCCAACGGTGTCATGGCTGCCACCATCCAGGCAAGCAGACCCGCCAATCGGCAGGTTCTCGACGCCGTCAGTGCCCGTCCGGCAAGGGTTGCCGCGACCAGCCGCAAGCCGACGTGAGCGACTTTGGGCAGGGCAGTCAATCGGTCTGGCATCGAAGTCGCCTCACCGCCGGCATTTGGCCACGCGGCCCCGCCGGCCACCACTTCTCATTATACCTCCAGCTTGCCCGCTGCGTTTCATACGAGTTGCCGGCCCCCGTCGACCGGCAATATCACCCCGGTTATGTAATCCCCCTCCCGCAGCAGGAAATCGACCGCGGCCGCGATGTCGTCCGGTGTGCCGGCCCGCCGCAATGGAATCGAACGGATCAATCGCTCACGAACTTCGGGCTGGTAGTGGTCCGGCCAGGCAGCCACCCCGGGCGCGATGCCCACCACGTTCACCTCGGGCGCCAAGGCCCGAGCCAACACCCGGGTCAGAATCTCCAGGGCTCCCTTTGACACCGTGTAAGCCAGGTGGTCCGGCCAGGGCCGAACGGTGGCTGCGTCGCACAGGTTAACGATGCGGCCTCGGGCCTGTCGCAGCGGCTGCCGAGCGGCGTGTGCCAGGACCATCGGGGCAGTCAGGTTGGTGCGGAGTATCCGCTCCCAGTCGCCCAGGTCAAACTGGTCGATGGTCATCACCTCGAAAATCGAGGCATTGTTGACCAGCACGTCCAACCGTCCGAAGCGGGCCAGTACCTGCTCCACCAGTTTGCCAGCCGCGGCCGGGTCCGACAGATCAGCCTGCAACGACTCAGCCCGCACGCGCTGAGCCCGACAGGCTTCAGCGGTTTGGGCCGCATCGGCAGCCGAGCTGTGGTAATGGACCGCTATGTGGCAGCCGGCCCGGGCCAGTCGCAATGCGATCGCCCGGCCCACCCGACGAGCGGCGCCTGTAACCAGCGCGACCCGGTCAGTCAGATCCCATCTGAGCTACCTCCAGCAGGTCCGTAGCGAACCCATTGCAGGCAAAGGCCACGGGGCGGGGCGGTTGGGCCGGCCTGAGAGCGGTCACGGCCGGCCAGTATCCGCCGGACCTGATCAGGCGGCCAGTGTCCACGTCCGACTTCGACCAGTGTGCCCACCATGTTGCGCACCTGCTGGTACAAGAATCCATCGCCTTCTACGTCAATAATGACCTCATCGGCCCGCCGATGGATCCCGATCCCGTAGATCGTACGAACAGTGGACTGCCGCAGGCTACCGAGATTGGCGAAGGCGGCGAAATCGTGCCGCCCGACCAGTTCCCTGGCCGCCGCCCGCATGGCCTCGATCTCCAGCGTGTGCCAGACGTGCCAGACCCGTCCCGCGGCCGCCGATTCGATGGCCGGGCGGCGGGAGTTGAATATCCGGTAGCGGTAGAGCTTGCTCCGGGCGTCGCGGCTGGGATGGAACTCCAGACCGGTACGACAGACATGGAGAACGCAGACATCGGGCGGCAGCCGGGCAGTCAGCACTGCGGCCAACCGTTGGGGCGGAATGGGGCAGGCGGCTCGCACACTGGCTACCTGGCCGCGAGCATGGACGCCGGCGTCGGTCCGGCTGGCCCCCAGAACCTCAACCGGGCGGCCAAGCAGGTTCTGAAGGGTCGCCTCCAGCTCCTGCTGCACCGTCCGCACGCCGGCCTGACGCTGCCATCCATGGAAATCGGTGCCGTCATAGGCCAAGACCAGCTTGAAACTGTGCTCCATCGCTTGACCAGCCCCACGGCTGCCCGCTGAAAGAGTGGCCGAGCCGCACCACGATGAGCCCCCGGCTGTCAACATCCTGCCCCGGGCTCGAGCCGGTCGGTTCTAGAGTGCGGCGCCCTCAGGGGCCAGCATCTGAGGTCCGGTCGGGCTGGCCTGCGTCTGGCGGGCCGGCCTCGATCTCTGGTAGCGTCTCCGGCAGCTCCCGGGGGATGACCTCCTCGCTGGTGTACTCGTAGAACTCGCGGTACTGCTGGCGATAGTACCCGCCTGGCCGTGCCTGAACCCCGTTGAGAACCGCGCCGATGATTCGGGCATTAATCCGCTGAAACTGCTCACGAGCCCGACGCAACGCGCCTTTGGCACTGTTGGCGGCCCGGGCCACCATCACCGTCGCGTCCACCTCCGTGGCCAGCACCATCGCGTCGCTGATCAGCAGGCAGGGGGGCCCGTCCAGGATCACCCGGTCGTATGACTGCTTGGCGGCGGCGATCAACTCACGCATCTGTGGAGAGCCAAGCAACTCGGCCGGGTTGGGCGGCATCGGGCCGGCGGTAACCACGTCGAGCTTGTCCAGCTCGGTCCTGGTGATCACCTCTTCGAGGCGACGCTGCCCGACCAGAACGTTGCTCAGTCCCTCGGACTTGGCATTGGCGAAGGCGGCCCGGATCGCCGGCCGGCGGAAATTACAGTCGATCAGCAACACCCGCTGGTTACCCTGGGCCAAGGTGACCGCCAGGTTGATCGCGGTCGCGGTCTTCCCGTCTTCTGGTCGGGGGCTGGTTATCAGCAAGGCCTGCTGCGAAGCCAGCGGACCGCTGAAGGTCAGGTGGGCTCGAATCTGCCGAAATGCTTCCGCTACCAGCGACTGGGGTGCCTGGCGGGTGGCCAGCTCAATCCGCTCGATGTCCGCTTCCTCGTCATCCAGCAGCGGCACACTGCCCAGCACAGACAGGTGCCCGTAACGGGCGATATCCAGCGGCGTGCGGATGGCCTGGTCGGTCAGCTCCCGCAGGAACGCTAATCCTACCCCTGCCAGCAGCGAAAGAACCAGACCGCCACCCAGGTAGAGGAGGAAATTCGGACGGCTCGGCAAGTAGGCCTGTCGGGCAGAGAGGTGGGCCTGCAATCGCCCTTCGCGGCTCTGAACGTCGAGCGTGTTCTCCGCCTGACGGAGCTGGACGCTGACTTCCTCAAGCTCGCGGGTCAACCGCTCCTCGTCGTTGGTCAGATTCTTATAGGTCTGAAGGACGCCGTCCAAGTCACGCTGGATGTTCTCCTTTTCGATGAGCTGCTCGTGCACCTCGCCCAGCATGTTACGGATCCGGGCCAGCTCCTGCTGCAAGCTTTCCACCTGCCGCGAGCGCAGGTCGTCGATCAGTTCCTCCCGTCGGGCCGCCTCCTTCTGGAAGTATCCGTCCCGCTGCGACCGCAGCATCTCCATGTAGCGATGCTTGTCGCCCACCAGCGTGCGTCCGACCGATGCGATCTGTATCTCGGCCGCTTCCACCTGCTGACGGTAATAGCGGAGGACCGGGTCCGACTCCACGATTACCTTCATTTCCGCCGACAGTGGAAGATTGCGCGGGTCGACGCCCCGGACGGTGCTGAGCTGAGCCTCCACGTCGGCCTGGCGAGCTTTCAGCTCGGCCACCGTGTTGGTCAGGACGCCGATCGCCTCCACCATCACGTCCCGTTCAGACTCGATGGCGGGCATGTCCCGCTGCTCGCGCAGGCTCCGAATCCGGCTGCGGATGGCTGCCAGCTCGGCCGTGACCGCTGCCTGGGTGCTCTTCAATGACTCCAGCTTGCGCCGACCCTCGTCGGTCAGGGTGGACTTGGAGCGGGCTACGTACCGCTGCACCACCTGATTGACCAGCAAGCGGGCCTCAGCCGGATCTCGCACTGCGATTGCCACCCGAATCAGGTAGCTGTCGCGGACCGGAACGACCGACAGCAGGTCCTCGAATTCGTGCAAACACTTGTCGAAGTTGTCCCCGTACCACTGGTAGAAGGTCGTTTCCTTCACTTCGGGCAGGGCCAGCACTTCCTGGAGCAGGGCTGGGTTCTTGATCTGGGCCGCCTCGGTCGCCAGGCGGTTGGCGATGTAGTCTTTGGGAAGGATCGGCTCTTTCAGCCCGCCCCAGTCCTGTATTGGCGGAACCAGTTCCACATACGCCTCGGCGGGATAGGCCGGTGCGAATCGCCAGATCAGGACCGTGGCCGCCCCGATCAACAGGTACACGACGCAGAAGGTGACGATGATGAGCAGCTTGCGTTGCTTGATGACCCGCCACATCTCGCGGGCGGTGAGGGTCGGGCCCTCGTCCATTCCCATGCTCGGCGGACCGGCTCCCATCGCCAGGGTGGCCGCCGGGTTGAATGGGATCATCTGCTGAGTGGTATCGACAGTGCTCATAACGCACCTCGGCTCTCGTGCTCGGTCGTCAGGCGGACGGTTGGCGTTGCCCGGCCGCTCACGGAATCCGGCTCAGCCCCTCCTCTAGCTGCTGGATTTCCTCCTGATTGCCGGACTGCCGGGCCAGGGCCAACCCCTGAGTGAACATGGTCCGGGCCTCC
Organism: uncultured Planctomycetales bacterium; assembly: GCA_964482395.1. Taxonomy (GTDB): domain Bacteria; phylum Planctomycetota; class Phycisphaerae; order UBA1845; family Fen-1342; genus CAYZXK01. The sequence continues at coordinate 4,572 of CAYZXK010000179.1, read as the reverse complement.
ACATTCCGGCCCAGCTTCTGGTATACCTGCCCCAGATGCAGGCAGAGGGTGCTGGTGGGGCTGCCCAGGCTGAGCGCCTCTTCTAGCGCCGCCACGGCCAGTTCCGGCTCGTTGTTCTTGAAATAGACCCAGCCGATCGTGTCCAGCATATTCGCCGCCCCTTCCCCGCCGCCGGTGATCAGCCCCCGCAGCTTCTCGGCGTACTTTTTGGCTTCCGCGGGCGCGAACAGCGGCGGATCCGAGGTCACCAGGGTGTAGGCTAGGTTGTTGAGGGCGGTGGTGTTGTTTTCGCTGACAGCCAGGACTTCCTTGTAACTGCGGATGGCACCCTCCCGATCGCCGGTGATCTCCTGGACCTGAGCCCGCATCAGGGTGGCGGCCAATTGCTCGGGCGTGCCGGGCGCTAGTTTGGGCGACACTTCACTGAGCAACGGCAGCGCTCCGGCCGCGTTACCGCTTCCGGCCAGATAAGCCGCCAACACGATCCGCATCCGCTGCCCAACCGGGCTGTCCAACGGATGGTTCTGCACCAGATCCCGCAGCAGCCCCTCCACCTCGGCTGTTCGGCCCCGACTGGAGTCCCGCAATTGGCCGGCCAGGTCCATGACCAGGTTGATATTCGAGCCGGCCGCCTCGGCCAGGGCCGCGGTCCACTGCTTTCGGGCCGCGTCTTCCTGGTTCAGCTTCTGGTAGGCTTTGGCCAGCTCTCCCATCATCCGAGCCCGAAATTCGCTGCGAAACTGTGCCGGCCAGCGATCAAACTCGATCTTGCCGAAAAGGCTGATCGCTTCCTGCGCCCGACCGGCCTTGGTCAGGGCCCCCATCCGGGCCAGAGTGGCGGCTGCCACCTCCTGCAAGTCCTTCTCGCCGCCCTTTTCGGCCACCCGCTGGTAGTAGGTGGCCGCAGACAGGTAATCCTGCTGAGCCGCTTCCTGACGATCCCGCTCCTTGGCGCTGTCGCCCCGTTCGCGGGCCCGGGCCGCCTCCTGCTCCAGCTTGGCTCCGTGAGCTTCGAACAGGCGGGCCAGCTCGGAGGCCCATGAGGGCTCATTGGGATGCTTCTCCATGTACTCGCTGACCAGCCGTCGGGCCTGGTCAAACTGATCCAGTCCCAGATATAGCAGGCGGGCCAGTTGTCGAACCACAGTTTGCCTGGCCTCGAAGCCGGCCCCTTCCCGCTCCAGCACCTCCAATAGGGTTTTCAACTGGGTGATCGCCAGGTCATACTGCTTGGTGCGTGTGTACAGCGACGCCAGCAGTCGGCGGAGGTCGGCTTCCAGTCGGGGAGAGCGGGCGATGAGCTGCTCGGCCTTGGTGAGGTCCTCCCGGGCCTTGTCATACTGGCCCCGCTCCAGAGCGCAGCGTCCGCGGCTGTAACGGGCCAGGACATCGTCGGGCGACTTTTCGAGAATGCGGTTCAGGTCCTCGACGGCAGCCTCCCGATCCCGTTTGATCAGACGCAGTTGGGCCCGGGCGGTCAGGCCGGACAGATCGTCGGGATAGGCTGCCAGGTAATCGTCGATCTCCGTTTCCGCGTCGGGGAAACGTCCAGCATTGAACAGGGCCTCGATCAGGGTCAGCCGGACGCGCTGAACCGCCTCGCTTTGCGATGGGTCGGTCCCCAGCCGATCCAGCAGCCATCGGCAGGCCTCCACTACTTTGTCCAGCCGCCGGTGCCGCTGATGGAATCCGACCACCTCCATGCCGACCTTCAGCTCCAGCCGGCGGCGCATCTCGTCACCCTGCGCGATCTCCCGGACCATCCGCTGGGCCTGCTGGTACTCGCGTTCGGCCAGGTCGAGGTTGGGCAGCGCCTCGTAGAACTTGGCCACCAGCAACTGCATATCCAGACGGTTTTCTCCGGTCTGTTTCTCGACCAGCCCGCGCATCAGGGCCGCTCCGGGCTCGGCCAGTTTGACGACCGCATAGAATTCCGCCGCAGCCCGGGCCAGTTTCGTCAAGGTATCCCCGGTGGCCGCCGCGATTGCCGCCTGGAAAAACTGATCCCCCTGGCGGCCGAGGTTGACCGCCGCGGCCGGGTCCTGTTCCGGCGAGAGCTTGTAGCTGGCGCGGATCAACAGCTCGGCCAGGCGGAGCTGGTTGTCAAGGTCGCCGGGGTCGGTCTTCCATTTCTCCAGACGCTGAGCGATGGCCTGGAGCGGGTTTTTCTCTTCTTCCGCCTGTTGTTTCCAGAGGATGACTTGCGGGTGGTCGGGGTTGAGTTCCATGGCTCGGGCCTGGCACTCGTCGGCCCGGGCCTGGAAACTGGCCTTTTCGGGCCCAACGCTATCCTCGGCCTGGGCCTGGTAGATCTGTCGCAGGTACCACCAGGCTTCGAAGCTGCGGGGATTGATTGCCACCGCCCGCTGCAATGCGTCCAGCGCTTCGGTCACCCGTCCGCTGGCCAGATAGGCCCGGGCCAGCTTCACTTCCAGCTCTGCCGATTTGGGCAGTTTCTGGATCGCCTGGCGGTATTCCCGGATGGCCAGCTCCGGGTTGCCGCGGTTGAGCTCCAGATCGCCGCGGTACGTGGCCCCACCGGCGTGGTCCAGCCCCTCCCCTCCGTCGTACTGGGCCAGGAGGGCCACCAACTGGGTTGCCTGATCGAATTGTCGCAGTCGCAGGCGGACGCGCAGTTCCTCCTCCACCAGACGGATCTCCTGCGGCAACTGCCTGCGCAATTCCTCCAGATGCTTGAGGGCCTCGGCCCACTCCCCGCGGGCCGCGTAGTACTGATAGTACTCCTGGGCCCGCACCATCGCGTTGGGCGTGTCGGCGATGAGCTGCTCCAGCTTCGCATCCAGTTCCTTGCGTTGCTCGGGGGTCAGCTTGGCGGGATCCTCCACCGACAAGTCCAGTTCGAACCGTTGCAGCAGCCGCATGAGGCCCTGCCGGGGCGGCTCATGCTTGAGCGCCGCAACCAACTGGCGGGCCTCTTCCCGCCGATTGGTCCGAGTCAACAGATTGATCAGCCGCTGCAACGCCTCGCGGTACTGGTCGTCGGTGGCGGTCTGATCGCTCATCACCGCCCGGAAGCTGCGCTCGGCTTCGGCGTAGTCCTCCTGCTCCACCGCCTGGGCCCCACGCCACAGCACTGTGCTAGCCCCGGTCTCCGGCACTTCCGCCAGTGCGCCTTTGGCTTCCTCCTTGCGTCCCAGGTCCGCCAGGATATTGACCCGCACGGCCGCCAGAGTCGGGTCGTCCGGATAAGTTCGGCGGTATTCATCCAGCAGTTCCAGAGCGTCCGAGGCTTTGCCGATCTGACGGAGCACCTCGGCGCGGGTGGCGACCAGCGTGACCGGAGGGTTCAGGGCGGCCTGCCGGAACTGACGCAACCCCATCTCAGCGTACCGGGCCGCCTCGCCCCACTGCGATCGTTGGGCATAAAGCAGCGCCAGTTGCTCGGCCGGAAGCCGGGTCACCCGGGCATACGCCAGCCAGTACCGGGCCTGCCCGTAAGCCTGGGTGTAAGAAATCTGCTCGGCCTTCTCCTGGGCCTGCTCCAGGGCCGCGATCGCGGCTACCGGGTCGTTCCGGCTGATTGCCAACTGGGCCTGCATGTAATATGTGACCGGGTGGTCCTGATACTTGACCCGGGCCTCGTCCAGATAGGCTTCGGCCCGGGCCGCAGGCTGACCAAGTGAGGGCTGCGTGGCCGCGGCGGTCTCATAGGCCAACGCGATGTCGAATGCCCGGCGCAGCATCAGCAGACGTTCGTCGGTCCTCAGCAGGGCTCGCAGACTGCGCAGGGTGCGGGTCTTCTCGCTGGCCTGATCGAACAACTCCAGGGTCTTCTCCACCCGCTGCTGGGGCGAAAGCTCCTGACCCTGTGGCCCCGTGCCGAATCTCTGGGCGAGCTCGGCTCGCAGCATCCAGGCTTCGTACATGGCCGGATCCAGCTCGATAGCCCGACGGGCCAGGCTGTCAATCTGCTCGATGTGTTCGCGGTCCTCGGCAACCTGGGCGGCCGTCGCCTGCCGGTGCGCGCGGTCGAACTGCTCGAGCTGATGCTGGGCCAGGGCCAGGTGCAGGTCCGGACTGGGCTGCTGCGGATTGGCCTCGATCGCCTGGGTCAGCAGATCCCGGGCCTGGGCAAACAGCTCCCCGGCCCGCTCGAGCTGCCCGGCCTGGTCGGCCCGGCGGGCTTTGAACCGCAGGTACTCGGCGCAGGTTATCGCCAGCGGGCCGTCCTCTGGGTGCTGTTGGACCGCTTTGTTGAGTATCTCCAGCACCTGGTCGATCGTGCGGTCGCGGAGCTCCTCCAGTTCGGCGTCCCGTTGACCAGCCTCCAGGCCCTGGCGTACCTGGCGCTGGACCTGCCGGTTGAGCATGAGCCCGTAGGTCATGGCGACCCGCGGATCGTCGGGCGCCAGCTCGTAGGCCTGGCGTGCCGCCTCATCGGCCCGGGCCTCGTTCTCGGGCCCCCGCATCTCCCACAGGGCCCGGGCCAGGCTGGTCAGGGCCAGGACGTTCTTCTCGTCCAGTTGGCGGAGCTTCTCGGCCGCATCCCGCCAGAGCTCGGGCCAGATTACCCCGCCGGTGATTCCCTCGATTTGCCACAGCCCTTCCAGC
>CAYZXK010000178.1:0-9021 GCA_964482395.1 uncultured Planctomycetales bacterium | reverse complement strand
CCGGCAGGTGATCCTCTGCGAGCGCGGGGTGCGAACCTTTGCCGACCACGCCCGCAGCACCCTGGACCTGTCGATCGTGCCGGTCGTCAAACATCGATCCCACCTCCCGGTGATCGTCGACCCCAGCCACGGAACCGGTCGGGCGCGATACGTACCGGCCATGTCACGGGCAGCGTTGGCCGCCGGGGCCGATGGGATCATGATTGAGGTCCACCCCGACCCGTCCAAAGCCCTCTCCGACGGCCAGCAGTCGCTGGATTTCCGGGCGTTCCAGGACCTGTACGGATCGCTGAAGTCGCTGGCGGCCGCCTTGGGTGTCCAGGTCTTCTGACCAGCCCGATGCGGACATACCTTTTCCGGTCGGCCACTCCTGGACCCGTTCGCCGGCCGCCCACGGCTGGGAGCCGGTCCAGCGTCACGCTACAATGGAGAACGGAGTTGAGGAGGAAAGCCATGATCAGGGCCTTTCAGCAGCATCCAGGCGAGGTGGAGCCGATCGACGGCCGCCTGTCGCTCATCGGGCGGGCCGGCCGCGCTGCTCTCCCGGTGGCGGTGCTTATTGTGACCTGCGGCCTGCCGGCGGCGGTCATCTGCGGGCAGGACATCTATCACACAACGCCCGACTGGGTCTCAGCCGACACGCAGGTCAGTACCGGGGCTGCCCTGGCCGACCTCGACCGCGACGGCTGGCTGGACCTGATCGTCTCCAACGGCAACGACATGGCCCAGCAGCGCCTGGCCGTCTACTACAACCAGGCCGGCACTCTACCGCCCAGCCCGAACTGGCAATCCGCCGACGTCGGCTACAACGGCCACCTGGACGTGGCGGACGTCAATGGAGACGGCTGGCCGGATGTGGCGGTGGCTACCCTCGGCGAGTTCAGCACCACCGGCCCCATCGCCCGGGTCTACCTCAACAACCTGGGCACCCTGTCTTCTACGCCGAACTGGACCGCTAACGTCATTGGCAACGCGTTCGGCCTGGCCTTTGGGGACATGAACAACGACGGGCGACCTGATCTGGCGGTCGCCACCGGCTGGGCTTACGGAACACCCCACCTGTACAACAATTACGTGTATCTCAACGTTGGCGGGATGCTGGCTTCAACCCCCAGTTGGACCTCCACCGACACCTACGACACCCAGGGGGCCCTCTGGGTGGATGCCGATGATGATGGGTGGCTGGACCTGGTGCTGGCCGCGGCCAACACCCGCAGCCGGATGTACCGCAACCTGGGCGGCATGCTCGAAACTACCGCGAGCTGGCAGGTCACCGACGTCAGCAACCAGGACTGCATAATGGCCACCGCCGGCGACGTCACCGGCGATGGCCGGCGTGACCTGATCCTGGCCGACAATAACCAGATTGCCGGCGGCAGCGGTCGGTTCCGCCAGTACAACGGCACCCCGCTCGGCGGCTTCGCCGGCACCGCGGCCTGGACTTATTACGAGGGATACTGCTCTGCGGTGGCCCTGGCTGACCTGAACTGCGACGGCCGGCTCGACCTGGCCACCGGGGCCTGGTGGGACCGTACCCGCCTCTTCTTGAATGCCGGCTCCGGCTTCGGCTCCAATCCATCCTGGAACTCGGCCGGCACCAGCGTGGTCGAGAAGATCGTCTTCGGGGACGTGGACAAGGACGGACTGCGACCAGTCCAGACCACGTTTACCAGCGTCCCCGTTGGCCGACGTCTGTTCTACCTGCCCTATCAGCCCATCCAGGAAGTGACGGCGGTGCTGCTCGACGGTCAGCCGCTGGGACCATCCCAATACACCGTCGGCCGTGAGCACGGCTGGCTGACCATCGGAGCGGACGTGACCGCCAGCCTGGTCGTCCAGTACACCGTCTCCAGCCGGTTGGAGATGGCCATCACCAACTGGGATAGCAACAAGGGCAACTACCTGTATTACAACCAGCGTCTGGTCGTGGGCGACGGCAATTGCGACGGCCAGTTCGGCTTTGGCGACATCAACCCGTTCATCCTGCTTCTGCTGGACACGTACGACCAGGTATACCCGGATTGCGACGGCCACCTGTTTTGCGACATGAACGGTGACGGTACGGTGAACTTCGCGGACATAAACCCGTTCATTGCAGCTTTGCTCGGTTCTTAGCTCTCCCGCCGGGCATCGGCAACGGGTGGGTCGGCGTGCCGGCCACCGCCGGAGCCCCCTGTCGGTACGTTGCGGCCGGGCGTCTCTGCCTGGGGGCCGTCCTGCGGATGACCGAGTCCATCCAGCCCGGAAAGTTGCCTGACCGGGGGCGCGATGCCGTATACCCCGTGGTTGGCCGATGGAATGGAAACGCCTGAACGCCTGGAAAACCCGGCCCTCGGTCGCCGATTCCGGAGGGGCACGGTGGAATTCGGCCCGGCCGCCGTCTACGCTTGGGTGTGCTCACCCCGACCGCACCGGGCGGCCGGGGTGCTGCGGAGTTCGACAACCGCGCCGCGTCAGCAACCGCGCGGCCCGGGCGGGTTGGGACTGGCCCAGACCCGATGGAGAGATATCATGGCTGATCCGGCTGCCAGTGGCGCGTCGCTGGAAGAGCGGACGCGGAGTGCGATCGAAGGTTTCCGACCCTACATTCAGGCCGACGGCGGAGACATCGAACTGGTCAAAGTCGAGAACGGCATCGCCCATGTACGACTTCGTGGAGCCTGTACCGGCTGCCCGCATGCCGCTTTGACCCTCAGAATGGGGGTAGAACGCTACTTGCTTCAGCGCGTCCCGGAACTCCGGGGCGTAGCGGAGGCAAGCCAGCAAGAGTCGGCCCCGTCCGGCTGACGCGCAGCATTAGCCCAGGGGGCCCGGGTGGGCTGGCGGCAGGTTGCCAGCTACGGGCAGTTAGTTCCCGCCCCCGCCGGCCGGACCGGTTAGAGCAAATTATCGCGCAAGGCGAATGATTTTTGCGACCAGAATCGCGCATTCCTCTTGACATGGGTTAGGCATGATCTATTTATCTAGTTGAGACGGCCGGCGCGGTCGTGTCGAGCAGTCGACCCTCTTCCGTGCGTTAGCCGGATTGACCCGATCGCCCCGTCTCGAGGGACCAAGGAAGAATGGACGAACAGCAATTGGGCTCCGATCCGGAGCCTGGCGGTAGTCGGTTCAACGCCACGCTCTTCCCTCTCCTCGATCCACCGGTCGCAATCGCAGAAGATGGGCCCAGAATGGCCGCCCGGCACGGCTCATTGGGGCCGCCCCGCGGCGGGAACGGGCAATCCCCGGTCGCAGTCCGGCCGTCGCGGCACCTGATCAGTCCGCGATGCGTCGAGTTCCGCCGGCTTTTCTTTCCGCTGGCCAGCCGCGCCGAATGGAACGACTGGCGCTGGCAGATCCGCAACCGCCTTAAGAACCTCAACGCCCTACGCCGAGTCGTGCGGCTCTCGCCGGACGAGGAGCGGACGTTGGTTCGATTGGGCGATCATCTGCCGGTGGGCATCACACCTTACTACGCCTCGCTGTTGGACCGCAACGACCCGACCGACCCGCTGCGCAAGATGATGATCCCGGTGTCGGCGGAGCTGGTGACCGGCCCGGGCGAGTCGGACGATCCGCTGGCCGAGGAGGCCCACATGCCAGTCCCCGGCCTGGTCCACCGCTATGCCGACCGGGTGCTCTTTCTGGTTACGAACTTCTGTGCCACGTATTGCCGGTATTGCACCCGCGCCAGACTGGTCGGCCAGACCGGCGAGCATCATTTCAACATCCAGCAGTATCAGCAGGCTATCGACTACATCGCCGGCTGCCGCCGGGTCCGCGACGTGGTGCTGTCGGGCGGCGACCCGCTCACCATGACTGACGATCGGCTGGAGTGGCTCATCTCCCGCCTCCGAGCCATCCGACATGTGGACTTGATCCGCATCGGCACCAAGGTCCCTGTGGTCCTGCCCCAGCGAATCACGCCGGAGCTGTGTCGGACTCTGCGGCGTTATCACCCCCTCTGGATGAGCATCCACTTCATGCATCCCCGGGAGGTAACGCCGGAGGTCGCCCAGGCTTGTGAGCGACTGGCCGACGCCGGCCTTCCACTCGGCAGCCAGACCGTCCTGGCTGCGGGTGTCAATGACGACGTGCCGACCATGAAGGAGTTGATGCACCGGCTCTTGCGAATCCGGGTCCGCCCGTACTACCTGTATCAGTGCGACCCGATCTCCGGGTCAGCCCATTTTCGCACTCCGGTCCAGACCGGGCTGCGGATCATGGCCGGGCTGCGCGGGCACACCAGCGGGTACGCGGTTCCGACGTTCGTGGTCGACGCTCCTGGGGGTGGGGGCAAGATTCCGCTTCTGCCGGACCCGGTTGTTGGGCGTGACGGCGACTTCCTGCTGCTCCGAAACTACCAGGGAAGCACATTCCGCTATCCGGACCCGCTGGGGGCACAGTAAGCGACTCGGCGGGCCCTGGCCGTGCCGAGGGCGCTTGCCGGTTGGGAACGGAGGGTCGTGCCGATGAGAGTGGGTTTGACTTATGACCTGCGGGTCGAATACCTGGCTGCCGGCTACACCGAAGAGGAGACCGCCGAGTTCGATCGGCCGGACACCATCGACGCGATCGAGGCGGCTCTTCAGGAGCTGGGGCACCGGACCGATCGCATCGGCAACGTGCGGCAACTAGTCGGACGGCTGGCCCGGGGTGACCGCTGGGACTTGGTCTTCAACATCGCCGAGGGGTTGCACGGCGTCGCCCGGGAAAGCCAGGTGCCCGCGGTCCTGGAAGCCTACGACATCCCCTATACATTCTCCGACCCGTTGGTCTGTGCCCTGACGCTCCACAAAGCATTGACCAAGCGGGTCCTCCGGGACTTCGGTCTGCCGACTGCGGACTTCTTTCTGGTCGAGTCGGAGGCGGACCTGGATCGGGTCGACCTCCCCTGGCCCTTGTTCGTCAAACCGCTGGCCGAGGGGACCGCCAAGGGAATCGACGGCGACTCGATGGTGACCTGTCGGTCGGAGCTGGCTCGGGTTTGTCGCCGCCTTCTGAACACGTTTCATCAGCCGGCACTGGTCGAGACCTATTTGTCCGGCCGGGAGTTCACGGTTGGGATCACCGGCACGGGCGACCGGGCTGAGCCGATCGGAACCCTGGAGATCGTGCTGTTGCCCCAGGCCGAGCCGCATTCCTACACTTACGTCAACAAGGAGAAATGCGAAGAACTGTGCCGGTTCCCGCTGGCCGAGCCGGAGTGGGCCGCGCGGGCCGAGGAGTTGTCGCTGGCGGCCTGGCGGGCCCTGGGCTGTCGCGATGCCGGCCGGGTCGATTTGCGGGCCGACAGCCAGGGACAGTTGTACATCCTGGAACTGAACCCGCTCCCCGGCCTGCATCCCACCCACTCGGACCTTCCGATGATCTGCTCGGCGGTCGGCCTGACCTACCTTGAGTTGATCCGACGCATCGTCGACTCGGCCCGGCTGCGGCTGAGCCCGGCGGTCCGGCCCACCGCGTCAAAGGCCGGGGCAACCCAGTCCTGTCGGGTAGCGATTCAGCCGTGAGAGTAGCACTGCTGCACGATGATGTGCCCGCTACCGGGCGCCCGGACGAGCTGGACGTCTACGTCCAAGCCGACTCGATTGCCTCGGCCCTGGGTCGGCTGGGACATTCGGTGGGCCGGGTGCCGTTTTCGCTGGACCTGGCCGAGGTACGGCAGAATCTGGCCCGTTTTGAGCCGGAGGTGGTGTTCAACCTGGTGGAGTCGGTTGAGGGCCGGGCCCGGCTGTCCTATCTGGCACCGGCATTGCTGGACGCCATGAATTTCCCGTACACGGGCTGCGGGCCTGAGGCCGTGCTGGCCACCTCCAACAAGCTGCTGACCAAGAGACTGCTGGCCGCCCACGGGATCCCCACCCCGGCCTGGCTCCCCTCCGCCGCGGTCCAGCCGCCCAACCTGGCCCTGCCGGGCCGCTACATCATCAAACTCGTCTGGGAGGACGCCTCGGTCGGCCTGGACGACGACGCGGTGGTCGAGGTCGACCGGATGGAAGACTTGGACCGGGCCCTCCGCAGGCGTGCCCGCCGGCTGGGTGGCCCGGCGTTTGCCGAAGCCTACATTGCCGGCCGCGAGTTCAACTTATCGCTCCTGGCCGGCCCGGACGGTTCTCAGGTGCTGCCGCCCGCCGAAATCCACTTTCTGGATTACCCCGAGGACCGGCCACGGGTGGTGGGCTATCGGGCCAAGTGGGACACCGAGTCGTTCGAGTACCATCACACGCCGCGTTGCTTCGAGTTCCCCCCGGGTGATGCCGGTCTGCTGAGCGAGCTGGATCGACTGGCCCGAGCCTGCTGGGAGTTATTCGGGCTGGACGGGTATGCCCGGGTGGATTTCCGGGTGGACCAGGCGGGCCGGCCCTGGGTACTGGAGATCAACGCCAACCCATGCTTATCGCCGGACGCCGGCTTTGTGGCCGCCGCCGCCCAGGCCGGCTTGGGCTTCGAGCAGGTCATAACCCGGATACTCCGCTACGCCCGTAATCGTCGACCAGCCGAGGCCGTATGCACGTAACCTTGCGCGATCAGGTGCGGCCGGAGGACGTCGAGCTGGTCCGACAAATAGTCGCCTCGACCGGGTTCTTCAGCCCGTCCGAGGTGGAGGTTGCGGTCGAGCTGGTCCAGGAATGCCTGGCCCGCGGGCCGGGCAGCGGCTACTTCTTCATCTTCGCCGAGTCGGCCGGCCGGCTGGTCGGGTACGCCTGTTACGGACCGATCGCCTGCACGGTAGGCAGCTACGACCTCTACTGGATCGCGGTGCACCAGGCGCACCAGGGCCACGGTCTGGGGCGGCGGCTACTCGAGGAGGCCGAGCAACGGATGGCTCGGGCCGGCGGGCGGCGGGTCTACGTCGAGACTTCCGGCCGACCACTCTACGAGCCGACCCGCGAGTTCTATCGGCGTTGCGGCTACTCCGTCGAAGCCGTGCTGGCCGACTTCTATGCGCCAGGCGATCCCAAAGTCGTTTACTGCAAAATCCTGCACCCGCCGACCAACGCGGGCGGATGACCCTTTGGTGTTTTCCATGAAGCTGCCGGTCACCCTGCTGATGATGAACATTGCCCTGCTGGCCGGGTGCGAAGGGACGATCTATGTGCTCCACCTGGCTGCCGGGCAACTGGCCATACAGGGTCAAGTCGAGCCGATCGACCAGGTGCTGGCCTCCGACCGGCTGCCTCAAGAGGAGGCCACCAAGCTGCGGCTGATCGTCAAGGCCCGCGATTTCGCGGCTCAGACCATCGGCCTGTCGGCCGGGCGCTCATTCACTACTTTTTATGACACCCAGGGCGACCCGACGGCCTGGAACCTCTCGGCCGCCCGTCGGCACGCCCTGGTGCCCCAGACCTGGACGTTTCCAATCATCGGTGAGGTGCCTTACCTGGCGTTTTTCGACGCCGGGTATATGCGGCAGGTCGAACGAGAGCTGCTTGAGCGCGGCCTGGACACGCTGACCTATGAGCTGGACGCCTATAGCACTCTGGGAGTATTCGAGGATCCGGTCCGGTCTTCGATGCTGCGACGGGACGTGCTGTCGCTGGTTGAGACGGTTATCCACGAGTTGCTGCACAACACCATCTGGCGGCCGGGCAACACGGTCTTCAACGAATCGTTGGCGACCTTTGTCGGTCGGCAGGGGGCGGTGGAGTTTCTTCGGGCCGAGTTTGGGGAGGAATCCGGTGCGCCGGCGGAGGCCCTGGCGGTTTACGCCGACACCGACGCGATCAACGCATTCCTGATGCAGTTTTACGCCGACCTGGAGGCGTTTTACGGCCGGCCGATCACTTCGGAAGAGAAGATCGCGGGCCGGGAGGCCGTTTTTCAGGCCGCTCGCGACCGGTTCGTCACTCAGGTACAGCCGACTCTGAAGCATCCAGACCGATTTGCCGGTTATGCCCGGCTGCCCACCAACAATGCCTGGGTACTGGCCAATTACCGCTATAACCTGAACCTGGACGTTTTCCAGCGGGTGTATGACGCCACCGGCCACGACTGGCATGCGACTCTGGAGGTCTTCCACGCGGCGGCCGCGGACGACAACGACCCCTTCGCATACTTGCAAACCTGGCTTGCGGCCCGCTAACCTGACGCCTCGCCGGAACTGCGGCCCATCAGACCCCGCCGCGTCGGCGACCGGGCAAGCTGTCACAGCCCCAACCGTCACCAAGGGGCCGACACCCCCCCTTGGACTGCTCCCCCGAAGATCAAGCTGGGAGTGTCCGCCCACCTGTTGTGAGCCGTTCGGGCCGGGTATGGTAAAGATAGGAACCTGGCGCGGCGCGCCAGATTGTGGCGGTGACCCGATGGATCCTTCCCCGATAACCCGGGCCGCCAGGTGGCTGGTTGGTGCTCGGTCGGTCTGCGTCTCAACCGGAGCCGGCATGTCGGTCGAGTCCGGCCTGGACACCTTCCGCGGCGACGACGGCCTATGGTCCAAGGTCGACATCGAGGACATGGCCACCCCGGATGCGTTCCGACGCGACCCGGTCAAGGTCTGGGCCTGGTACCGTTGGCGCCGCCAGAAACTGGCCACCATCGAACCGCACGAAGGTCATCGGGTCTTAGCCGAGTGGGAGAGCCGCGTCCCAGACTTCACCGTCGTCACGCAGAACATCGACGGACTGCACCACCGGGCCGGGTCGCGAAACGTGATCGAGTTGCACGGCCGACTGGACGTCGCCCGTTGCACTTACTGCGACTACAGCATCCAGACCCTTGAAGATTTGGGCCAGGACCCGGCCTGCCCGGTCTGCGCCAAGCGGCTCAGACCGGCAGTGGTCTGGTTCTACGAGCCGCTGCCGGCTGGGGCGATCGAGTCCGCTTACGCCGCCGCTGCGCGCTGCCAGGTCCTGTTGGTGATCGGCACCAGCGGCGTGGTCCAGCCGGCCGCTTCCCTTCCCGACGTCGCCAAGCTCCACGGCGCCCGCATCATCGAGATCAACCCCAACCCCAGCGAGCTGTCTTACCTGGCCGACATCTGCATCCGCGACGGCTGCCGCAACGCCCTGATGGCCATCGACCAAGAGTGGCGTCGGC
>CAYZXK010000177.1:0-20089 GCA_964482395.1 uncultured Planctomycetales bacterium | reverse complement strand
GTTCCTGTACGACTGCACGCTGCGGGTGCCACTGATCATGCGATGTCCGGCCCTGATTCCGGCCGGGCGTGTGGTATCGGCTCAGGTTCGGACCATCGACCTGCCGCCGACCGTATTGGAACTGCTCGGGGTCCCGCCGGTCCAGCACACCCAGGGCCTCAGCCTGGGGCCGGTGATTCGAGGCCAGACCGAGGACCTGAACTTGGCGGCCTACAGCGAATCGTGGGAAGCCAACGCCCAGTTGGGCCTCTCGCCGCTGCGAAGCCTTTCGGTCGGCGGTTGGAAGTACATCCTCGGGCCCCGACCGGAGCTGTATGACCTGCGGTCGGACCCGGGCGAGACCCGGGACCGACTGGCCGATTTCCCGCAGCAGGCGGCCGAGCTGCGCGAATCGCTGCGACAGTTGATCGCCCAGGCTCCTCCTCCGGCCGCCGATCAGCAGCCGGCACCCGGCTTGCGGGCGGGAGATATCGCTCGGCTGGAGTCCCTGGGCTACGTCGGCTCCGGGGCTGACGTTCTGAACGAACCGATCCCCGAGCTGGATCGGTTCGAGCCGCAGGGCGGAAACCCCCGAGACTACGCAGAGGCGCTCCGGCTGAAATCCCGGGCGCGCCAGGCCATGGCCCGACAACGCTACCAGGAGGCGGAGCGGCTGCTGCGAGAGGTGATCGAGGCATTGCCCGATGCAGCCCGGGCCCGAGCCGACCTGGGAACGGCTCTGGCCAAACTCGGCCGGACCGAAGAGGCCGTCGGGCAGTACGAGCAAGCCCTGGCCGCGGCTCCACACGACACATACGTGCGGCTGCTCTACGGCGAACTGCTGGCCGAAGCCGGTCGCCTGGAAGATGCGGTCGCCCAGTTTGCCACAGTCCTCCAGCAAACCCCGGACGAGACGGTGGCCCTCTTCGACATGAGCCTGGCTTTGACCACCATGGGCCGACTCGACCAGGCCGCCCAGCATTTGGAGATCGCCCTGCGCATCGAGCCAAACAGCGCCCGACTGTGGCGGGCCGCGGGGGTGGTGGCCCTGCGACAGGATCGGCCGGCTGAAGCGGTCGAGTGCTTCCGCAAGGCGCTGGCGATCGACCCGAGTTATCGGCGATGTGAGCAAGACTTGCGGCTGGCCGAGCAGGTGCTGCAAAGCCGATGACCCGGCCCGGAGCCTCTTGGGACCAGCGCTGATCGCCCTGGCCGCCCCGGCAGCCGACCGCTAGGTCGCTACCGCGTCACGAACCGCGGCCGGCTCAATCACCTGTCCGGCCGCGGCTGGGATGCGGACGGTGAACACCGTCCCGCCCCCATCGCGTGGAACCACCTGGATGCTGCCCCGGTGGGCGTCGACGATCCGGGCGGCTACGGCCAGGCCCAGTCCGGTGCCCTTGCCGCCGGTCTTGGTGGTGAAGAATGGCTCAAAAATGTGGGGCAGCACTTCGGCCGGGATACCGATCCCGGTGTCGGCCACGTCGACACACAGGGCAGGCTCGTCACTACCCCCCTGCCGCGCTGGCTCGCGACGGATGGTGATCGTGAGCGTTCCGCCATCGGGCATGCTGTCGGCGGCATTGAGGATCAGATTCACGAACACCTGGGCTAGCAGCGGCCGGTCGGCCAAGACTCGGTCGTCATCGGTTTCGAAGCGCTGGGCGATCTGAATGCCGCGTCCTTCGATCTTGGAACCCACGATCTCCAAAGCCTCCTGCACCACTTCAGACATGCGGGCCGGGCTCGGGCGGATCACGTGCTCCCGGGCCAGAGTCAGCCAACGCCGCACGGTCAGCTCGATGCGTGCCAGGCCGCTGTCGATCAGGTCGAGCATCTGGGCGGCCCGCTGCGGCTCGTGCAGGCAACGTCGCAGGATGCGCGAGCAATTCTGCACCCCGTCCAGCGGGTTGTTGACTTCGTGGGCAATGCTGGCGGCCAGCTCTCCCAGAAAGGCCAGCCGTTCACGTCGGCGGAGTTCTTCGTGCAGACGTTGCTCTTCCCGGCTGGCCTCGGCCAGTCGCGCCGCCAGAAGATTGACGGCCGCGGTCAGCTTGTACATATCGTCGCCCGGCTGGACATCCAGGGCCAAGGCTGCCCGCCCGCGTCCGACATCCTCGGCCGCCCGGCGCAGCCGCCCCAGCGTGGCGTGCAGGTAACTCCGAGCGATCCGGCCGCAGATCATCGCTGAGAGCGACGAACCCAGCGTGCAGACCAGGATTACCTGCCAGGCCGCGGGCTGCACCGCCAGGCCGACCGCCCCGCTGACCAATATCCCGGTCTGAAGCAGCCAGAACAGCTTGTGACGGAACCGGCGGAACATCCACGCCTGCCAACAGTTCTGGAGCAACCAGCCGCTTCCGCGGGTACCACCGCTCAAGCCCAAGGCCGGCGGCTCCCCTGCTGCGGATTATCCGGTCTCCGGACGCCGCCACAAGTCGCAACGCCGGACTGGCTCGGCAAACTTCACTCCCTGGCCCGACGCAACCTCATTCGCCCTTGGCGTCCAGCCAGTTCTCCCCGATGCCGAGGTCGACTTTGAGCGGCACTCGCAGGCTCATGGCCCCGCTCATCACTTCCCTGACCAGCTCCGCCATCTGCCCGGCCACCTCCTGCGGAGCCTCGAAGACCAGCTCATCATGCACCTGCAAGAGCATTCGCAGCGGGAGCTGGTCCCGGCAGATGCGGTGGTGAAGCTGGACCATGGCGGTCTTGATCAGATCGGCCGCCGAACCCTGAATCACCGTGTTGATCGCCACGCGCTCGGCCTGGGCCCGCAAACTGGGGTTGGACGAATCGAGGTTTTCGATCGGCCGCCTCCGGCCGAGGATGGTCTGAACGAAACCATCCCGCCGGGCCTGGTCCACGCACTGGTTCATAAACTCGCGAATGCGTGGATATCGCTTGAAATACGCGTCTTTGAACGCCTGGGCCTCGCCCCGGCTCATGCCGGTCGCCTCGGCCAGCCCGTAGGCGGTCTGACCGTAGATGATGCCGAAGTTAACCGCCTTGGCCCGGCTCCGCATCTGGCGCGTAACCTCCGACAGCGGCACGCTATTGAGCTGGGCGGCCACGAAGGAGTGGATGTCCTGATCGGCCGCAAAGGCGCCAATCAACGCCTCATCCTGGCAGAAATGCGCCAAAACCCGCAGCTCGATCTGCGAATAATCCGCCACGACCAGCCGCTGGTCCGGGCTGCGCGGCAGGAAGGCCCGACGAATCTGACGACCTTCCTCGGTGCGGATCGGGATGTTCTGTAGGTTGGGTTCGCTGCTGGACAGCCGGCCGGTGACCGTTCCGGTCTGATGATAGCTGGTGTGAATGCGGCCGGTGCGACGACTGATCTGAGCCGGCAAAGCCTTCAGATAAGTGCTCCGCAGCTTCTGAATCTCGCGATATTCCAGCAGAAGCTCGCAGATGGGGTGGTGCGTCTCGCCGGCCAGCACACTCAGTGTATCCGCATCGGTCGAACGGGTGGTCTTCGTCCGACGGACCACCCGGAATCCCATCCGATCGAACAGCACCTCGGCAAGCTGCTTGGGCGAATCCAGATTGAAGCGCACCCCGGCCAGGGCCTGCACCTGCTCGGCGATCGCTTCACAGCGCTGGGCCATCCGCCGGCTCAGCCCGCGCAGGAAGTCCACGTCCAGCCGGATGCCGTTGTATTCCATCTCGGCCAGAACCCGAACCAGGGGCATTTCGGTCTGATAGAACAGCCGGTCCAGCCCGCAGTCGGCCAGTTGCGGCTCGAAGTACTGCTTAAGTCGCCACGTATAGTCGGCATCCTCCCCGGCATACTCGGCTACCCGACTGACCGCCACCTGGTCCATCCGTAACTGGTCGCGGCCTTTCCCGATCAGGTCGGTGATCGGGATCATCTGATGTCCCAGCAGGTGATAGGCCAGCGTATCCAGGCTGTTCGAGCTGCGGAGCGGATCAAGGACAAAAGCCGCGATCATGGTGTCGAAGAGCGGCCCGGCGACCGGCAAACCGGCGTTGCGAAGCACATTCAGGTCATACTTGAGATTCTGCCCGACCTTCCGCTTGTTCTCGTCCGCCAAGATCGGCCCCAGCTTCTCCCGCACCAGCTCCACGTCCAACGCCCCGCCCAGCACGCACCGCACCGGCACGTAGTACGCACGTCCGACTTCCCAGGCCAGCGACAGCCCCACCAGGTCCGAGTCGATCGGGCTGACGCCGGTGGTCTCCGTATCCAGGGCGAACTCCGGCTGACGCAAGAGCCGTTCGGCCAGTTCGGCCAGGGCCTGGGGCGTATTGACCAACCGATAATCGCCGCCCTGCGGCCGGCACAAATCGGCTCGAGCAACCTGCGACCCGCTTGGCTCAGGCCGGGCCGCGGCGGCGGCCGGGACTGGTCGGCCTGCCGGCTCAGCGGCCACGGGCAATTGCTCCAGCAGCCGCCGAAATCCCAGCTCCTGGAAGATCGGCCGCACCCGGCCCCAACCAAACCGCTGGGGCGCCGCACCCTGCAAATCAAACTCCAGCGGCACGTCGTCCCGCAACGTCACCAGCTCGCGGATCAGCTCCACCTGCGGGGCAAACGCCAGGACCGCCTCACGCAGCTTGGGCGTCAGTTCATCGGCGTGCTCGATTACCCCCTTGACCGACCCATACTTCGCCAGCAGTCGGGCGGCGGTCACCGGCCCGACCCCCGTCGCGCCGGGCACGTTGTCCACGCTGTCGCCGATCAGGATCTGGGCCTCCACCGCCTGCTCCGGCGGCCAGCCTCTGATCTCGACCAGCCGCTGTGGCGTAATGACCTCGTTCTTCATGGGGTCGTACATCGCCACGCGCTCGCTGAGCAATTGCTCCAGGTCTTTATCGCGACTGACCAGGAAGACCTGCAACTGCTCATCGGCCAACCGGCGAACCAGCGTGGCCATGATGTCGTCAGCCTCGAAACCCTCGTGCCGCAATATGGGCACGGCGGCCGCGTTTAGAATCGAGAGGATCCGTCGTTCCTGCACCAGCAGATCCTCCGGCGGTGGGGGTCGCTGGGCCTTGTATGGCGGGTAAAGCCGACGGCGCAACAGCTTGCTTTCCTCCGCGTCCAGCACCACGACCAGATAGTCGGGCTGACGATCGCGGATCAGGTTCAGCAGCATTTGGCAGAAAACGTAGGTCGCGCGGGTGGGTTCGCCGCCGGGAGAGGTCAGGGGCCGGAATGGAGCGTAATAGGCTCGGTAAATCTGGGCGTGGCCGTCCACGATGTAAAGCGTTTGCGGCACGGCTACATCGTAGCGGCCGGCAGGCAGGCCTTCTACCACGACCCAAGACCGCGTGGCAGCTCATTCGGCTGACATCAACCTCAGCCCGGCACTGGGCAGGCTGGTATTGATTGGCACCCAGGTGCACTCCAACCGACGCTTGTAACCAGCGCCACAGTCCTTTTGCGACCTGCCGACCCGAAGGCGGAGAAACCGGAGCCTGCCCGTGCCGCGGCCGGCCCGAGACCCAGGCAACCGACTGGCCGACCGGCACGGACTCCAGAGCCGACTATCCAGGGCCCACCATCTGGGCGGCAGCCGGGCGGAAGCGCACTTGCCGCTAGGACCGCAGGAACGGGCATCCATGAGCGTTTCGTTGCTCCTCCTCCTGCGGGACCAGCGCGCGAAACCTCATGGAATTACGATCTCCTGAACGTCGCAGCGGTCGCCGAAACCGTAATCGTACCAGCAGAACTCGGCCACGTACGTCCCGGACGGCAGATTGACAACCGTTGCCTCCACATCGTAGCAGCAGATGCAGAAGCAGGGCGTGCTCAGCACTTCCTCCTCGGCGAAGTGCAGCACATTCCCTTCGACCGTCAGCGAGATCACGATGTCGTCCGGACAGCAATTGTATTCGGCGTTGCTGTGGAGCACATGCACCATGTGGCTGCCGACCGTGTAGGTGATCTGATCATCCTCTTCACATGCCATGCCTTGCCCGCCGCGCTCGGGCAGGCAGCCACTGTCCCAGTACTCGTCCACATAAGGAGCCGAGTTCACCAGCCACGCCACGAAGGGGTTGATGTCGGCGAAGCCGACCAGGCCATCGCGATTGATGTCGGCATTCTCGATCGGGCAACCCGGATGCTTGATCTGGTACTGTGCCGGGTTGGTCAGCGCCAGCACAAACGGGTTGATGTCGGCGAAATTGACCAGGCCGTCGCAGTTCATGTCACCGGCCAGACGTGCGGGTAGCCGGTCAGCGCCAGCCCTGGCGATGCCCAAGCCTGCCAAAACGGCCAACGTTGCTATTAGCATCCACGGTGCGCGCCTCATAGTGCTTCCTCCTGCTTTCATCTCCTGGACAGACGTGTTCCGGCCGCATCTATCGGCTTCTGCGGGCCCGGCCGCAGAAACGTATTCGACGCTTGTAGCCTAGCAATAGCATAAAGCCCCGGGATCGGTCCTGTCAAGGAAGCGCTCAAGGTTTGGCCCCGAATATGTCCCCGCAAGCGCGAGTCCGGGTCGGAGCACGGTCACCCCGCCAGCATGACCATCAACGCGTTCTGGGCGTGCATCCGGTTCTCGGCCTGGTCGAAGATGGCCGAGTTGGGCGTCCGGGAAGTGGCGTAGTCGATCTCTTCGCCATAGTGAGCCGGCAGGCAATGCAGGATGATCGCGTCGGGTTTGGCCGGCTCCATCAGCCGGGCGTTGATCTGGAAGCCCCGGAACTTGGCTCGCCGGGCTTCGGCCTCGGCTTCCTGCCCCATCGAGGCCCAGACATCGGTGTACAGCACGTCCGCACCTTTGGCAGCTTCGACCGGATCGTTGAGAACCCGAATCGCCGACCCGGTCTGGCGCCCGATCTCCTGCGACTCCGAGATTACCTTCGGCTTGGGCTCGAATCCCGGCGGGGTCGCGATCGTCATATTCATGCCGACCCGGGCCGCACCGTACATCAGCGAGTGAGCCACATTGTTGCCGTCGCCGATGTAGGTCGCGTGCAGCCCTTTCAGGCTCCCCTTCCGCTCCCGGATGGTCAGCAAATCAGCCAGAATCTGGCAGGGGTGCTCAAAGTCGCTCAGGCCGTTGATGACCGGGCAGGTGGCGTGGCGGGCCAGGTCCTCGACGACGTCGTGCCCGAAAACGCGGGCCATGATGAGGTCCACGTATCGCGACAGGACGATGGCGATGTCCTCGGTCGTCTCGCGCTGCCCGAGCTTGATGTCCGAGGGCGCCAGGTAGATGGCATGTCCGCCCAGCAGCGTCATGCCGGCCTCGAATGAGACCCGCGTCCGCAGCGATGGCTTCTGGAAGATCATGGCCAGGGTCTTCCCGGCCAGGGGAGCCTGCCGGTAAAGTCCAGTCCGGTCGGCCTTCATCTCCGCTGCCCGGTCCAGAATGGCAAGAATCTCATTGCCCGAAAGGTCTTTCATGGACAGCAAGTGTCGTCCGCGAAGTGAAACTGGCATGCGTGACATCTCCGATTCAGGTCGGCAATCAGTACCTGGACGCTGGCGGCCAAAATGCCGGCACACCCGCGCCCCGTGCGGCGTCCGCCGACATCATAACCGCCCAGCCGCTCGGCCGTAATCCTCCCATCGGCCCGGCTCACTGCATGCAGCTAGCCGTCGCCGACGGCCGGCCCATCGTACGCTTACCGCGAGCCGCGGCCCGCGGCTGGCGAGCACCGGATCGCATCACTCGGTGGATTCCGCCAGCCGGACCGGCGATTCTTGCTAAGTCGCAGCGCCGGGCGTCCGATGGCTCGCTACCGGCCGGTAGTATTGGTCGCGCTGCTGGGGGATCCAGCCGGCGTCAGCGATCAGGTGACGTATTTCTGCTTCGGTCAGTCGGAAGGTAGTACCCGCGGCGGATACCACATTCTCTTCCATCATCACCGATCCCAGGTCATTGGCCCCGAAGAACAAAGCCAACTGCCCGATCTTCGGCCCCATCGTTACCCAGCTCGACTGGACATTGGGGATGTCATCAAGGTACAAGCGGGCGATGGCCAGCATTTTCAGGTATTCGTGGGTGTCCGCCAGGCACAGATGCTCGCCATCCGGAACCTGGCCCGCGTCAGATGCTACCCCGCCCAGACCGTGCCGGCCCAGGCGGGCGGGCCCCGGCGGCCCCTTCGGCGGCTGGAGCCCGGGCTGCCAGTCCAGCTGGCGATCCCCAAACTCCTCTGCGGCCGCAGGTTGTCGGCCCGTCGATTCATCGCCCGCCTCCTGCGTTATCCGGGGCCGCCGCCCCTCGGCGGCTGCGTCGTTGGCCACGCCCTTCCAACGGCAAAGACGCGTTCCTTCCGGCTGAAACGGCCATAACGTGAAAGATAACAACCCGCCAGTTTCGTCCTGAAGGTCCCGGAGCCGCCGCAGGTGCTCGATACGCTCGGGAATCGTCTCCAGGTGGCCGAACATCATCGTGCAGGTGGTCTTCATGCCGATCCGATGGGCCTCGCGCATCACTGCCAGCCACTCGTCGGTGCGCGTCTTCCGCGGGCTGATGAGGCGGCGGACCCGGTCTACGAGTATCTCGGCCCCGCCCCCGGGGATGGTGTCCAGCCCGGCTTCCTGTAGGCGAAGCAGCAGGTCGCGGAGCGGCAGGCCGGACCGCCGATGAAGGTCCCAGACCTCCGGCGGACTGAAAGCATGGACGTGGATCGTCGGGTAGTTCTTCTTGATGAATTGCAGCAGGTCCAGATACCAGTCCAGCGGGCGGCCGTGGCCGCTGGGGTGATCTTCATCCGGCAGCAAGCCACCCTGCATCAGAATCTGCGTGCCGCCTATGGCCAGGAGCTCCTCGATCTTACGGCCGATCTCCTCATAGCTGAGCACGTATCCTCCCGCCTGGCCGGGCCGACGATGGAAGTTGCAGAAGGCACAGCCGGCGGTACACACATTCGAGTAATTGATGTTGCGATCGACCACATAGGTGCGATACGGCTCCGGGTGCAGCCCCTGGCACCGCTGAAAAGCCCGCCGGCCCAGTTCGTGGATCGACAGGTCGAAGTAAAGCTCCAACGCCTCCGCGTCGGTCAGGCGCGACCCCACCTGAACGGTCTGCGTCCTGGTCGTCATCGGTGTATCAGCGGCGCGAATTTGCGACGCCACGCATGACGCCCGGCACCAGTCGGCGTCCGGATTGCCCGCACCAGCCGGACGGTCGCCTTCTGACCCGGGTTGCAGCTTGGCGCGCCGTCATTCCCCTGCGACGGCCGCGGCCGACCCGCAGCATTCGCCAAGCTGGGCCGGGGCCAAACCGGCCGCGCTGCACAGACGGCCAAACAACCTGATTCCCTCCGCCGCTCGAGCATCCAGTTTGTATCTGAGGTAGTTCACAAGATAGCTCCGGGCCAGCGGCACCGGCCAGCCCCGCGGTGGACCATGCAGCTCGGCGATCCGGTCCGCGGCCGCCACGCCCCGGTCCCGGGCCCGGCACAACAACGTCGATAGCTCGTCCACCCTCGCGGCCGAAAGGCTGGCGTGGCATGCCCACACCGCGAAGACGAAGGGCAGACCCGTATGCTCGCGCCAGAGCTGGCCCAGGTCGGTCCAGTACGCCAGGCGATCCGGTCGCGGGGCGACCACCTTGTCCCCGATCAGCAGGACCGCATCGAGCTGAGCCAGGTCCGCACCCGACGCGTCGAGCGGCCGAATCGCCAACTCGCGGCCATGCCGCTCACGCCAGAGTACTTGGGCCAGCGCGACCGAGGTATGCGAGTCGACGTCCGCCCAGAGCCGTCGGATCTGCTCCGGAGGCACCCGGGAGAAAACGCCGACGGTCAGCGTCGGGCCGTCGCAGCCGATGCAAGCGTCCGAAACCACCCGGTAGCGTCCGGCTGCCCGGAGCAGATCAATGGTCGGAACCAGAGCCGCGTCCACTCCGCCCCGCTCCAGCTCCTCAGCCAGCCGGGCCGGTACGTCGTAACGGACCTCCACCCGCGGGTGGTCATCCAGCCCTTCCACCAGGGGGCGGGCGTTCAGAAACGATACCGCCGCAAGCCGGAACATCCTCGCCAGCCTCCGGGGCCGGGTTACCGCGATGGCCGGCCCAAGTATAATCCACTCCGACGAGGCGTCAGCGCCTCAAATGCTGGTTCTTGAAGTTTCAGAAGTGCTGAAAGCCTGCGGGCCTTCGGCCGGCGGCGGCCGGAGGCAACCTTCCTTTCAGCGCTTGAACCCGGAACGGAGCGATCCGGATCCGATTTTGTCAAGCGGGAGGTGCCCATGCCGAAAGTCGGAGTACTGCTTTCCGGGTGCGGTTTTCTGGACGGCGCCGAGATCCACGAATCGGTGCTCACGCTGCTGGCCCTGGATCAGGAAGGCGCCAGCCCAATCTGCTGCGCTCCGGACATCGAACTGGCCGAGATCGACCACCTGACCAGGAAGCCGACCGGGGCCAGACGCAACGTTCTGAGAGAGGCGGCCCGGATCGCCCGGGGCGAGATTCGCGATTTGGCCACGGTCCGGGCGACCGAGCTGGATGCTCTGATCCTGCCCGGGGGACATGGAGCGGCCAAGAACCTCAGCAACTTCGCCGAGCGGGGCGCAGATTGTTCCGTCCACCCGGAGGTCGCCCGGCTGGTGGGTGAATGCCTGGATCAAGGAAAGCCCGTGGGTGCCATTTGCATCGCCCCGGCCACGCTGGCCAGAATTGCGGGCAGCCGCGGGATCCGGGCCAAAGTGACCATTGGCAATGACCCGGCAACCGCCAGGGCGATCGTCGCGATGGGCTGCGTCCATGAGGACCAGCCGGTCACCGGCATCGCGGTGGACACCGAGCACCGGATCGTCACCACGCCGGCGTATATGCTCGGCCCAGGTCCGGCCGCGATCTACGAAGGTATCCGCAACCTAGTGCGCCAGATTCTTCAAATGGCGCGCTAGCCGACCGGACGCACCGCCTCTCTACACAAGCCTGGGGCCCGGCCAGGCATTGGCCGGCCGCTAATCCGGATCCCGATCGCGTCTGCATGCCCGGCCAGCCGCTACGCTGGGCCACCATCCTCCGCGAGTCGGGCGCGATGCGGCCGGACCACGGGGGGGCGCTCAGGCAACTGGCCGACATACCGCCTGACGGCCCCCACCTCCAACGCCCAACCCGGGGGTCGGCCACGACCGCAGCCGGCCGGATCGCGCACGCTGACTTAGAAGGAGGCGCCGAAGGCGAAGTTGAAGATCTGCTTGTCGTCGCGGTCGGCGGCGGCGATCGGGAAGCCGAAGTCGAACACGATCGGGACCGGTCCGAAGAAGTCCACCTGGACCCGGAGCCCAAAGCCGACCGAGGCTCGCCAGGAGCTGATCTTGAAGCCATCTTCGACCGTGCCCATGTCGATGAAGGTTACCCCGCGGAAGTTCTTGCCGTACAGCGGAAACGAGCACTCCGCCCCGGTCAACAGGATGAAGTCTCCCCCGACCACATTATGTTTGATTCCGGCCCGCGGCGAGACGCCCCGGTAGCTGAAGCCGCGCAGCGAGCCGAAGCCGCCGGCGTAGTAGCGTTCGAAGACCGGGGCATCGCCGACGATGTAGGCCACGTCCGCTCGGGCGGCCAGGACGCTCTTGCGATCCAGAATGTCGGTTCGCAGGGTCTTATACCAGGCGGCGCTGATGGCGGGCTTGCCGAAGGTGTAAGAGCCGCCCAGCGCCCCGGCCTGCTCCCAACTGAAACTGATCCGGTAGCCCTCGGTCGGATTCATGCGGCTGTCGGTCGTATCCCGGACGATGGCCCCGCGGAGCGTGCCCAGATAGTGGCTGCCTTCGGCCCGGCGAATGTCCCGGGCCGCCAGGAGTCCGACATCGCTGATGTCCACATTCTCGAAGCGGGCCGTGCCTTCCACCGCCCAGCCGTTCATGAACCCCCCGCTGAACCGTTTGCTCAGGCTGACCAGGGCCCCGAGTCGCTGTTCGTTGTATCCGTCGCGGCCCCGTTGGAAGAGGTAGAGCGAGGTGTCCAGGCGGATGGGCCGGTCAAACAGGTAAGGCTCGGTGAAATTCACTCGGAAACGGGTCACCTCGGTGCCCGGCTCGAACTGGAACAGCAGCCGCTGCCCGTCGCCCTTGAAGGCCCGGCCTCGGAAGAACTCGCCCCAGGTCTTGGGCCAGTCGAACAGGTCGAAATTGCGGTTCTCGATGCTCAGGGATCCGATCAGGGCGCTGTCGGTGCTCAGGCCGAAGCCGATCAAGAACTGCGTGGTCTCGGTTTCCTCGACTGTGACCAGAGCTTCGCGGACGCCGTCCACGTCTTCCAGCGGCCGAATTTCCACCCCCTCGCTCTTGAACAGCCCGGTCTCACGCAGTCGCTGTTCGGCCTTACGGGCTTCGACCGTGTTGTAGTACTCGCCGGGATAAAAGCGCAGCTCACGCCGGATGACCTCGTCCCTGGTCTGTCGGTTGCCGCGGATGGTGATC
The DNA here is from genome assembly GCA_964482395.1 of uncultured Planctomycetales bacterium. GTDB lineage: Bacteria > Planctomycetota > Phycisphaerae > UBA1845 > Fen-1342 > CAYZXK01. The sequence continues at coordinate 7,740 of CAYZXK010000177.1, read as the reverse complement.
CGGCCGAAGCGAGAACGGTTGTTTTCATTTATGGTATACCGCAGGATGACCTGCCCGGGTTCCTCGACGAAATCCAGGCGGGTGTCCACATCCGCAGCCACGTAGCCGATTTCGCCGTACAGATCGCGGATCCGCTTGATGTCCTGCTGGAGGGTTTCGTCGCGGGCGAACTTGCCCGGGGCGAGTTTCAGCTCGGCCGCCAGTCGACTCTCAGTGAAGACCGTGTTGCCCTCGAAGGTAATCTCCTTGATCCGGTAGCGCGGGCCTTCCTCGATCACGAAGACCAGGTCCAGGTCGGACCGCTGGATGGGGTCGAAGTCCAGCCGGTAGCCCACCCGGGCATCCAGGAAACCCTCGTCGTGATAGAACTTCTGGAGGGCCAGCGCATCCCGCTCGGCCTGTTCTTCGTCGAGCGCTCCGACGCGGAAGATCCAGATGTAGGTCTTGGTTTCGACCCGGCTGCCGAGTCTTCGCGGACTGAATGATCGGGCCCCCTCGTAGCGTATGTGGCGGACCTTGACTCGGGGGCCCTCGGTGATTCGGTAGACGACCCGGTTTTCGGCCTGGAGCAGCGCCTGGTCGATAATGACCTCCGCGTAATAGTAGCCTTTTTGACGGTACTTTTGGAGGATGTCGTCCCGGGCCCGGTTCACCTCGTACACGTCCAGGACCGCTCCCGCCGCCGGCGTAAGCTCGTACAGTTCTTCGTTGGTGAACCGCTTGTTGCCTTCGATCTCCACCGACACGATCGCGGGTTTCTCTTGAACGTTGAACACCACCACCGCCTGCCCCTCCTCGACGCTGGTGGTCGCGAATGCCGCCAGGAACTTGCGCGACCGCAGCAGTTCGCGAACGTCCTCCTCGACCTGTCGGCGGGACAGCGGCTGTTCCTGACGGGTCTTGAGGATCCGCCGCACGTACGCCTCGCTGACCGCCTTCAGCCCGACGATCTCGACCCGACGGATGGTCATTCCGTCCGGCGGCTGTTCCTGTCCGCCGGCCGTTGAGACGGCCAGGATCAGGACCGAGAGCCCCGCGATCAACCAGCCAAACGTCGCGGATCCGGCCCCAGGCCCACCCGCACTGCCCGCGGCGACCCGCCCCTGCCAAGCCCAGTTGGCCAGGCCCATCGCGACTCCGGCAGGCCTTCGGCAGAGCTTCTGCGGACTGGGCACGCTACACCGTCAGTCGGATCTCAGGCCTGGGTAGGGTGGGCGTCAGGCCCGCCCGGGCCGCAGACCGCGCCAAATCTTCCCGTTACTATACTTGCACGGCTGGGGCTTGTCGAGCGAACTGCGGGTTCGCTTTGCACGGCTAGGCCCCGCGTTCCTGATCCGGGACTTTGCCGACCAAGCTGCGACGGGGCTGGCAAGGGTGAACATTCGCCATGCGGCCGGTGATCGGCATCACCAGCGACTTCGAACTCGACGCCCGACCCCCTGGGCACCGGCTGAGTCTCCGGGCTGCCTACCACGACGCGATCCTGGCAGCCGGCGGCCTGCCTCAACCGTTGCCGGTCCTGCCGACCTGCGACCAGGCTTGCCTAGACCAGTCGCTGGCCTCCCTCGATGGGATTCTGTTCACCGGCGGGCGCGACCTGAATCCACAGCACTATGGCCAGGTCGCGCATCCCCGAGCCCGCTTGCTGCACCCGCGGCGTGATCAATTCGAGCTGGCACTCTTCAAGCGGGCCGACGCCCTGGAACTTCCCATTTTCGCAATCTGCCTGGGGTTCCAGGTCGCGTATGTGGCCCGCGGCGGTCGGCTGATCCAGCACTTGGACGACCTGCACCTCAACCCCACCGTAGCCCACCATCAGCCAGACGGGCCCGGACCGTTCCACATGGTTCAGATCGACCCGGCATCCCGACTGGCGGCAATAGTCAACAGCACCCGCATCGAGGTCAACAGTCGCCACCATCAGGCCGCAGATCTGACCTGCCCCGCTCGTGGCCTGCGAGCGGTCGCCTTCGCGCCTGACGGCCTGCTGGAAGCCGCCGAGGACTGCGACGGACGCTTCATTTTGGCCGTACAATGGCATCCCGAAGATTTGATCGACCGGCCGGAGCACCTGCGACTGTTTGAGGCTCTGGTTGAAGCCGCCGGATCCAGGCCCGGCCGGCGGTAACCGGCGGACAAACTCGGCCGACCACCTGCCACGATGGCGGGCCGGCCAATAAAATCGTGGGCCGCAGACCGAGATGGCCATCGGTTTCGAGCCTGTCGATATGAACTCACGCCCAGACCAGTCACCGCGGCCGGATGCGGAATTCGGCCCGACCCCGCCGAGCGCGTCCGATCAACCCACTCGGGCCGGCCACCCTTCGGCTGGAGACTCCCCCTCGGAACCGCTTCAAGCCGAAACCGGCGGCATCGAGGGTTATGTCCTCAAGGAGGAGATTCACCGCGGCGGTCAGGGAGTGGTCTACCGGGCCATTCAACTGGGAACCAAACGGCAGGTGGCGTTGAAAGTCCTGCTGGAGGGGCAGTTTGCCGGCCAGACCAGTCGCCAGCGATTCGAACGCGAGGTAGAGCTGGCCGCATCGCTCCGCCACCCCAACATTGTGACCATTCTGGACTCCGGGCTGAGCCGGGGGTGCTACTACTTCGCGATGGAGTACGTGGAGGGGACGCCGCTGGACCGTTACCTGGCCCAGAAGCGGCCTTCGCTGAACCAGGCCCTGACGTTATTTGTCCAGGTCTGCGAGGCGGTCAACTTCGCCCACCAGCGGGGCGTAATCCACCGCGACCTGAAACCCCCCAACATTCTGGTCGACGCGGAGGGCCAGCCGCATATCCTCGACTTCGGATTGGCCAAGCCGGTCTTCCCCCTGGCCTCCGCCGATTCCACCGTCCAGATGATCTCCACCAGCGGGCAGTTGCTGGGCACGGTGGCCTACATGTCGCCGGAGCAGGCGGCCGGATCTCAAGATGTGGATGTTCGCAGCGACGTGTACTCGCTGGGAGTGGTCTTTTATGAAGCCCTAGTCGGAAGCCCCCCCTACCCGGTTGACGGTCCGCTGGGAGAGATCCTCATTCGGATCGCCAGCCTGGATCCGGCCAACCCACGCTCGATGCCAGCTCGTCTGGCCGGCAGCCCGAAGATCGACGACGAGCTGGCCACCATCCTGCTCAAGGCGCTGGAGAAAGAGCCGCATCGACGCTACCAGAGCGCCGGGGAGCTGGCGGCCGACCTGCGTCGCCGGCTGCGGGGTGAACCGATCGAGGCCAAGCGTGCCAGCGGCCTGTACATGCTGAAAAAGACGCTCCGACGCTACCGCCTCGAAAGCGCCACCGCCGGTCTGATCCTCCTGATGCTGGTCGGGTTCCTCATTACGCTGACCGTTTTGTGGGGCCGGGAACGGCAAGCCCGTCGCCAGGCCGACCTGAAGACCGAGGAAACCCGCCAAGCGGTCATCCGACAGAATGAGGCCCTCCAGCAGGCCCGCCAACGTGCCACCGAGGCCATGTTGGCTCAGCAGGATCTCCGCCGCGCTCTGCTGCGCCAGCACATCCAGCGCGGCGACCTGGCCTTGACCCGCGGCGACCTGCGTGAGGCCCGGGAAAGCTACTGGCAAGCGCTCGAACTGACCCCCGCGCCGGCGGCAATCTGGGCCCTCCGTCGTTACTATCTCCAGTCCGCCGACCGGGGCGCCGAGGTGTTGGCGCTTCAGTCTGAAGCCTCGGCTGCTTCGCTGCCGTCAGTCGGGGCTACCGCCCCCCAGTTCTTTCCGGGCGGAAACGCTGCCGACCTGTCACCCAATGGGCAGATCGCCGCCGTCTGCCCGACGCCCACTTCGATCCTGGTCCGCGACCTCCAAACCGGAGCCGACTTGGCGTGGGTGCCGGCTCCCGGGCCGGTCACGACGCTGAATATCCAGGATGATGGTGCTCTGGCCGCTGCCGGGCAGGGCTGGGCGCGAGCCTGGCAGCCTGGTGCGCTACGCGCCAGCGTGTCGGCCCAGCTCCTCGAATTCGACACCCCGCCCGCGGTCTTTCCGGTCACCGGCGGGCAAGAGCTGCTGCTGGTCGGGCCCCGCTTTGTGCGACTGTTTTCCGGGCCCGATGGCCAGACCCGGCAGGTTCTCCCGCTCCGGGGGACGAGAACCGCGCCGCCGGATTATGCACCAAAGTGGCGACAAGTGGCTGTGCCGACCTCCGCCGGAGTGGAACTCATCTGGATTCTGGAAGATGGGAGTCTGCGGAGCGATCTGGTGTGGACCGGGAACAGCCCCGCCAAGGCGATCCGGTTCGATGGGGATGAGCTTCTAGCTGTGTTGGCCGACGCGGTCTACGTGGCCCGGGTACCCGAACTGGGCGTTGGCCAGTGGCTGCGGTTCATCGACCCGCCGGCCGGCTTCGAACTCCTGGATCTGAAGACCGGCTCGGGAACGATCGTTCTGGCGGCTACGGACGGCCGGTTAGCCCTGTATCGGGGCGGGCAGCCAATCGACAACTGGAGATGTGGGGCCGGCGGCTTGACACAAGTCCGGTTATCGAGCAGCGGCCCAACCGTCTTGACGTTGGACGACCGCCAGACCGTGACACGATGGTCGGCTGAGGGGCACGTCGAACAGCGCCGCCTCGTTCATCCTGGTTCCCCTACCGCCTGGGCCAGCGCCTCCGACGGATCAACCGTCCTGGCAGCGACGGACCGGGGGCGAGTGATCGCGATCTCTGCGATCCAGTCTCCACTCGGGTCAGCCGATGCAAGGGAGGCTGCCGCACCACCGCCCGCTGCGGGCCCCCGGGTCCGCACGGTTCTCAGGCCGCGACTGCTCGCGCCATCGCATGAACCGCCGTCGCTGGCCATCGACGCCGCCGGGCACCGGGCGGTCGTCCGCGAACGCGCGACAGTGCGATTGATAGAGCTGGACGACCTGGAATCGACGAATCTGAGTTGGAACGACCGGACCTACGCGGTCGCGGACAAGGTGGCCCTGCGTGGCGATGGGCGGCTCATAGCCCTGCTGGTCCGCGGCCGGAGCGGCGACCCCCAACGGATCGTCTTTCGAAACTGGCCTGCACGGCCGGATCAACAGCCCCAGGCCCCGCCTCCAGACTCGCGCGATTCTTTCGAGGATCCAACCGCCCCGCCGCCGGTCGATTTCGTGGGTGCCGCGGTCCGCGAGCTGGCGTTCATCCCGGGCACTGGACGACTGCTGGTGGCCCGGTCTAATGGGCAGTTGATCGCCATCGATCCGGAGAAGGCCGCCGGCCAGCAGCCTGCATCCGGCCCAGACCCGACCGGGGCGGTTCTGGATTCGCCCCCCCGGATAATGGCGTTCAGCCGCACCGGCGAATACCTGGCGCTGGCGTGCGAAGATCACTTCATCCGGCTCATTATGCTGCCACGCCTGGACGTCCGACGCCGACTGCCGGTCGGCCGGCCGGCCAGCGCCCTGGCCTTCAACCCCCGCGACGATATCCTGCTGGTGCGAACCATCGACGGCGCGGTCCACCTGTTCGACCCGGCCACCGGCGAAAACCTGGCGAGCTGGTCGGCCTCGGTCTCTTCGGGTCGGCCCTTCGGGGCTTGGAGCGGCGACGAGGCCGACGCAATCCTCTTGAACCAGGCCGACGGCATCTATGAGTACCGTTACGCCGCCGCCGATGCGGCCATCGAACGCGACCGTGCCTACGCCTGCCAGCAACAGATCGTCCGGGCTCTCTCCCAGCGGCAGGACGACGCTGCCCGGGAGGCCGTCCAGCAGCTCCTGGCCATTGACCCGCAGCGCGGACAGTCTGCGCAGGTAGCGCTGCTCGAAGCCAATCTGAGGCGTCCCGGCGCAACCTGCTGGCCGGAGTGGGCGCAGGCGGTGCTGGCCCAGGCGCCCGCCCTCACGTGGCTGCGCCTGGGGCATGCCGCCTATGATGGTGAACGCTTCAAGCTTGCCCGACAATGGCTGGCCGAGGGATGCCGTTTAGCCGCCGCCAGCGAACTCGAAGTCGAGCGCGGCCCGGCACTCGACGCGGTCAGCCTGCTCCGGCTGGCCCAGTGCGATTACTTGAGTGAGGACTACCGCCGAGCAGCGGCCGGGTTCGCCCAGGTATTGGCCGCGGAGGACGCCGACCCGAGCACCCTGCCCACCGTCGCTCTGCAACTGGTGGCTGCCCTGACGCTGGCTGGGCAGTTGACTGAGGCGCGCCAGGCCGCCCTCCGGATCGGGCGCCAGGATGAGCTGGGACGAGAAGTCGACCTGGTAGCCTTGACTTATGCCAATCTGATCGCCTGCCGAATGGCCGGCGTAGAGCGCGACGACCCACGTGCAACCGCCTTGGATAGCCTGGTCGGCACCTTCGGCGAACGCTCGCTCCTGTTCCAGGAGGACGAGTATTTCTTTGCCGCCGAGACCCTGCGCCAACGTGGAGACCTGTTCAACGCAGCGGTGCAGTACCAGCGTTGTATCGACCTGGCTCGGGACGTCTGGCCGGCCAACTGGGCCCGCTACCGGCTCTCGACTCTGCCCCAACCGACTGCCGCTGGTCCAGCCAGTCCGGCCTGGCAGTAATCTGCGAACCGTGAGTCCGTTGCCGCCCCGGGCTCCCAGCAGTGGGTGGCTGCGCCCCAGCGCCAGAAACCAATCGTCCCGGTCGGCTACCAGTTCCCGGCTAGGCAGTGGTGACCCAACGGCTTAAGATGCCCGCTCGCGGCGGAAGGCGGCCGGCCGCGGGTCGTCCGGACGGCCTTTCGCCGACGCTCCAGCCCAAAAGGAGCGTCCATGAACGTTTTGGTAATCGGCTCTGGGGGACGTGAGCACGCCCTCTGCCACGCCTTGGCACGCTCCAGGCGACTCAGGCAGCTGTTCATCCTCCCCGGCAACGCGGGCACGCAGAAGCTCGGGACCAACATTCCCGGCGACCCGAACGATATCGAGCTTGCCCTGTCGGTCGCCAGGCGCGAGTCGATCGACTTGACCGTGGTGGGTCCGGAGGAGCCACTGGCGGCCGGCATAGTGGACGCTTTCGAGCAGCACGGGCTGCGAATCTTCGGTCCCACCGCTGTCGCCGCTCGCTTGGAGTCCGATAAGGCCTTCGCCAAGCAGCTCATGCGGCAGCACGCAGTGCCGACTGCGGACGCCCGGATCTTCAGCGACTTCGAGCAGGCTCGACACTACATCGCTACCCGCGACGAGCCGGTAGTGGTGAAGGCGGCCGGCCTGGCCAAGGGTAAAGGGGTGATCGTTTGCCAGGATCCGGCCGACGCCATCCTGGCCGCTGAGAAGATCCTGGTCGATCGCATCTTCGGCTCGGCCGGGTCGCAAATCGTGGTGGAGGAGCGACTTATCGGACGAGAAGCCTCCCTGCTGGCCGTCGTCGACGGTCGAACCTGCTTCCTGCTCGAGCCGGCCCAGGACCACAAACGACTGCTGGATGGCGACTCCGGCCCCAACACCGGCGGCATGGGAGCCTTCTCCCCCACCCCGGCCATCGACGACTCGATCATCCACCAGGTGCAATCTCAGATCATCGTCCCTACCCTGGATGGCCTGGTTCGACAGCGAATCCACTATCGCGGGGTGCTCTACGTCGGCCTCATGCTCACCGCGGCCGGCCCGAAGGTGCTCGAGTTCAACTGCCGCTTCGGAGACCCGGAGGCTCAGGCCATTGTGCCGCGAATGCGATCCGATCTGCTCGACCTTCTGGAGGCCGCCGTCACCGGCCAACTAGAGCAGGCCGAGGTACGCTGGGACCAGCGGGTGGCCCTGTGCGTGGTGATGGCCTCCGGCGGCTATCCCG
>CAYZXK010000176.1:0-2875 GCA_964482395.1 uncultured Planctomycetales bacterium | reverse complement strand
GCCGGGCGCAGAACAAGCGGCCGTCGGCAGCGACCAGCAAGACGGTTGCAGAGTCGGGAGCGGGCACGCCGATGGTGAAGCCGGCGGCGGGAATCGAAGCTTTGACCTCGCCATCTTCAATCCTGACCGCCAGAATCCGCTGATCCGCGCTCAAAACCAGCACCTGACCTTCGTGCACAGTAAGCACCCAGCGGCCGCCCGACAGCTTCCACCGCAACCGCTGGTCACCCGGGATGTCCATTCTCCGCTCGATCGCCACCAGGCCGTCCGACGGGGAGTACTGATAAACCAGTTCCGATGTCAACACGGGGGGATCATAAAGGGGGCCGGACAGCCGGGCCCGCCAACGTACCCTGCCGAAATTGATATCCAGCAAATATAGCGAAAAGTCGCGGCTGGCCACGTATATACCATCTTCGCCCAGCACTGGTTCGGCACTGATCTCGCCGTGTGTACTCGCCTGCCAGCGAAGAGTCTTGTCCTCCCGGCTGCAAGCAAAGACGCTACCGGCACTACTGGCGACGACCACGTTGTCGCCTTGGATCAGAGGGGTTGAGCTGAGGACCCCGTCGGTCATGGCCCGCCAATCCAGGAACATCGTGTCCAGGTCGATGGCGTACAACCGCTGGTCCATACCCCCAATGAACAGCCGCTTTCCGTCGCTGGCCCCTGCCGTGCCGGCCGGAAAGCGGAGGTCGTGACGACCGATCGGCTGACCGGTATGACGATCGTAAATCTGGATGTCGCTGGGAGTTACGAAGATGACCCGATCGCCTACATGGCAGGGTCGCCTTAGCGGGTACGCCGCAAGCGTCACCGGGCGCAGCCAGCGGAGCAGGCCGGTTGGAGCGTGCAGGGCAAACACGTACCCGTCCTGCGTGCCCAGGTAAAGCTGATCGTCTACCAGGTAAGCGCGCTGGATCCGCTGATCTTTCTCCAGTGGCAGCAGAAACTGCCAATACTTGACCAGGCCTGCCTGGTCAAGGGCCGAGGCCGATACAAAATCGCTGTCCGCGACCGCCGCCGACACGCTCAGCCCGACTAGGAGCCAACCCCAGACAGCTCGACCTGCCATGCTGCACTCCGTAAGCTGCCGACCGCCGGCGCGGGTGGAAGCCGGCCGGGAAGCGTCAAGCTCAGGGCAACCTCCGCGGCCAGGAGCGTAGTGAGCGGGGCGGATTCCGTCAACTGGGCTGGCTCGACGGCTTGCGTCCTGGGGGCAACGGTTCTATCTTTGGGCACCATCGGGCGGGGCTGGGCCCGCCTGGACAGCGCGGCCGGCAAGCCCGATCATCGACATGGGACCGACATTTAAGGAGAGTGCAATGACGGTGGCGCGGCGATTGGGATTCGGGGTAGCCGGGTGCGTGGGTGTGCTGGTGCTGTTTGGGTGTCAAAACCCGGACCAGCTTCGAATCCAGGCCCTGCAAGATGACTTGAATAAATGCCAGGCCGAAAACCAGGACTTGCGTTCCAGGTTGGCCGCGGCGGTCAGCGAGCGTGACCAGCTTCGCGATCGTCTGGCGGCGCTGCAAAAGGAGAACGCGGACCTTCGACAGCGGCTGGCAGCCCAGCCGCCGCCGGAAAAGGTTCCGGCCGGCTGGGAAGTCATGGGTCCCTACGCGTGGACTACCTTGAGCACCGACTTCCTGTTCGATTCGGGCAAGGCTACCCTCAGACCGGGTGCCCAAGCCAAGCTCCAGCAGGTGGTTGAGGAAATCAACCGGAACTTCCCGGACAAGATGATCTGGGTGCTGGGGCACACCGATACCGACCCGATTCAAAAGACCAAACATCTCTGGACCGATAACCTGGACCTGAGCTGCAACCGCGGAATGACCGTGTACCGGGAACTGATGAAGCTCGGACTGCGACCGGAACGCATGATCGCCGGCGGACAGGGCGAGTTCTATCCGCGGGCCAGCAATGCGACCAAGGCCGGCAAGCAGCAGAATCGGCGGGTCGAGATCATCGCGGTCCCGCCGCGCGGCCCCGCGGCTGAAACCAAGGCTGGGCCCGAGACTCCTCCGTCGGCTATCGAGGCTCCTCTGAAGTAAGCGGACGCGGGCTTACAGCACCGAGCCGCCCCCGGCCCTATATGGCGGGCCCAATTAGCGCAGACCGCTCTGTGAGGGCAAGTGCCCGCTGAAGGTGCGGAAGAAGAGGTATGGGCGCCGGTGGACCGTGGCCTGACAGCGGCACCGCGCTGACGCCTGTACCGCTGCCGCGCCGGACCTCCGAATCTGGCGCTACGGACCTGCAAGCCGGCAGTCTTGGGGGCAGTCGGGTCGCGCCGGCCAGGGGCGTCCAGCGTAACAGTTTTTCAAGTGGCCCCTAGCTGCTGCCCGCCGATGGAGCCGCAGCGGGTTGCGGGCTCAGGCCGCAGGCGGCCGCGAGGGCGGCAAGCTGGATGTTTTTGAGGGCTTGGCCAGTCAGGCCCTCCATACGTCCTAGAACATACGCCCGGCAGACCCGGATGTGGTAGAGGGGTTGTCCGCCCGGGCCGGCCACACGAACCAAGTCTCGTTGCTGTCGGAGCCAGGAGGGAGAGCGGCGGAACCACTTGGCAGCTTCATCTGGAGTCATCAGTTCCTGGGCCACCTCGGTCATGGGCGTGACCTCCGTGAGGAGAGACAGTGGTGCTGTAAAAGTATTAATGCGCCGGGAGGGTTTGTCAAGATAATCTAGGAATAATAGGATAGCTGGGGGGCGATGGGCGGGGCCGACGGGAAGCTTGAGTGAAAGGGGGAAGACCTTGGCCGGCACGGTCTTCGTTGGGCCCAAATGCTGAAAACCGGCACCAATGGTGGCGGACGGACTTGAACCGTCGACCTGCGGGTTATGAATCCGCCGCTCTAAACCGGCTGAGCTACGC
>CAYZXK010000175.1:0-5246 GCA_964482395.1 uncultured Planctomycetales bacterium | reverse complement strand
CCCCCTGGTCCATCCCCGCTGTTCGGCCGACCGCAGTTAAAAGCAGGCGCCGCCGCAGATGCCTTAGCCAGGCCTCGGCCAGCTCTTCCACCACCTCCCGGTCTCCGAGGATCGCCCGGGCTCGCAGGGCAGCCTCCCGTAGTCTCGCATCCTCCTGGCAACCAGCCAGCACGGCCAACCAGTCGGCGACCAAGTTCGGATAGGCGGCGCCCTGGCGAGCCAACAAATCTATGGCGGCGACGCGGTTGCGGCAGATCTGCGGGTCGGTTGTGGGCTGACCCATCGAAGCCGCCAGCGCCGCCGCTATCGCCGGGGCCGCCTGGAGTTCCAACCCAGCCAGGTCGCGCAACGCCGACCGCCGCTCAGTCCAATCCCGCGCTTGCAGCAAGCGAGCCGCCAGTTCATCTGTCGCAACCGGTCTTGAGGCTGCCAAGTCCTGACCGGCCGGAACCGAACGGCAACGAATGAGGTAAATCTGGAAGCCGGCCCAGAAGGCCAGCAGGCCAGCCACCGCTCCAAAGCCGACCGCCGCCCGGAACCGCCAAGAGAACAACCGCAATCGCCGCCTCAGTGGCAGACGTTTGCCCGTTTGCAGGTCAGTGTGGCACTTATGGCAGAAAGTGGCCGTAGGGGCCACTTCCACCTTACACCGGGGACAGCTCGGCCCCGTCGCCGGGGCGGCCGGGGCAGGCGATCGTATGGCTGGCAGGCAGGGAATCGTGAAAACCTGCCCGCACGCCGGGCAGGTCTTAACCTGTCCGGCCGCCTCGCCGGCGACCGTCAGCATTCGAAAGCAATGCGGGCAACGAACCTTCAGTGACACGGCCAGCTCGCCTCCCGAAACCTGGCCCACCAGCATGGCCTGATGACCAGTTGTAGTTTGCCGACCCGGCCCGAGCAAGCGCCACATTTTCGACCGACCCCCCGCCACTTGCCCCGCAGTTCGCAACCTGCCGGTTACAATGCTGTGGCCCGACACCGGCCGCGCCGCCGGGAAGGAGAGCCATTTGATGATCCCGGATTGCCAGACTCCAGACTTCATGAGCTTCGAGGAGCTGCTCACGGACGAGGAGCGCCAGGTCCGCCAAACCGTGGCCCGATTCGTGGATGAGCGGGTCCTGCCCATTATCGCAGAATGTTTCGAGGCCGGCCGTTTTCCGATCGAGCTGGTACCCGAAATGGCCGCCCTGGGCCTGTTCGGCCCCACGTTTCAGGACTACGGCTGCGCCGGCCTGAGCAACGTGGCTTACGGCCTGATCATGCAGGAGCTGGAGCGCGGCGACAGCGGCCTGCGAAGCTTCGCTTCGGTCCAGAGCGGCCTGGTAATGTACCCAATCGACCGCTACGGCTCAGACGAGCAGAAACAACGCTGGCTGCCGGCTCTGGCCCAGGCCCGGGCGATCGGCTGCTTCGGACTGACCGAGCCGGACGGCGGGTCCGACCCGGGCACGATGAAAACCCATGCCCGCAGAGTCGGCGGCGACTGGCTCATAAACGGAGCCAAAATGTGGATCACCAACGGCACCCTGGCCGACCTGGCCGTAGTCTGGGCCCGCACGCCCGATGGCGTCCGCGGCTTTTTGGTCGAGAAGGGAACCCCGGGCTACACCGCCCGCGACATAGCCCACAAGTTCTCGCTCCGGGCCTCCGTCACCTCCGAGCTGTTCTTCGACGACTGCCGCGTGCCCGAGCGAAACCGACTCCCGCTGGCGGACAGCCTCAAGGCCGCCCTCAGTTGCCTGACCCAGGCCCGCTATGGAATCGCCTGGGGCGCGATCGGTGCCGCCCAGGCCTGTTACCGCGAAGCCCTCCAGTTCGCTCACCAGCGGATCCTCTTCGGCCAGCCCCTGGTGAACAAGCAGACCATCCAGGTCCGACTGGCCGAAATGGCCCGGCGGATCGCCGCCGCCCAGCTCCTGGCCTGGCGGCTCGGACAGCTCAAAGACTCCGACCGCCTCCACCACACCCAGGTCTCCCTGGTCAAGTGGAACAACGTACGCATGGCCCTCGACGTGGCCCGCGACGCCCGGGACCTGCTCGGAGCCGGCGGAATCACCCTCGAATGCTGCTCCATCCGCCACGCCATGAACCTGGAAAGCGTCATCACCTACGAAGGCACCGAGACCATCCACCAGCTCATCGTCGGCCGCCAGATCACTGGGCAAGACGCTTTCTGAACCCCCCAACCCCCGCCTTTCAGGGCCGCCCGAACCACGCCAGCCGGTACAGCCGCCACAGGTGCCGCAGATACCGCAGTTGTTCGGCCACATTCAGCTTGGTCCGGCCCGCCGCCCGATCGCAAAACGTGATTGGAACTTCAACCACATTCTGCCAGCCGTGCCGCACGATCAGCTCCAGCGCAATCTTGTAGCCCACCGGTCGCAGTTCATCCAGACGCAGGTCCCGCTTTCGCACGCAGAAAAACCCCGACATCGTGTCCCGCACCCGCGTCAGCGGCCGGGCCAGCAGCCGCGCCACCCGGCTGTTGATCCGCCGATGCAGCGGCCAGTGCAAATCCACCTTCCCGCCCGGCACAAAACGGCTCCCAATGGCCATCTCCACCCCCGGGTCGCGCATCGCCTCCAACAGAGCGGGGATGCTCTCCGGCGGATGCGACAGGTCGGCATCCATCACCACGATCAACTCGCCTTCCGCAATACGTAGCCCGGCTATCACCGCTGTCGCCAGCCCGCGCTGTCCCCGCCGGACCAGACAGCGAACCGGCAGCTCGGCCGCCAGCTCCCCTGCCACCTCGGCAGTACCGTCCGGAGAACCGTCATCCACCACCACCAGCTCGCTCCGCCCCGGGTCCACCACTGCAAACAGCCGGCCCACCAGCAACGGCAGACTCTCCCGCTCGTTATATGTGGGCACCACCACGCTCAGGAATGGGCGGGCCGCCGCCATGTCAGCAGGATAATGCCCCACGCCCCTGGCCACCGCGCGCCTGCCTTGATCCCCCGGCCCTCGCTCAGTCCGCGATCGCAAACCGGATGATGCTGTAGACTGCCTTCAGCCCGTCTTTCCAGGTGATCTTCTTGCCTTCCTCATACGACCGGCCGGAGTAGCTGATCCCAACCTCGTAAACCCGCCACTTGCCACGCGCCACCTTGGCCGTCAGCTCCGGCTCGATCCCGAACCGGTTGGAGCGCAGCCGCATATTCCTGAGCACCTCGGCCCGGAAAACCTTGTAGCAGGTCTCCATGTCGGTGAGATTCAGATTGGTGAACAGGTTCGAAAGCAGAGTCAGCAGCTTGTTGCCCACGTAGTGCCGGAAGTACAGAACCCGGTGCTCCTCCCCGCCCACGAAACGCGACCCGTAAACCACATCCGCCCGTCCATCCAGAATCGGCTTGAGCAGCTTGGGGTAATCCTGCGGACTGTATTCCAGGTCCGCATCCTGAATGATCACGATATCCCCCCGGGCCTGAGCGAACCCCACCCGCAAAGCCGCTCCTTTGCCGCGGTTGACCGGCTGCCGGTAAACGCGGATCTCCACCCCCGGAAACTGCGAGCCCAGCGACGGGTACAGCTCCCCGGTCCCGTCGGTCGATGCGTCGTCCACCAGGATGATCTCTCGCTCCAGGTCCACCGGAGCATCCAGCACCCGCCGCAGAATCTCCAGCAGGGTGTCCTTCTCGTTGTAGACCGGAATGACAACTGATAGCAGCATCCAGATCGGCCTTTCCCGGCCCACCTTACGCCAGAGCGGTCAGTGCCGGATATCCGGCGGCCTCCGGGGAGCTGACGGCTTGGCGCACCTGGGCCCGCAAGCTCTGGATCGGCAGTCGCCACAGTCGCCCGGCCAGCGACGGCAGGTCGGCCGCGGCCGGCTCGGGCTCAGCGAAAGCGTCCAGCAAGGCTCGCTCCTTGGCAGTCCGGTCGAATGCCGGCCGGCCGAATTCCTCCCAGGTGTCCAGCAACACCGCCAGCAGTGCCTCAGTCGGCCGCGCGATCCAGTTCAAACCCGTGAAAACCAGCAGCGCGGCCGATTGCAGGTCCGGCTCCTGGTGATAGACCGTCATCAAGTGCCGGACCGCGGTGGCCACCTGCCCCCGATCCAGCTTGTGGCAGGCCAGCAAGTAACCGGCGACCGGACAGCCCGGTTCACCCCGCAGATTGGCCTCCAGCACGGCAGGCAGACTATCCACCGGAATCCGCCGGTAACGCCACGCTAACTCTGCCAGTCGACGTCGAGACATACCGCCTGCGGGCCCGCTCGTCCGACCGGACCGATCCCGCCCCCGTCAGGAGCGACCGCTACGCTACTTTCGCCGCCACTGACCGTCAACCCATCTCCGCCCGCCGCTCTATGCCCTCTGACCGAAGCGATTGATGCTGAAGATCTCTTCTGGCCGCTTCCGACGCCCTTCTTCCACCGGCGCGTTCAGATCCGGCGAGGCCGGGTAGCCCAGCGGGGTCATCGCGACCACCTTCACGTTGGGCGGTACGCCGAGCAACTCCTTCACCTGCCGCTCATCGAACGCCCCGATCCAGCAGGTGCCCAGCCCCTCCGCCACTGCGGCCAGCGTCAGGTGATCCAGTGCGATGGCTACGTCGATCTCCGCGCTGTTCCCACTACCACCCATGTGCTGATACGCCCGGTCAGGCAGGCCGCAGCCCACCACGATCAGCGGCGCGTCCGCCATCCAGAGCTGGTCATGCGCCGCCCGGGCCACCTGCCGCCGTAACTCGGCATCACTGACCAAAATGAAGTTCCAGGGCTGGAAATTGCAGGCCGACGGCGCCAAACGCAGCGCCTGACGCATCCGCTCCAGCACGTCGGCCGGAATCGGACGCGAGGAATACGAGCGGACACTTCTACGCGTCTTGATTGCCTGAAGTACGTCCATGCCGAACCTCCACACATACCCTCACTGCGCTCCGGCCCCTTCCGGCCGGCCCGCCATCATATCTGCCCCCCATAATAACCATAACCGATCCACGCAGCCTGCGGGCTTCAACCCCCACCCCGGACACCCGGCTGCCCCGGCACCGGCAGGTCCCGACGAACGAAAACGTTCAGGTACCCCCCGTCAAGCTGCACGTTCTGGTAACGGTACTCACGGCCCAATTCGGGCCGCCCGGCCAGCTCCCGATTGAATTCCCCCCAGGCCACCTGGCCGACCTGATCCACCGGCACCGGAGTCGGCGTCAGGAAATGCACCACCAGGATATAGCCCGGCCGGAGGGAAAGCACGTACGACACATCATATTTCTCGTGACCCGAAAAACCCCGCCCCAGC
>CAYZXK010000174.1:0-7291 GCA_964482395.1 uncultured Planctomycetales bacterium | reverse complement strand
AATGAGGCCGCCGTCAACTGCCACCGCGGCACCAAGGTAATCCAGGTCGGATGCATCCGGAGCGGTCAGCTTGGCGGTCAGGTTCCAGGTGTCCGCGGCTGGCGCGAAGGCGTACACTGACCCGCTTTCCGGGCCATTTTGGTCGTCATTTCTGGCACCGGCGAGAATGAGGCCGCCGTCAACTGCCACCGCGGCACCAAGGTAATCCAGGTCGGATGCATCCGGAGCGGTCAGCTTGGCGGTCTGGACCCAGGTGTCATTGATTCGCTGGAAGACGTAGGCCGCGCCGGCGTAGGCCGCGGCGGAGGAGTCCCCCGGGGCTCCGACCACCACCAGGTCGCCGCTGACCGCCACCGCCTGCCCGAAGTACTGGAATGGCTCGCCATCCTGGGGCACCAGCTTGGCGGTCTGAGTCCAGACGCCTGCCAGGCGTTCGAAAATATAAGCGGCTCCGGAGTCCTCGCCGGCCTCGTCCTTGCCGAGTGCTCCGATCGCGGCGAGCTGGCCGCGGAGCGCGATGGATGAGCCGAAGAAGTCCCCGGCGGCGGCATCCAGCGGCGTGAGCTTGCCAGTCTCGGTCCAGCCTCCATCGGCACGCTCGAAGACGTAGACCGAGCCGGACATCCATTCCGGCGCATCCTCCAGCGAGGCCCCCACCAGGACGGTGTCGCCGTCGATGGCCGCCGCAGCTCCATACGCCACGTTCGGGATTGGTTGGGAAAGCGTGAGCCTGGCTGAGACCTGCGGGTCTTGGCAGGGGGCCAGCAGGTGGACCAGGAAAGGATTCACATCGGCCAGGTCCACCTGGCCGTCCTGATTGCCGTCCGCCAGCAGCCGGTCGCAACTGGGGTAGGCGGCCAGATATCCGGCGGGGTTGACCAGAGCCAGGACGAAGGGGTTGACGTCGCGGGAATCGACGGCGTAGTCGCAGTTGAGGTCGCCGACGGGATGATCGGGCTGGACGCCGGCGGCATCCACCAGCCAGCCCATCACGCCGCGGGTGATGGCGGTTGCGTACTCGTAGTCGATGTACCCGTGGGTATCGACCGAATCGAGCGGATCATGGTAGTAGGGGTTGAGCAGTCCGGGGTTGTACTCCCGCACCTGGCAAGCCTGGAACCCGAGCCACTCGAAGGGGGCGTGATCGCTGCGGTCGCGCTCGCCGCCGATGTAGGTCGCGAGCTGGCCGTGCTCATTGAGGGCTTCGGCCACCGCGTATTTCAGGTCGTTGGAGGCGTCGCGGCCGAAGACAATCACTTCCCGATGTGCCGACTGGCGGAAGGCGATCATATCCAGAGCCAGCATGCCCAAGATATTGTCGGCGCTGTGCTGACCGGCATAAGCCTGGCTGCCGATCAGGCCCTGTTCCTCGCGGTCGAAAGCGATGAGCCGGATGGTGGCCTGGGAGGGCCACCGCGAGACCAGCCGGGCGATCTCCAGGACGGCGGCCACGCCGCTGGCGTTGTCGTCGGCCCCGGGCGCCGGTCCCGCGGAGCTGTACGAATCGTAATGGGCCCCGACTATGTACACGTCCTGGGGTCGGGTAGTGCCGGGGAGCTCGGCCACCACGTTGAAGTACGTGTTCCCCAGGTACTGGAAGGGATGCAGGGTGGTGGCCAGGCCATAATCAACAAAAAGGGCCTCGATGTTGTCGCGGGCCAAGTCGTGTTCCAGCCCCCATCGACGGTCGTCGCCGTCGTGGGTGTAGAGCAGGTCGGCGTGGATGTGCCGATAGTTGGCCGGATCGACCTGAGCGGCCGCGTACCGGGCGGCGGGCGTAACGTCGGCCCGCACCGCAGCCACGCCGACGCAGACCGCCCAACCGAGGGTCAATCGACATCCGGTTTCCAGTTTTCGATTCAGCGATCTCATTGGCCCCGCTCCCGCGAACACTCGACCAGCACGGTTAGAGTGGCCGCATCGCTTGCAACACTTCCGCACAGCCCACTGACCGTGACGTCATATACGCCGGCATCCTCTGGCATGGCCGGCTTGATCGTGAGCGTAGCGCTTCTGGCGCCGGTGATATGGCCGCCGTCGCGGAGCGGGAGACCGTTCTTGCGCCAGCGGTAGCTGAGGGGGCCGGGGCCGGTGGCCGAGACGCTGAAGCTGGCCGCCCCGCCCACCTGGACGCTGGCGTCCTGCGGCTGCTGCGCGATCCAGGGAATGCCGGTGCCCTCGAGTTCGAAGACGTACACCGAGCCCGAGGGATTATCGGGCTGGTAGTCCGCGAGCGCGCCCAGCACTGCTCGGTCGGTGGTCAACGCGACTGCGGCTCCGAAGCGGTCCCCGGCCGAACCGTCCCAAGCGGTCAGCCGGTTGACTGGCTGCCAGGTCCCGGCCTGGCGCTGGAAGAGGTAGCCCAGGCCGGCCCCGGCGGGCAAATCCCCGCCGTCTCGGCCCAGCAGAATGGTGTCGCCGTTGATCGCAACCGGCAGGCAAGAAGTGGCCGAGAAGGTGCCGAGCTTGGCGGCCTGGGTCCAACCCCCGCCGATCCGCTCGAAGACGTAGGCCGACCCGCGGCCGGTCCCCCACCCGTCGGGAACGTGACCAGTGACGACCAGATAGTCGCCATCGAGAGCGACCTGGCGGCCGAAGAAGTCGCCGGGTTTTTCGTCCGAGGCACTCAGCCGCCCGTTGGGAGTCCAGACGCCTTGGACCTGCTCGAAGAGGTATACTGACCCGGGTTCCAGCCCATCCGCCTGGCAAGCTCCCACCGCGATGGTGCCGCCGCTGACTGCGACGCTGGTGCCGAAGAAGTCCATTTCGGCCGCGTCCCAGGCCGTCAGCTTGGCCACCTGAGTCCAGGCGCCGTCCAGTCGCTCGAAGACATAGGCCGCGCCAGCGTAGAAGGCGGCGCTGGACTCGCCAGGTGCTCCGACGACGGCCAGGTAGCCGTCGATGGACACCGCCTGCCCGAAGTAGCTGAACCCGCTGCCATCCTCGGGGATCAGCTTGGCGGTCTGGGTCCACGAGTCGGTGGTCCGCTCGAAGACGTAGGCGACGCCGGAGTCCTCGCCCAGCTCGTCCTTGCCGGGTGCTCCGATCAGCATGACATTTCCGCTGAGTGCCAGCGAGAGGCCGAACTGATCGCCGACGGCGGCGTCCTGGGGTGTGAGCTTGGCGGTCGGGGCCCAGGATCGCTGGCCCGGCTCGAACACATAGACCGAGCCGGACATCCACTCGGGGGCGTCGTCCAGTCCGGCACCGACCAGGATCAGGTCGTCGCCGGCCGCGACGGCGCTGCCAAAATAATCTTGCAGCGGTGGACCGGGGGATCGGAGCTTGGCTTGCGGCTGCGGCCGCCGACAAGGGGCCAGGACGGCGGCGACGAGGCCGTCGATATCTCCGAAGTCCACGGTGCCGTTTTGGTTATAGTCACCGTTGCCCCAGCGGCAGTCCGGGTAGGTGGACTGGTAGGCGGCTGGATCGAGCAGTGCGAGGACGAAGGGGTTGATGTCCCGCGAATCGACAGTGGCGTCGCAGTTGAGGTCGCCGGCCAAGCGCGGGGTTACGCCGGCCCGATCGACCAGCCAGCCCATCACGCCGCGCGTCAACTTGGTTGCATACTCGTAGTCGATGTAGCCTGGGACATCGAGCGAGTCCATCAGAGTGTGGAAATAGGGGTTCTGAAAGATATCGAACTCGCCCAGCCACGCGGCCCGGAACCCGCGCCATTCGAACGGGGCGTGGTCGCTGTAGTCGCCCAGGTTTTCGACGGACGCCTGGATTCCGCCGTAGGCCAGCAAGGCGTTCGCCAAGTCGTATTTGACGGTGTTGGACTGAGGCCGGCCGGAGACCAGCGCGTAGTTATGGGGCGTGGCCCGATAGGCCAGCATGTCCAGCGAGAGCATACCCTTGATGTTCTCGGTGGCATGCTGGCCGGCGTAATGATCGCTCCCCAGCAGGCCCCACTCCTCCCGGTCGAACGCGATGAGCCGGATCGTTGCCTCGGATTGCCACCCGGAGATCAGCCGGGCGATCTCCAGCACCGCCGCCACCCCGCTGGCGTTGTCATCCGCCCCGGGACTGCCATAGGTCTGGTAGCTGAATGAGTCATAATGAGCTCCGATGATGTAGATGTCGCTCGGGCGGGTCGTGCCAGGCAGCTCGGCGATCACGTTGCAGGCGGGGTATCCGTAGGCTGAGAACGGGTCCAGGATGGTGGTCAGCCCGCAGGCGGCGAAATATGAGGCGATGTTCTCGCGAGCCGCGTCGTGCTCCCAACCCAGCCCACGGTCATCGCCGTTGTGGGTAAACAGCAGATCGCTATGGACCTCCATGTAGCGGGCCTGGTCCACCAGGCGAGCGGCATAGCGCCCCTGGTCGGTCTCCAGCGCCCAGGTGGACCGGGTTTGTCCAGCCAGTACCGCGATCAATAGTGCCGCCGTCGAGAGCCCCAATCGTTTGTCCGCGCGCATTGCCCGCTCTCCTTAAGCAACTGGATGTTTCATGAGTTCCGTGACATGCAGCACCGCCCCATCCAGCTTCCCCTTCCAGCACGCCGGTCGCTTTTGGCCGGCGGCGCCCATCCGCCTTCCGACCGGAGCGCCGACCGGAAGCCGGGGTGTTCTGCTGGCGCCAGTATAACGACGGGCAGCATACATTGCCGGGATTCGGGCCGACCCAGCCAGGATTTGGGCCCGAAAAAACTTGGCCGGGGCGCGGCGAGGGGTTATATTATGGGTGCCGGAGTTTTTTTGACACCGGGGCTGGGCGCGACGGCAAATCAGATCGGCCCCGCGGGTCGGTGACCGGCCGGGAGAAGTGATCAGGCACATGGGGCTGTTTCCCGGCCAGATTCGTGGTGAGCTTGACCGGGGTTCTTCGGAACTCCGGGGGCGACGGCAAGTCTGGGCCGGCGGGTAAGGAGGGTGATCATGAGCCGGGTAGAAAGCCGGATTCCGATGCTGAGCTTTGGGGCGGTTGCGATGGGGCTGGCAATGGCGGGCGCGGCGTTCGCTGCCGAGCCGCCCCAGGCCGCCCCGGACAGTCCGATTTACTGGGGACTGAATCCGAGGCCGGATGGATCTGCGGGCGCCATTCCGGACGATGATGGCACTGAACCAGGCCCGCGGCTTCTGGCATTGGTCAAGCAAGGGTTGGTGAGCGGGCCGGGCTGCGCGCCGGTGGGTTCCAACGTCACGTATCTGCTCTGCTTCGGCAACCCCGAGACCTTCCCGGTGGACAACGTGGTTCTGTTAGACGAATTGCCGTCGGAGGAGTCGTTCGTTTCCGCGGGCCGCGGAGGTGCGTACGACCCAGGTACGCACACTGTGACCTGGAACGTTGGGACTCTTCCGGCCGGTTCTCCGCCGACATGCGTGGAGCTGGTCGTGCAGATTCGGCCGGACACTCCACCGGGCAGCAGCCTGTGGAACTTTGCCACGCTGACCGGGGATGAGGCATGGACCAGCGCTGAGGAGATGACGCTGGTTTGCGAGAACTCTCCGCCGGTGTGCAACCCTGGCGGCCCGTACATCCGGGCTTGCGGGGGCGCGAAGACGGTCGTGGCACTTGACGGCTCCGGCTCGTACGACCCGGAGGGCGACGCTTTCACATACCAGTGGTCGACGGATTGCCCTGGGGCGACTTTCAGTCCCGGCCCGACGGTCGTCAAGCCCACGCTCACCGTCGACACCTCGACCTCCTGCACGTTGAGTTGCAATCTGTCGTTGCGAGTGACCGACGTGCTGGATGGGCAGGCCGACTGCCAGACCACGGTGACCGTCTATCGGCCGCCGGTGGCGACGGCCGGCGCTCCGCTGTTCGGGTCGGGGACTCGGGCAGCTACGATTCGGTACGACGTGCCGGGTCCTCCGCCCGAGAAATCGGCCGGCGGCTCGCCAGTGCCGGTGCCGGATGGGGACAACTCGGGCCCGATGCGGCCGCTGGAACGTCGGACTGGAGTCACGCAGAAAGGCAGCCTGCTGATCTATCCGAAGGTGGAGCTGCGCTGGAGCCCGACCGGGGACCTGGTTCAAGACACGTTCATCACCTTGAACAACGATTTCAGTGCCGATGTGGAAATCCTGATGTACCTGGTGAGCGAAGCCTGCAACCACGTGGACAACACCTTCACACTCACCAGAGACCAACCGGTGTACTGGTCAGCCTACAGTGGTCTGCCGGCCGGAGTCTCGCCCTGGGCGGTCCTGGGCAGCGCCTACCCCGACCCGGAAGGCTCCGGCGACCTGATTGCCCGCGGGTTCGTGATCCTGTGGGCGGTTGACGATCAGGGGTGCGAGATCCGCTGGAATCACCTGTTCGGGCAGGCCGCGGTCGTCGACTACCGAGAAGGCACCGTTTGGGAATACAACGCTTACGCGTTCCAGGCTCAGAGCGGGGTCAACGGCGGACCGACCGGCACGCCCGGAGTGCTCAACCTGGACGGCAGCGAGTTCGACTGGCCGTTCGACAGGCTGCTGCTGGAGTTCTTCGCCTCCGGTGCGACCGCGTTTTCACGCGACGACCTGACCGTCAAGCATGACACTGATCTGACCCTGCTGATACTGGACCTGGATTTACGGCAGAATGGCGCTGGGCCGGCGGCTGCGAGGGTGAAGTTCGACATCTGGAACCAAAATGAGATCGGCTTTTCGGGTCTGACGTTCTGCATGACCAAGTGGAACGAGTCGCTGCTGAGCGCTCGGGGCGGCCACTTTCTGATTCGGAATCTTCACACCGACATGGGCCGGGCCCGGATCATGGGTCGGCAAAGCGGGTCGTGTCCGGGCAGCGCCGACCATGCCCTGCTGGGCCTGGCCGCCCGGGTGCTGACTTTCGGCGACTGACCGGCACGTTGAGGTGGAGGGCTCCTGGCTTGGGGCCTTGCTGGGCGGGGGCCGGCGTCAGCGGCCCTGCGGTTCGAACCGAACCGCGTTGGAGGCGGCCCTGAGAAGGCGGCCGGCGGTTCGTCCCGACGATGCCCGGCGGCGCGCGGGCCGCCCGGGAACCTCTTAATCGTTTTTTAACCGGCCCGGCATTGATCCGGCGCCCGGCCACGCTAGGCTACGCGACCGAGGAGTAGAGGAGCCCGACTTCACTCTTGCCGTGCTGCGAATCCCCGAGAAGACTAGAGCCTGTTTCATAACTCCTTCTGCGGCAAGGAGTTGCTAAGCTTGCGCCAATGCTGGACTTATGGTAATAGGGGCAGGCGACGAAAGGAGTCGCCATGGCCCGAGACCTGCGTTTACTGACCGACGAGCAATGGAAGATCATCGAACCGCTGCTGCCGGAACCGAAGGCCTCGCCGAAAGGCGGGCCCAAGCCCAAGCCGAACCGGCCGTGC
>CAYZXK010000173.1:0-16344 GCA_964482395.1 uncultured Planctomycetales bacterium | reverse complement strand
GACCGGGTCCCCTCGGCACCCTGCTGATCAGCCTGCCGTTCGCGCTGGTCTTTGCCGTCGCGGTCATCCCGCATGTCGGGGTCGTCTTGGGCAGCATCACCTCCACCGGGATCATCGAGCTGTCGCCCGACAAGCTCACCCTGCGCTACCACAGCCAACTGCTGCGCGACGTGGTCGCGATCGGCGAACCCGGCCGCGGGCTGGCTGCCATCAGCGTGGTCAACAGCCTGAAGTACTCGCTGATCGCCACCGCCGTCGACCTGGTGCTGGGTTTCGCGATTGCTTACCTGGTGGTCCGTCGCCGATCCGCCCTGACCACCGTCCTGGATAGCCTGGCCATGCTCCCGCTGGCCGTCCCAGGCCTGGTCATGGCCTTCGGGTATTTCGCCCTGACCCAGGGCGATTCTCCGCTGGCCTTCCTCAATCCGCTCAAGGCCGATCCTACGCCCTTGCTGGTGATCGCCTACGCCGTTCGCCGTTTGCCGTTCCAGGTCCGTTCCTGCGCCAGCGGCCTGGAGCAGACCTCGGTCGCCTTGGAGGAGGCGGCCATCAACCTGGGGGCCGGCCCCCTGCGGACCATGCTGCGGATCACGGTTCCGCTGCTGACTGCCAACTTCATCGCCGGCGGCCTGCTGGTCTTCAGCCGATCAATGCTGGAAGTCTCCGATAGCCTGATCCTGGCCTTCGACCGCGACACCTACCCGATGACCAAAGCCATTTACGACCTGGCCGATAACCCGGAGCGCGGACTGCAAGTGGCCTCCACGCTCGGAGTATGGGGGATGGTCATCCTGGTGGCGACAATCGTCGGAGCGTCGCTGGCCCTGGGCAAGCGGCTCGGGGCACTTTTCCGGGTCTGAATGATCGCCTGCAACGCTAAGCTCAAGCCGGCGCCGCCTGCCCGGACCGGCATCCCGCGCCGGTGCCGCACCTTGTGGTAATGGGCGCTGCCGGCGGTCGCGGTTCCGCTTCCACTGGTCTCAGGCCGCTCCCAGTTCTCGCAAAACCTGCTCCCGGCATTTCTTGTGCGTCACGCCCAGCTCCGTCAGGGTGAAGTGGGCCAGGCTCTGCCGGTCGTGGCAGAGGGCCAGCAGCAGATGGGCGCTGCCGATGGTCTTGGAATCAAGCTGCGTGGCGATTTCCATCGCCTGCTCGATGACGTTCCGGTAATGCGGGCTGCCGGGCAGTCGTCCGAAGACCCAGGTATCCTCCTTGGCCTTCTGAAAGTGGTTCTCGAGGGCCGCCCGGACCTTCGGCTCGTCCAGGCCCAGCCGGCGCAGCACTCGCGCCGCCAAATTGTCACCATGCCGCAGGATCGCCAGCAGAATGTGCTCGGTCCCCACATACTCCAGGCCGAACTCATGTGCGATGTCGTTGGCCAGTTTGACCACCGCGCGGGCATCGTCCGACAAACGCTTCAATGACATCGGCTAGCAAACTCCGCTGCTTACCGTCCCACGCTCCACTTATACAGCCGCCCGCCGTCGGCCACAAGCTCGACCGCCGCGCACCTTCGGGGGCCCTATGAGCTGCGCGGGTCAGCGGTCGGCAGCCCTTCAAAAAGTGCGGAACCCACCCGCACGAATGTCGCGCCCTCCTCCACTGCCACCGCATAGTCCTGACTCATTCCCATCGACAGATGCCGGCATTCCGGCCCGCCCAGCCCCTGGCCGCGTAAATCCTCCAAAAGCTGCCGCAATCGCACAAAATGCGGTCGGGCGACCTCCGGGTCGGGGTCCCAGGGCGCCATGGTCATCAGCCCGCGCAGACGCAGATGAGCGCAGGCCATCACCGCGGCCGCCAGCTCAGCCGCCTGCTCCGGCCGAACGCCCTGCTTGCTGGCCTCGCCCGCGACGTTGACCTCGATGAACACATCCACCATCGCCTGAAGCTCGCCGGCATGCCGCTCGATCGTCTCAACCAGCCGCACGGAGTCGAGGGAATGCACGATGCGAGCATGCGGGAGCAGCAGCTTGACCTTGTTCCGCTGAAGGTGCCCGATCATGTGCCAGCGGGGCCGCCGATCGTCGATCGCAGCTTCCCCCGGCCAGTCCATCCGGGCCGGCCCGCACGCCACGGCACGCCGCACAAGCTGCTGTACCTGGCTTTCCCCGATGTCCACTACACCCGCCGCCACCAATTCGGCCAGCACCTCGGGATTGACGTACTTGGTCACCGCCACCAGATGCACCTCGGACGGATCCCGCCCGACCCGAGCGCAGGCGGCCGCCAGCTTGTCGCGCACCCGGGCCAGGTTGTCGCGGAGTCGCTGCTTCCAGTGGGACTGATCCATGGTTTCGACCTACCTCCGGATTTCGATCCCGGCTGACCCTCAGGCCTGTGGAGCCGACCGGTCGTCGATTCTATACTGTCCATCCCATGGGCGACATGCTCAGAAGCCTCTACTACCGGCTCAGCAGCGAGGCCTATGACCTGCCGGCGGTCGCGGTCGAACTCATCCTTATCGGACTGTGCGTCAACTGGTGTGCCGGCCTGTTGCAGGGCACTCGCGGCACCCGCCCGCTCCGCGGGGTGCTGGTGATCCTGGTCGGCACCACCCTGGTGGTCCGAGTGCTGACCGCTCAGTTCGAGTGGGTGCGACTCGACCTGCTGTACAGCTACGTCCTTTATGGCCTGGCCTTTATCGCCCTGGTCGTTTTCCAGCCCGAGCTTCGGCGGGCGGTCATCCGGGCCGGCGATGTGCGACTGCGCCGGGGCGGAGCTCCCCAATCCCAGGTGATTGCGGCCATTGTCAAGTCGGCAGGTTATCTGTCGCGCAACCGTTACGGGGCCCTGATCGCAATCCAGCGTGGCGTCGACCTGAGTGGTTGGGCCGAGAACGGCACGATGCTCAACGCGGCAGTCTCGGCCAACCTTTTGAATACCATCTTCTTCCCTAATTCCCCTCTCCACGACCTGGGAGTGATCATTCGCGGCGACCGCATCCTGGCCGCCAACTGCCAGTTTCCCTCCGCCGACAGCGACGAGGTCGACATCGCCCTGGGGAGTCGGCACCTGGCGGCGGTGGGCATGAGTTATGAGACGGACGCTCTGGTACTGGTGGTCTCTGAAGAAACCGGGGTAATCTCGCTGGCCGACAACGGTAAGCTAACCCGCTACCTGTCGCTGGATGACCTGGCCAGCGAGCTGGCGACCCGTCTGGGAGCCCCGGACAAGGCTGAACAGCCCAGATGGCGGCGCTCCGATCCGCGGGCCATCCTCCGCCGGGCGCTGGTCGTGCTCCCACTGACCCTGGTGATCTGGTACGTGGCCGACCAGGCTACGTTCGCCACGGATAGCTATCAGGTCGAGCTGCGTCTTCGGCCGGAGGATCCGACTTGGGAGGCCGAAGTGGTCGGTCCGCCGCTGGTGTTCGAGGCGACCTTCAGCGGGCCGGCCCGGGCCATAGATCGCCTGCGGATCGCGGCTGCCAAACAGGCCTGGCCCCTGACCTGGGCCATACCGCGGGCTTACGCGCCTCGCTCCGAGCCATATAGTATCCAGGCCCGGGAGGAAGTCCGCAGGATCGTTGAGAGCACCCCGGAGGTGAAGAAACGCGGCCTGGCGGTCGTGAATGTGGCCCTGGGCACTTTGACCTTCAACGTCCACCAGCGGGTGACCGAAATGGTGCCGGTAGACGTGAAGTCCGAAAGCGGAGCCGTGCGGATCGCCGTCGAACGCATCGAGCCGGCCGAAGTGGCCGTCGAGCTTCGCCGCGACGATCTCAAGATTCTCGCCGCCGCCGGCCGGGTTTACGCCCCGCTCGGCAGGCAACTGGAGGGACTGTCTCCGGGCGACGTCCGGACCTTTGAAGGCGTGGCGCTCACTCCCCCCTCCGGCTTGAAGGGCAAAGCCACCATCACGCCTGAAACGGTCAGCGTCACGGTGCGGGTCATTGCCCAGCCGCGTCTGGTCCGGAACGTCGTGGTCCGGCTGTTTGTGAGTCCGGAGGTTGCGGAACGATACCAGGTGCGCCGCAATGACCTCAACGAATGGTTGATAGACGTCGAGGTGCAGGGTGATGAGGCCGTGTTCCAAAGTCCGTCCTCGCTGGAGGTGCGGGCCATGGTCCTGGTCACCAGCGAGCTGCTGCCGCCCGCCGGTCAGCCGGCCGAGGAGCAGCTTCGGACCTTGCCGGTAATGTTCGTGACTCCCAAGGGGATCTCGGTGGTCGGCAGCCGGTCGGTCCAGGTCACCTTGGTCCCGCGCCCAGGCAGCAACCCTTGAGACCTTCAGCCCGTCGACTTAAACCCCTTTCGATTCTCTACCTGGACGACCACCTTCTGGCCGTGGACAAGCCGCCCGGCGTGCTATCCGCTCCGGGACGCGGCGGTCAACCTTGTGCTATCGACCTGCTTCACGGGCGACCCGAGCTGGCCGGAAGAGAATCCCTGCGAATCGTGCATCGACTGGACCAGGATGCCAGCGGCGTTCTGCTGTACGCGCGAACCCTCCAGGCTCAGCGCCACTTGGTCCGTCAGTTCGCCGATCGGAAGGTCGAGAAGGTGTATTACGCCCTGGTGACCGGATGCGTGACATCCGACGGACAGATCGGCCTCAGCCTGGTCTACGATCGGCGGCATCAGCGCGTCCGGCCCAGTGCCGTCGGCGAAGGCAAGCCCTCGCTCACCCATTACCGGGTCCTACAGCGCTTGGCTGGCAACACCCTCGTGGAATGCCGGCCCCTGACCGGGCGTCTGCATCAGGTTCGGGCCCACCTGGCGGCGATCGGACATCCGCTGACCGTGGACCCGCTGTATGGGGGCGGCCAGGCGGTGCTGCTGTCAAACTATAAGCCGGACTACCGACCGCCGCGACGCCACCCCGAACGACCCCTGATCTCACGCCTGACCCTCCACGCGGCCCGGATTGCTTTCGTCCACCCCACCACCGGAGCCTACCTGACCATCGAATCCCCCCTGCCCAAGGACTTTCGGGCGACCATCCGGCAGCTCGGACGGCTAGTTTGAGCCACCGGCGGGCCGAACTCTGGGCCCGGGCCTGCCGACTGTGCGAACTTTCGGGCCGACGTCAACCCCGCCCGTTAGTACAATACGTGTTTGGTTCCGGCCATGCCACCGTCGGCCGGAGCCGGACGACGATCGAAACCGGCCAGGCGAACTGATGACCGAGCCACCGGACGACAGCTCACAGATCGACGGTCTGGTGCAGGAAATCCGCGACGCCCTCTCGCAGATCACTGCTCGCGAGCTCGAGCTGCGCCGTCGAGAGCAGGATTTCAGTCAGCAGTATCGCCAGCTCAAGCGTCAGGCCCAGCAGGCCGCGGCCAGCCAATACGAGCAGACTCAGCAGCGCCTGGCTGAGCGGGCGGCCGAGCTTAACGCTCAGGCCGTGGAAATTGCCGCCCGCCGCGAACGTCTCAGCAAGCTGGCCGATCAGCTCCGAGCCCGGCAGATCGAACTGGAACAGCGACGCCGCGACTGGGTCCTGCTGACCCAGCGGCTCAAACTGCAAGAGGAACAGATGCGCTCGGCCTGGCGACAGCGGCGCCGGGTCTTGCGCCAGCGAATCGAGGCGATTCGGCGGCACGAACATGCCCTCCACGAGCGGGCCCGGCTGGCCGAGGACGAGCTGGCGGCACGCCGAGCCGAACTGGAGCGCCGAGCCGCTGAGCTGGACCAGCGCGCCGCGGCGCTGAACAGTGCCAGCCAAACACTGCTCGACGGTCAGGCCGAGCTGGACCGCGGGTTGGAGGGGTTGGAGTCGCTGGCTCAGGAAGTTCGACGGCAGCAGGCCAGTTTGCAGGCCGAGCGCGCCGCCCTGGAGGAAGAACGAGCCCGGTTGGCCGAGTCCAGGCAGAGCCTTGAACTGGCCAAGCAGAAGTTCCAGGCCGAGAGCCAGAGACTTGGCCAACTGGAGCGCGATTTGGAAAACCGACGGGCCGAGCTGGCCGGTCAGCGCGGGCAGCTCGCGGAGGCTCAGGCCGAGCTGGTGGCCCAGCGGAAGGAGCTGACCGGCCGGCAGAGTCAGATCGAGGCGGAAAGACGCCAGATCGAGGCGGAACGTGCTCAAATCGCCCAGGAACGAACCCGACTCGAAGCCCAACTCAACGAACTCAGGCTCGGTCAAGCCCGCCTGGCAGCGGAGCAACTACAGCTCCAGCGGCAACGCCAGGCTGACCAGGCTCGACCGCCGCTCCGGCCGGCGGTTTCGCCCGCCGAGCCTGACCTCGGGCCCGCCCAGCCTCGTCAAGCCGTTCACACCCCCGCGGCCGCGATTGGGCCACAGAAAGTCAGCCACCGCCCCAGGCATGCGGCATGGCGGCTGGCAGTGGCGGGAATGGTGGCCGGCCTGACGACCAGCGCATGGTGGCTGGCTCATCCCGCGTCGCACCAGGCTGCCACCCTCATTCGGATCATCGACCCAGGCCCGGACGTGCGAGCCGCCTTGCTCGAACACCGGCGGCAGTTGCTGGACCCGGACCTGCTGACCGACGACCCGGCGGTCTACAAGCTGGCCCCCGCCTGGCAACTTGCCTGTCAGAATGGTCGGGTGGTGCTGGCCACTGCCCAAGCCGAGCCGGCCCTGCGCTTCACGGTGACGGATGACCAGGCCGATCAGGCTCGCCAGTTGCTCGAGGCCGCCTGCCAGACCTACCTCCGAAAACTGGACCAGGGCAATTTGGTTCCACGCGGGTATCAGGACCTGGCTGCCCATCGCCGCCGATTGCAGAAAACTCTCGACGATTTGCGTCAGCGCCAGGCGGCGGACCAGACCCGACTGGCCGAACTGGCCACCCAGAACGAATCCAGCCCGGCAAGCAACCCCCTGGACAACCTGGAGGCCGAGCTGGCCGAGGTCACCCGGGAGATCGAGCGGGCCCGGGCGGACCTGTCCGCACTGGCCGCCACGGAACCGCCCGGGGCCACAGTCGATCCCCAGGATATCGACCAGGCCCTGGCCGAAGACCCGGTTTATCGCGAGGACAGCCAGGAGCTCCAGGCGGTGGCATTGCAGTATCGCACCGAGCTGACGGTCGCGATGCTATCCCTGATCGAGCCTTTCAGGACCTTTCAAAAGGCGGTCGGTGGATTGCTGGGTTCGCTCCAGGAGCAGCTTGCTCTGGCTCCACCTGCCGAGTTGAAAACCATTCTGGAGCAGTGTCAGACCGAGACGGCGGAAGCCGCCCAAGGGCTGGCACCGTTCGCCGAACAGTGGCGCGAGTGGCTGACCCTGGTGCAAGAGCTGGACCTGCGACGGCAAGCCGCGGAACTGGTGACCAGCCAGGGTCGTGCCGCCGACGCGGCCCAGCTCGCCGCCGATCAGGCCAGCGCATTGGTGGACCGGATCGACTCCCGGATCCAGGCCCTCGGCTCGGTTGGCCAGGGCGGTACGCGGGCGACGGTGGTGGCGGCCGTGCTGCGCAGCGAGCACGCACTGCTCAGATCGGCCGCCCAAAGCCTGGCCGCGGCGGCCAGGCGGACTGCCCTCCCGGAGAACTTCGAGCTGGATGCTCAGGATCGCAAGCTCCGGGGTCTGCTCACGCGCTTGACCAACCGGCGAGCTGCGGTAGCCCGAGACCTTCAGTCTCAAGCTGACCGGGCGGCGCGTGACCGGCACGCCGCCCGAGCGCAGGAAGTCGGCAACCATTTGCGTCAGCTTGAGGATCGCCGCCAACGGCTGGTCGCCGACCTGGCGGCCGGGGTCCGCATTCTGCGCCAGCCCGAGCCGCCCGACCAGCAACGCGACAGCCTGCAAGCTGCGACTCGACAGCGCCAGGCGGAAATCGACTGCACCCAGGCTCGGCTGGATGAAATCGACCGTGCCCTGGCCGGCTTGGAAACGGCCGGCGCCTGGAAAGAACGGCTGGAGATCGCGCCGGCCACAGTTCGGCGGGTTTCAGCGGTCACCGCGGGCGAGCTGCTGGCGGTGGGGGTGGCGGCGTTGGTCCTGACTTGGCTGGGCAGTGGCCTTGTTCCGGGCTTGGGCCGATCGGTCAGAGCAGCCGGGTAGCCGGAAGCACTCGATCGGGGCGGTCAGTCCTTTTCGCCGGCCGGGGGCGGGCTCGACGGCCCGGGCGACTCGCCCTGCGGCGGCGCCGGTTCCCGCCACCTCATGCTGGTCGGCACCGGTATGGTCTCCGGCAGCAGAATGCCGCCGGACATGATCGTGCTGGCTGCCTGTTCGATGCTCCAGTCCAGCTCGACAATTCGGTTGCGCGGTAGGACAAACACGAAGCCGGTGGTGGGATTGGGGGTCGTCGAGTAGAAAATAGTCACGTATTCCTCGCCGGTATGGGCATCCCGGAACACGTTGGTGACGAAGCCGAAGGAGTAAACCCCCGGCGAAAGGAACGGAAACATGGCCACCCGCCGAAACTTCTGGGGCTGCCCCCCGGTCAGGGCGGTGGCGATCTGTTTGGAGGCCCGGTACACGCTTTTGACCAGCGGCACCTTGCCAACCAGCGTCTCGATGCCCTCGATGATTCGGCGACCGAACAGATTGGCCGTCAGCACGCCGATCGCGTAGAGAAAGAGTACGGTCAGCAGAACGGAAACGAGCGCCAAACCCCAGTCCAGGTAGGGGTGCTCCCGCAGAAAGCGATCGACATCGAAGGTCGCCTCGCGCTTGATTGCCAGCTTGGTGATGTGGATCTGGACCCAAGGATTCTCAAGCAGCCCGAGGACCGCCCACTGCGAGGCGTCCCGCATCGCCTTGAAAATGAACCTCACCAGCAGATAGGTGACCCAGATAGGCAGGACCACCAGCAGGCCGGCCGTCACCCGAGCGCGAATCAGCGCCTTGACGGTCGCACCCAGCCGGCTGGAACGCTTCCTCGGCGGCTGTCTGGATTCAGGATCGCCCATCGTTGCACCCGTGCCGCTGGACCGGACCGATCCAACCATTCCTAAACGATACTGCGGCCCGTACCGACAGCAAGCGTCTTTCGAACGCCTCGTTGTCCCGCGCCGGCAACCCAGCTAGTATTGCCGCGGTGGCATTGGCGCGGCGGGGCCTCCTGCGAGGAACCAACGCCCGCCGCCACCCTCTACCGAGGTGAGCATGGCCAGAACGAAGGAACGTTGGGGTACCCGTCTGGGAGTCATCCTGGCCGTGGCCGGCTCGGCGGTCGGCCTGGGCAACTTCCTGCGTTTTCCGGGGACCGCGGCCCAAAACGGGGGCGGGACCTTCATGGTCCCATATTTCTGCGCCCTGCTGCTGCTCGGCATCCCCATCTGCTGGGCCGAATGGACCCTGGGCAAGCGCGGCGGACAGCTCGGCTACCACTCCTGCCCCGCAATTCTCGGGCAACTGGGAGGCAGCCGCATTTGGCGCTACCTGGGCGTCATGGGGCTGCTGATGCCGACCATCGTGTACATGTACTACGTGCTCGTCGAGTCTTGGACCCTGGCCTACGCCGGGTATTATCTGTTCGGCAGGCTCGACCTCGGCAGCGACCCCAGTCAGTACCCAGCTCGCAGCTCGCAGTTCTTCACCAACCTGGTCGGCCTCGATCAGGACGGCTTCATGCTCCAAGGCGGCCTGCATCCCAGCGTCATCTTCTGGATGATCGCCTTTGGCGTCAATTTCTGCCTGATCTACCGCGGAATCTCCAAGGGCATCGAGAAGTTCTGCAACGTCGCCATGCCGATCATGGTGCTTTGCGCCGGGGCGGTGCTGATCCGGGTATTGACGCTGGGAACGCCCGACCCAGCCCATCCGGACCAAAACGTGCTCAACGGCCTGGGCTTCATGTGGAATCCCAAGCCCATCGGCTCGGCCCACTCCGCTCTTTCAGCTCTGGCGGATCCGAAAGTCTGGCTGGCGGCGGCCGGCCAGGTCTTCTTCACCCTCTCGGTCGGCTTTGGCGTGATCATGAACTACGCCAGCTATCTGGGCCCAAAAGATGACGTGGTCCTCTCCTCGCTGACCGCCTCGGCAACCAACGAGTTTTTCGAGGTGTGTCTGGGTGGACTGATCACCATACCGGCGGCGTTCATCTTCCTGGGGGCCGCCGGCGCGGTCGGGGGAACCTTCGGGCTCGGATTCAACACCCTGCCAGTGGTCTTCGCCTACATGCCGGCCGGGCGCTGGTTCGGGTTCATCTGGTTCACCATGCTCTTTTTGGCGGCCGTCACCAGTTCCATCTCGCTGTTGCAGCCGGTGATCGCGTTCCTGGAAGAAGCCTTGGGGGTGGGGCGGCGGGCCTCGGTGACCATCCTGGGCCTGATCACCGCCCTGGGCTGCCTGTTCTTGATTTACTTCAGCAAGGACCTGGCGGCTCTGGACACCATGGACTTCTGGATGGCTCAGCTCGGCATCTTCATTCTGGGGACCATCGAAGTGGTGGTGCTGGCCTGGGTGTTCGGAGCGCGCCGCGCCCACTGGGTGGCCTGCCAGGGTGCCGAGTTGCATCCCCCGAGCTGGGTCTTCACCGTGCTGATGCGCTGCATCACGCCGCTGTGCCTGCTGACCGTCTTCGGGGCCTGGTGCTATCTGTACGCCGGCGACTATCTGCGCAGCCTGGCTCGGGGGGGAGTCCCGCTGGCCGCGGTCGGCATAATAGCCACCGTGTTGCTCTTCATGTTAATCCTGGTCCATTTGGCCGGCCGGCGCTGGGACCGGGCCGACGCCGACCGCTTGCCACCCTCGCCACCTGGTCCGGAGGATGTCGGATGACCCTGGCCGGCTGGCTTTTCATGTCCTGCTCGATCGGGCTGGTGATCTCCGCGGTGGTGTATTGCTTCTGGCGCGTGCTGACCAGACCGGCCGCGTCCGGCCACATGCACGCCCCGCTGGACATTGATGTCCATGACCGCGACCTCGACTGCTAACGGCCCGTCGCGGTCGCCGATCCACCAGGTTCTGCATGTGGCCGACGCCGACGTGTTGGCCCGATTCGGACCGATGCTCGGCGAGCTGCTGCCGGCCCTGGCGGCCCGCGGCACCCAGGTCACGCTGCTCACCGATGATTTGCGATCCGCCGCGAGTCTGGCCGCCACGCCAGTGAAATGTCACCTGCTGCCGCATCTGACCTTCTGGGGTGGCTGGCGACTAACGCACTACCTGGCCACTCAGTGCAAGCCGCCGCCCGACCTGATCCACTTGTGGGGGACCGCCGGCCTGCGATGGCTCCGCCCGTGGGCCAGGCGGACTCGCGTCCCGCTGGTCATGCACGCGCTCGGCCAGAAAGACGTCGCGCGGCTGACACATGGGACTGTCCGGACCAACGAGCAGGTGATCTTGGCGACCGACGCACTGGCGGCCGGCCTGCTGGCTCGCTGCCCGACGGCGGTCGGACGTTGCCACACGCTTCCGCCGGCGGTCGGTCTGCCGCCGGCCCCGCCGCCGACCCCCGCGGAAGATCACACTTTCGCCGCGGTCTGCGTGGTCGGCCCCGGCGACCACGCCGGCGTCGCCATCCTGATCCAAGCGGTCGCCCAACTCTACCGACAGGGCTCCGACCTGCACCTGGGGCTGGTCGGGTGGGGGCCGGGGAGCAGTCGCATCTGGCGGACCATTCGGGAGTGCCAGGCTCAAGACTGCGTCTCGCTGGCCGATGGCCCCGGCCTGTGGGAGAAGCTGTTGCGGGAGATCGACGCCTGCATCGTCCCAAGCTGTCAGCGTGAACTGTCGATAGCCCCGCTGCTGGCCATGGCCTATGGCAAGCTGGTCATCTGCTCCCGCGACCAGTTGGCCAGTTGGTTCATTCAGGACCGCACCGCCTGGCAGTTTACGCCGGGCTCGGCCGCCGAGCTGGCCTACCTGCTGGCCCGGGCCATCCAACAGCCCGGCCAGGCCCACACCATCGGCGAGCTGGCCAGCGCCTATGTCCAAACCCGGCACGCGCTGGGTACGATGATCGAAACACTGATGGCCATTTACGGGCAGGCCCTCCAAGGTCGCCAGGTGCCGCCCAGCCCGACCGATCGGCCAGCGGTATGAAAACCTCATCGCTCGCAGAACCGGTCTACCAGTGGGCCCCGTGGGCCAACCTGCTGCTGCCCGGGGCGGGCCTGATCCTGCTCGGGGCCACCGGTGCGGGCATCCTGACCGGCCTGGTCTTTGCGGCCTGCGCCAACTTCGCGGTTCTGGCAGTGTTGCTTTTTCCAGACGACTTCGGCGAACGCCTCCAGTTCCTGGCCATCGGCCTGGCCGCGGGCTGCTACGTGGGTGCCCAGTTGCGATACCACCGGGCCGTCCGCAGCCTGCGTATCCGACAGGCCAGCGCCTTGCGTCGTCACCTGCTGCGCCAAACCGAGCAGTGGCTGGAAGCGGGGCAGCCCGCCCGGGCCCTGGATTGCATTCGCCAACTCGCCGATCTGGCGACCACCGACCTGCTGGTGGCTTACCGACTGGCTCAAACTCTCACCGCAGCCGGCGACGTGCCGGCCGCCCGGGCCGCGTGGCAACAAGTGCGGCGGCTCGACCGGCACGGGATTTACCGCGCCCAAGTCTGCCAGCAGCAGCGCATCTTGGAGCGACAGTCCAGGTGAATTCCCGGGCCAAGCCGGTCGGCCCTCCTGATCGTGCCCCGCCCGTCGGTCGATAACATAATTGGCCGCCACCGCGGCAGGTGGGCTGCGGACGGCCGAAGAAGCCTGAGTCCGCGCAGCCCCGGTCGCCGACGGTGCGGACCGGCCCTAAGGCCCGGGACACCCGCGACCCGGCCCCGGAACCGGCCATCCTTGCTGGTCTTGGGGATGCCGAATAGAATGCTATGTGGTTCAACGTCCCGTAAACTGACCGGTGCG
This sequence comes from uncultured Planctomycetales bacterium, assembly GCA_964482395.1. GTDB lineage: Bacteria > Planctomycetota > Phycisphaerae > UBA1845 > Fen-1342 > CAYZXK01. Next base: position 3,628 of record CAYZXK010000173.1, on the reverse strand, counting down.
GTTTGTCTACGGCCTGGCCTGGCGGCAGGGCAGGCGGCAGGAGAGCCCTCAGCATGTTCGAACGCTTCACGGATCGCGCCCGAAAGGTGATGGCCCTGGCCAATCAGGAAGCCCAGCGGTTTAATCACGAGTACATCGGCACCGAGCACATCCTGCTGGGACTGGTCAAGGAAGGCTCCGGGGTCGGGGCCAACGTCCTCAAAAACCTGGGGGTCGACCTGCGTAAAGTCCGCCTGGAAGTCGAGAAACTGGTCAAGAGCGGCCCGGAGACCGTCACCATGGGCAAGCTGCCCCAGACCCCCCGGGCCAAGCGAGTCATCGAATACGCCATCGAAGAGGCCCGCAACCTCAACCACAACTACGTTGGAACCGAGCATCTGCTGCTGGGTCTGCTGCGGGAACAGGACGGGGTGGCGGCCCAGGTCCTCATGAACCTGGGCCTCAAGCTGGATGACGTCCGGGAGGAAGTCCTCAATCTGCTGGGGGCCGGCATGGAAGCCGAGGAGGCCGCCGGCCTGCCTTCCCCGGGCGAGGCGGTCAAGAAGGGCAAGAGCAAGACCCCCGCCCTGGACTCCTTCGGCCGCGACCTCACCGAGCTGGCCCGGGAGGGCAAGCTCGACCCCTGTATCGGCCGGGCCAATGAGATCGAGCGAGTCATCACCGTCCTGTGTCGCCGAATGAAGAACAACCCCGCCTTGCTGGGCGAGGCCGGGGTGGGCAAGACCGCGGTGGTCGAAGGCCTGGCTCAGAAGATCGTCGCGCACCAGGTGCCGGAGATTCTGGCCGAACGCCGGATCGTAATCCTCGATTTGGCTCTGATGGTCGCCGGGACCAAGTACCGTGGGCAGTTCGAGGAGCGGATCAAGGCGGTGATGAACGAAGTCCGGCGGGCCCGCAACGTGATCCTGTTCATCGACGAGCTGCACACGCTGGTGGGCGCCGGCGGCGCGGAGGGGGCGATCGACGCGTCCAACGTGCTCAAGCCGGCCTTGTCCCGCGGGGAGATCCAGTGCATCGGGGCCACCACCTTCGATGAATACCGCAAGTACATCGAGAAGGACGCCGCCCTGGCCCGCCGGTTCCAGCCCATCCACATCGAGGAACCCTCGCTGGAACACACCCTCGACATCCTCCGCGGCCTGCGGGATCGCTACGAAGCTCATCACCGGGTCCATATCACCGATGCGGCCCTCCGCAGCGCTGTCGAGCTCTCTCACCGGTATATCAGCGGCCGCGTCCTGCCCGACAAGGCCATCGACGTGATCGACGAAGCCGGCGCCCGGGTCCGCATCCGCAGCATGACCATGCCGCCCGACCTGGCCAACCTGGAGCGCGAAATCGAACGCCTCATGGCCGAGAAGGACGAGGCGGTCAAGAACGCGGACTACGAGCGGGCCGCCGAGCTGCGCGACAAGTGCGAATCGCTCCGCATGAAACGCGAGAACATCCAGCGCGAGTGGATGAGCAACTCGCAGGAAGCCGAGGGCGTGGTGGACGAGCTGGTGGTCAGTGAGGTGGTCAGCCGAATGACCGGGATTCCGCTCACCCGCCTGGAGAAGGAGGAGGCCGCGCGACTGTTGGAGCTGGAAAATGAGCTTCATAAGAAGGTGGTCAGCCAGCACGAGGCGATCAGTGCCATCGCCCGCAGCGTCCGGCGGAGTCGCAGCGGCCTGAAGGACCCCAACCGCCCGATGGGCTCCTTCGTCTTCCTGGGACCGTCGGGCGTGGGCAAAACTTTGCTGGCCAAGACCCTGGCCGAGTTCATGTTCGGCGACGAGGACGCGCTGATCGTCATCGACATGTCCGAGTACATGGAGAAGCACAACGTCAGCCGGCTGATCGGTGCCCCGCCCGGATACGTCGGATACGAGGAGGGCGGGCAGCTCACCGAACGGGTCCGCCGCCGGCCCTACTCGGTGGTCCTGCTGGACGAGATCGAGAAGGCCCACCCCGACGTCTTCAACATGCTGCTCCAGATCATGGAGGAGGGCCGCCTGACCGACTCCTTCGGCCGGCATGTCGACTTCCGCAACACGATCCTCATCATGACCAGCAACATCGGGGCCGAGCGGATCATGAGCCAGGACCCCTTCGGGTTTATCAAACGCGATGAGGAAGTCACCTATCAGAAAATGAAGGAAATGCTCACCGCGGAAATCGAACGCACCTTCCGGCCGGAGTTCATCAACCGCATCGACGAAGTGGTGGTCTTCCACAAACTTACTCATCAGGACATGCTGGCGATCGTCGACCTGGAGCTGGCCAAGGTCAGCAAGCGGCTGGCCGGTCGCGGCTTGACCCTCGAGCTGACGCCCGAGGCCCGCGAGTTCCTGGTCGAGAAGGGCACCGACGAGAAGTTCGGAGCCCGGCCCCTCCGCCGAACTATCTCCAATATGATCGAAGACCCCCTCAGCGAGGACATCCTACGCAACAAGTACGCCGGCAAAAGTCGCATCCGCATCAGCCTGGCCGGCGACCCCGATTCCGATGCCCGGCACTTCGTCTTCGAGGGGCTGGAGGCCGAACCCCCGGCCGACCAGACCGGCGTGGTGGCCGCGGGCGCCGAAACCACCTAAAGCCGCGAACCCTTTCTGCCCCCGGCAAGCGGCGGCCGGCTCCGGCCGCCCCGACCCGCCCGGCGAGCCGGAACGAACCTGCCGTTCAGAGCGGCTCCTGCCCGGGCCCACCGACAGGCCGGTAACTGGACCATAGGTTCCCCACCCCGACCTGCGGTACCATCCCCGCGATGTCACGAACCAAGCTGCTCGCTCTGCTGGCCGCCTTGCTGCTGCCCGGGATGCTGCTGGCTCCGGTTTGGCAACTTGGCGGGTTGGGGGCCGGGGAAGATGACGTCCTGTATTACTACCCCGCCCGGCAGCTCTTTCGCGACCTGATTTGCGCCGGCCAATGGCCCTGGCTTAACCTCTGGACGGGGTTGGGGCGCCCCTTCCTGGCCGACCCGCAGACCGCGGTCTTCTATCCGTTTACGTGGCTCTTCGTCCTGCTGCCGCCACCGTGGGCCTACCCCGTGTGCCTGTGGCTCCATTACAGCCTAGCCCTGTGGGGAATGTATCGCCTTCTGCTCGATATGAAGCTGGGGGCCCGGGCGGCATTCTTGGGAGCTATCGCCTTCGCCTTCAGCGGCTTCATGCTGGCCCACCGAGCCCATTTCACCATGCAGCAGGCGGCAGCTTGGGCGCCGTGGGTCTTCTGGCAGTTGCGAGCCTACGTTTTGACCGCCGGCTGCCCCAGAGGCACCCGGCGCCAAAGGACCAGTCTGCGGCTGGCCGCCGCGGTCGCCGTCATCGCTCTGCAATGCGTGGCTGGCCACATTCAGATCGCCCTGCTGACTGCCATCGGCGCACTGATCTTCCTGGCCGGCGGAGTGGTTGGGTCGCGACGAAGAAGCCGGCTGCGGGCTTTCGGATCACTCCTGGCACGCTGGCTGATCGCCTACCTCTGGGCCGCCGGCCTCTTCGCCATCCAGTGGGTTCCGACACTAGCCTATCTGCGTCAGTGCACTCGCCTGGAGCGAACCTACGCCGACTTCACCGAGAACAGTTGGAACCCGCTTTGCGCAGTGGGATGGGTTCTGCCGATGGTGCTTGGTCAGCGGACCCCGAACTTC
>CAYZXK010000172.1:0-12492 GCA_964482395.1 uncultured Planctomycetales bacterium | reverse complement strand
TCCTCTGGGCTCTGTATCACCGGCTCACCACCCGCGACGTGTGCATTCACGACTCGAACACGAGGCCGACGCCGATCACAGCCGGGACCCTCAGACTCACCGCCGCGTAGCGAAATGGCCGTTCTTCAACGGGCTGCTAGCAGCCCCTTGAAGAAGCCTGGCGCTGCACCTCCGAGTTCAGCCCAACCCGACCCATAGCAACAACGTCGGACCCGCGGATCGAGCCTAAAAGAAATGAGGGCCGGCTCGGCGCCCGCCGCGCGTTCTGGGCGGGCGAAACGCTCCCGCCGTGCTTCGCCTCTTTTCCGCACGTTCGTCCGGCGCTATAAATCAATGTCCTCGAAATGTCTCCCAACAGCCTTCCGCCCAACAGTGCACGGTTATGCGGCTGCCGTGCCGGGTCACGGCTCGCCCTGCAAGTTCGCGGCGCCGTTACGGTTGGCCGTTGGCCGGCGGGGCCGACGACGATTCCGCCTGCCCCGGCGTGGAAGGCGGCTGGGACTGGGAAGGCGCGTCGGGGGCCGTGATGGCGGTGGGCAAGGCCGAGCTGCCCGGCGCGGGCGCACCGGCAGTGGACTCGGAAGGAGGTGCGGGTGACTCGCCGGCCGGCCGCGACTTGCTCTTGGAGCGCCCCCCAGTCGGAACCGCCTCCCGCGCTCGGGCCGGCGCCGCCAGCCCGTCAAACGGGACCTCGACTTCCAGGTCGCCCACGCTGACCACCGCCAGCCGCTTAGCCCGCTTAAGCCGCACAATCCGGCCCTCGCGATGAAAACGCTTTACATATACGGCATCTTCCGGCTGCAACCCGGCCAACTGCTCCTCAGTCAAGGGTGGAAGTGCCGGCTGCGGCTTGGGTTGGGATTCGGCGGCCGCCAATCGCTCTTGAGCCCCTTTAGCCGCCGCGCCGGTGCCAGCCGTCGGAGGCTCGCCTCCCTTCGGGCGGCCTGACCGTGCCGCCCGCGGTTGGGTTGAAGCCGGGTGCACGACCGGCCGTGGCGGCTTGGGCGGTGCGGGGGTCTCGGGCGGCAGCACATCGCCCAGCGGGACCTCCACCGAGAACGCTCCCACGTCCACCTCCGCCCGCTGCTGGTCCAGACGGATGCGAACCACCTTCCCGTCCCGGTCGAAGTCCCGCACCCGCACCGGGTCGCCGGGCCTCAAGTGGATGACTCGCTCCAGCCAGCGTTGAAATTCGGCCTGTTTCTGTTCGAACTGCGCCCGGGCCGCCTGGGCTTGGCTCTGGATCTTATCTGCCTCCAGCCGAGCCAGTTCGGCCTCCCGCCGAGCGGCTTCGGCCAGTTGCTTTACCGCCCGTGTCCCGTCGAGGGCGGCCTGAAGGACTCGGGCTCGGCGGGAGAGATTCTGACGGGCCGCGGCCAGCAGTCGCTTGGGCAGTCCCAACCGTCGGGCCACTTCGATCGCGTTGCTGCGACCGGGCTGGCCGATCGAAAGCCGGTAAGTGGGCATCAGCGTCTGGTTGTCGAACTCCACACAGGCGTTCTCAGCCCCCTGCCGGGTCAGGGCAAAGCCCTTCAGGGCACCCAGGTGCGTGGTGACCACCGCCCGGCAACGCAGACGCAGCAATTCGTCTAGAATTGCCCGACCCAAAGCGGCCCCTTCATCCGGGTCGGTGCCGGCCCCCAGCTCGTCGATCAGCAGCAGTGATCGCGGTCCCGCGTGCCGGAGCATGTCCACGATGCGCCTGAGGTGCCCGCTGAAGGTGCTCAGCGACTGCTGCAAACTCTGCTCGTCGCCCACATCGATCAGCACGTTGCTGAACACTCCCAGCTCTGACCCGCTTTCTGCCGGGATTGGCAGCCCGGCCTGAACCATCAGAGACAGAAGCCCGATGGTCTTCAGGGCCACGGTCTTGCCGCCGGTATTGGGACCGGTGATGATCAGCAAATTGAAGTCCTGGCCGATCCGGTAGTCGATGGGGACCACTTCCGGCGGGTTTTGGCCGAGCTGGCGTTTTCGGCGAACCAGCTCCAGCAGCAGCGGATGCCGGGCTCCGCGAACATTGAGGGTTCCATCGCTGCCCAGAGCCGGGCACCGCAGCTCGAAGTCCTTGGCGAATCGCACCTTGGCTGCGATCAGGTCCAGCACCGCCAGCGTATCCAGGGTCTTGTGGATTTCACGCCCGTTGAGGTGCACCTCGTGGGCCAGGTCCCATAGCAGCCGGCCGATCTCTTCCTGCTCTTCGCTGCGCAGGTTGCTGATCTGATTGTTCAGCTCCACGACCTCGGCCGGCTCGACGTACAGCGTCGCCCCGCTGTCGGATCCCCGGTGCACGATCCCTGGCAGTCGCCCGCGGTACTCCGCCCGCACGGGCAGTACCAGCCGGTCGCCGTGGAACGAGTAGTTCGGGTATTGGAGTAGTCGCCGGACGCCGGGATCGTGCACCAGCCGCTGGATGGTATGTTGGATCTGGCTGCTGGCCGCTTCGATCTGACGCCGGATCTCGTACAGCTTGGGGCTGGCCGTATCCCGCACCGTGGCTCGCTCATCGATGACCTGGGCGATCCGGGCCGCGATGATCCCGAAATCCCCCACCCGTGCGGCCAGGTGCTGCAACTGGGGGTACTCGGCCGGCAGGTCGCGCAGATACTCGGCGATGGCGTGCGTCCCGGCCAGCGTGGATCCGACCTGGGCCATCTCGGCGACCGACACCCGCAGCGGCGGCGCGCAACGCTGGACGATCTCCCGAACGTCGCTGATCCCGCCAAATGGCGGCATCCCCCGCTCCCCGATCAGCCGGTCCAGCTCTTGAATCTGCTCCAGCCACCGCCGGACCAGCGACGCCCGCGCGCTGGGCAGCACGTTCTGCGCCAGCCCGCGTCCCAGGCCGGTAAAGGCATACCCGGCCAGCAGTTGGCGGATTTCTTCAAAGTCCAGACAGGCTAGTGAGTGTTCGTCCATCGTCCGGATAGCTGCCCCGGGCCGGGGGTGGACCGGACGCTCAGCGCCACCGCCCGCACGCCGCGGCGGGTTGCCGCGACTAAGGTACGCGATCCGAAGCCCGCTTTACAAGCCCGGAAGGTCGAGTTCGGCCTGAGCCCCTCCCCGCTTTGTCGACAACTATCAACACGCGGTACTGGACGCTGGCGCCTGCTGGAGCATAATCGGAATAAACCCCCGGCGACTTGCGAGGTGGTCCGCGGTGTCTGACGCGCTGATCCTGGAAGGTGTGACCAAACGCTTCGGCGATCTTACCGCCGTCGATGATTTCAGCCTGCGGCTGCCGGCCGGCGACGTGCTGGGGTTTCTCGGACCCAACGGGGCCGGCAAAACCACCACCCTCCGGATGGTGATGAGCATCATCTATCCCGACTCCGGCAGCATCCAGGTGTTGGGACACCCGGATGCCGCCCAAGTCAAGGACCGCATCGGTTATCTGCCCGAGGAACGGGGCCTGTACCGCAAGATGACGGTTCAGGAGACCCTCAGCTATCTTGGCCGGCTGAAGGGCCTGCGGGGCAGCGAGCTGCGCCGCCGGATCGACGAGAGCCTCGAGCGGGTCGGCCTGACCGACTGGCGGGCCAAACGCGTCGAAGCCCTGTCCAAAGGCATGTCCCAGAAACTCCAGTTCGTGGGTGCCACCCTGCACCAGCCGGAGCTACTGATCCTGGACGAACCGTTCGCCGGGCTGGATCCGCTCAATGTGGACTTGCTGGAGCGCCTGCTGGCCGAGCTTCGGCGGGCCGGCTCGACGGTCATTTTCTCTACGCATCAAATGAACCAGGCTGAGCGGCTCTGCGACCGGATCGTCCTGATAAACCGGGGGCGGAAAGTCATAGACGGAACCGTCAATCAGGTCCGGGCGGGCTTCGCGACCCGGTTCGTGGTGGTCGATGCCGAGGGCGACCTGCACGGCCTGGCCCGCTGCGACGGGGTGGTGTCCGCGCAGATCACCGCCGGCCACGCCCGCCTGGAACTGGCCGATGGTGTGCCGCCCGACTTGGTCCTGAAGCAGGCCATGCAGTTGGTGCGCATCGTGCGATTCGAGGTCCAGCGACCCGATTTGCAGGAGATTTTCGTCAAGCTGGTCGGCGGGGACCGGCAGACGGTGCGCTGAATGATCCACGGTTGGCCAGCCCCTGACAGCAGACCCGGCCACGGCTTGCGGTCGCGCCGGCCGGGGCTGCTAAGGTCCGGCCGGCGGATTCGCGGTTTCTGCGCACCTGTCGCGGTCGGTCGTCTTTTGCGGCTTGTTGGCCCACTTTGCGGGTAGCAACAGTGTACAAGATCCTTACCGTCGCCCGTCGCGAGTTCATCGCCACCGTGCGCAGCAAGGCCTTCCTCTTCAGCGTGGTGCTGATGCCCGCGGTGATAATACTGGGCATTTATGGCGTGGACCTGGTCGAGCGGGTCGGGGCTCGGGAAGTTAGGGCAATCCGCCGAATCGCCGTCGCGGACGGCACCAGCCTGATCTTTGCGGAGCTGGTGAAGCAGGCCCAGAGCTACAATGTCGAGCGACCCAACCAGCCCCTCGAGTTCCAGGCGATCTCCGGTGACCCAGACCCGGAAACGCTTCGCGCCCAGGTCAATCGTGGCGAGCTTTACGGTTACATACTGATCGCGCCCGACGCATTGGCTCTGAACGGCGGCGGCTGCACCGTGGTCCGAAAGGACAACCAGCTCGAAACCGGGCGGCGGCTGGAAGGAATGATCAACCAGGCCGTGTTCGCGGTTCGCTGCCGGGACGCCGGCCTGGATCCGCAGCGGGTGGCCGAGCTGCGCCAGGAGGTGCCGGTCCGCTGGGCCAACGCCCAGACCGGCAAGGAGGTTCAGGCCAACCCGGCCATCGTCTTTCTGACCCCCTTCGCCTTCATGTTCCTGCTTTTCATGGGCACGTTCGGCATCAGCCAGGGTTTGCTGACCACGCTGATTGAGGAAAAGAGTTCCCGGGTGATCGAGGTGCTGCTGTCGGCGGTCAGCCCGCGGCAGCTACTGGCGGGCAAGATACTGGGCATGGCCGCGGTCGGCTTCCTGCTGCTGGCGGTCTGGGGCGGGGTCGGGCTGGCCGGCGCCACCAAGTACCACGTCACCGAACTGGTCAGCGGCTACCGACTCCTGATGGCCATGCTCTACTTCGTTCCCGGCTTCCTGCTGCTGGCATCGATCCTGGCGGCGATCGGCTCGGCCTGCAACGAGCTCAAAGACGCCCAGAGCATGGTGTTCCCCCTTTCGCTGATCACCGTTGTCCCCATGATCTTCTGGTACTACCTGGCCGAGCATCCCGACGCGTTCTTCAGCCTGGCGCTCAGTTATGTGCCGCCGATCACACCATTTGTCATGATTCTGCGGATTTGCGCCGACCCGCACACCCCGGCCTGGCAGATCGTCTCGACCCTGGCGGTACTCTGGCTGGGTGTGCTGGCGGCAATCTGGGCCGGAGCCAAGGTGTTCCGGGTCGGCGTGCTCATGTACGGTAAGCCACCCTCCTTGGCCGAGCTGCTGCGCTGGGTCCGATATTCCTAACCGCCAGCCGGCCGACCACCCAGCTTACCCCCCGCTCATGCCTTACCGGTCCCCTTCTCACTGCCGCTCTTGCACTACGCCACTGGGGGTTACCACATGCGGTCCCCCTGGAGCCTGGCGCGGCAGTTCGACCCGGCTCATCATGGTTATGATCACGTCCTCGACGGGGACGTTCTGGGCCCCCTGCTGGGTGGTGGTACGGACCTGCGCGATCTCGTCGACGACATCCATACCGTCGATCACCCGCCCGAAGACGGTGTAGCCCTCCGGGCAGCTCAGACCGCCGGGGTCCAGGTTGTTCTGGCCGTCGCCGCCCTCGGTGTTGTCCGCTAGGTTGATAAAGAACTGGCAAGTGGCCGAGTCGGGCATGCACTGCTGAGTCTGCGGGTCCGAAGTCAGGGCCATGGCGATCGTGCCGCGTACGTTGGACAGGCCGTTGTCGGCTTCGTTGACGATCGGGTCGCGCGGCTTCTTGGGCGTCAGGCCGGGCCGGAACCCGCCGCCCTGGATCACAAACCCCGGGATCACCCGGTGGAAGATGGTGCCGTCGTAGAACCCGTCGTCCACGTACTCCAGGAAGTTCTCGACTGTGACCGGGGCCTTCTCGGGTTCCAGTTCCAGCGTGAAGTCGCCCATCGTGGTTTGGACCAGCACCTGCCGGTCGCTGAGCCGTGGGTTACGCACCTTGACCTGCACCCGATCGGTAACTGTGCGGCCGTTGCTATCGGTCACCGCCAGTTCGAACAGCAGTATGTTGGTATCGTTCGGGTCGTATTCCGGGGCCTGGAAGGTAGTCGTGACGGTATCGGTCGAGCTCAGTTGGACGTGCTTGCCCGACACCTGCCGCCACCGATATGACAACCCCTGCCCGGTGCTGCCCGAGCCATCCAGCATGACTTCCCGGCCCGGCAGAGTCCGGAGGTCCTCGCCGGCGTCGGCCACCGGACGGCTGGGCGAGCTGGCCGGCTGCCCGTAATTGGGGTCGGCAATCACGACCACGCTCACCTCGGCTCGACCCACTGCGCCGGCCCCGTCGCAGGTCGTGACCATGAACCGGAGCGTTTTCTGCGAAGCCAGTGAAGGAGCGGCGAAGCTGGCGACCGCCTGATCTGCGTCCTCAATCTGAACTCCCGGCCCCGCTGTCTGGAGCCAGGCGTATCGGACTGTCGCGGGCTGCTGGCTGTCCGCCACGGTCGCCGACAGGATCACTCGTTGCCCCGCGGCCGCCGTATCTCTGCTAGCAGTGGCGGTGGTGGTCAGTTGGTCGCGTGGCGGCAGTGTCTGATCGTCGGCCGGCGGGGCTTCCGTCAGCGGGCAGCCCTGCGGGCTCGAACAGGCCAGACCGATCGTCACCGCAAGCACCGTGAACCTGAGCACGTCGGTATCCTCCTGGGCTCCGCCCGGCCGCTTACCCTCTCGCGGCCGGTCTCGTCTTCATTATACCCGGCCCGAACGCCCCCCCTGCTTTCCGGACCACGTATCCAGCCCGACGCAGCCCGCCCTACTATCGGACCAGACCCGCGCCCGGCCCGATCGTACGTCGCCGCGTCGGCGACGAGCCGATAATTCACAGACTAGAACATGACTGACGGGCCGTGGCGGCACACCTCCGCCGCCGAGAGGCACCCCGTCGATCGCCCTCTTCGGGCGGCAGCTACCGGCTGAGGTCCGGATTGCTCGCGCCGCCGGCGGCCTGATATTCTTCCAGCCAGGCCATCTGGATGGCTTCGAGCTTGTCCTCGCTGCTGGCTTTCGGATCGTCCGCGAATTCGGGCAACTGGCAAACCCACTGGTGCAAATCAGTGAACCGGACACCGAGCGGATCGACCCCCGGGAACTTCTGGTGTAGCAGTAAGCCGATCTCCTCAGAGTCGGACCAGGTCAGACGCTGTGGCATGCCAGGAGTTCTCCTAAGGCTGGAAGTCGCGGTGCCGCCGGGGTCTTCAACCTTCGCCGGCTTCGCCTGCGGCGGCTAGCGCACGTTGATTTATCCTCGCTCCACGCGGACGGTCTGTCCTTCGGGCACCTCGGCCAGCACGTTCGGGTCGCCCTCGATCATCCCCACCGGGCTGACCGGGCTGTACGGCCGCTGCCCGAAGAACAAGCATAGTGCCTTTCCCGGCGGCCAGTAGGCCACGGTCCCGGCCGCCACCTCCGCCTGGGGGTTTTCCAGCTCAGCAGTTATCGGAGTCTCGAAATACACCTCACGGCCCCAGCGCTGGGCGGTCGACTCGAAGGGCAGCGCTGCCAGCACCAGGCGCGCGGTCTCCGACTGATTCATCGTTGCGGTCACCACGATCTGCCCCAGCGAAATCCGGATTCGACTCACGACTTTCACTCCTCCACGGCGGCCCGCAGGGCCCGGGCATTGTCCACCGCGTAGCCCTCCATGTCATTGTTGTAGTAGACGAAGACATCGCGGCCGTCAGCCAGCCATTGGCGGATGCGAGCGGCATCCTGGGCGATCTGCTCAGAACCGTAACAGCCGCGATAGGGGCCGCCGGGACCATGCCGGCGCAGGTACACCAGCGGCGCCTGGTTCGGCTCAGTTACCGGGCATCGCGGCAGATCCGCCAGACAGAGGGCGGCGCGGTGTCGAGTCAGCAACTGGTAAACCTCCTCGCACAGCCAGTCGCGGTTGCGGAACTCGACCGCGACCTGCCAGCGGACTCGGCCGGCGGCGTTTCTGAGCATTGACAGAAAGCTCTCCAGCCGGTCCAGGTCCTTTCGCAGCGACGGTGGCAACTGCACCAGCAGCGGGCCGCGTTTAGCTCCCAGTCGGCCGACAACTACCAGAAATTGCTCCAGCTCGGCCCGGCAATCCGCCAGTCGTTTGTCGTGGGTGATCCGCCGCCAGAGCTTGACTGCGAACCGGAAGTCCTCCCCGGTCATCTGCCGCCAGCGAGTCATCAGCTCGGGCTTAGGAAGCCGATAGAAGGACGAATTGATCTCGACGGTCTTGAAGTGCCGGCCCAGGTACTCCAACCATTGCCCCGGCTTGAGCCCCGGCGGGTAGAACCTTCCTTTGGCCCAGTGCGGATAGCTCCAACCGCTGGTGCCGATGTAGCAGCTTCCGCGCGCCATGGCCGCATTATCGCCGGCCAGCGCGGCTTTGGGCAGCGGTAGGCCGCCGACCGGTCAGCCGGCCGGCGTGCCACCCCGACGGCAACGTTCAGTTCGGCCAGCTCCCGGTCATCAGGGCCACGAACGGGTTGATGTCGCCGAAGCCGGTCGTCCCGTCCCCGTTGATGTCGCCCGTGCCGACGCAGCCCGGATAGGAAGTCTGATAGACCAGCGGGAGCGTCAGCCGCAACACGAACGCGTTAATGTCGGCAAAGCCCACCGTGCCGTCGCAGTTGAGATCGCCCCGCGGGCAGCCGCACTCAGCGACCGGCTCACCGGGCGGGCTCGCTGGGCACAGATCGCAGGCATCTGCCACCCCATCGCCGTCGGTGTCTTCCTGGCCCGGGTTATAGTCCTCCGGACAGTTGTCGCACAGATCGCCGACCCCGTCGCCGTCCTGGTCTTCCTGGAACGGGTTGTAGTCATCCCGGCAGTTATCGCAGATGTCGCCTACGCTGTCGCCGTCGCTGTCGGTCTGATAAGGGTTGAAAGTGTCCGGGCAGTTGTCGGCGTCGTCTGGCAGACCGTCGGCGTCCCCGTCCGGCCCAAGTAATTGGGCGGCGAACAGCCCGTGGGCCGCCGCCACGCCGGTTTGCTGCATCAGCCGCTTTCGCTGCTGACTGGTCCCGGCCGGGGTCTGCGGATCGCAGGGCAGCGGCCAGATGCCGGCTGCCAGGTTGGACGTACCCGGCAGCACCGTGTCCCATTCCCCGTCACAGTCCGAATCCACCTGCACACCTTCTGTCAGCGCCACCAGCTCGAACGCCGAATCGGCCTGATATACCCACCGGCCGTTGCTGATCGCAGTGGTAACAGCCGGCCAACCCCAGGTGCCATAGTCGAGTGTCACCTGCTGTTGATCTGAGAGCCGCGTGAAGATGAGCTTGGGCAGCACCGGCACCGTGGCGGTATAAGTTCCGCCGTCCGGGCAGTCACGGGAGATCGTCATGCTCCCCACCGGTTGGCCCACTTCCGACAGACACACCCGCACATCCCACTCCTCGGGACTGCCGCCGTTGTAGGTGACTGTGATCGGCTCCGTGCCGACCAGGCTGAGGGCCCGGACCTGGATGGCAACCGTGTACTGGGCCGGCGGCTCCGCTATATACGCATCCTCCAGCCGCTCGATCACTGTGTCGGCCGGGCCCGCGATCCCCGGCGGCTCGGTGGCCAGCGGTTGGCCACCCAGAAAAATAACCCCGCCGAACGGATCGGAGCCTGGGCCGAAAAACCCACCTGGAATCGGCGTTCCAGCCAGATCGACGAAGGTCGTGCCCCCGGGCGGCGTGGTCCACAGGTCGATCCCGGCGCGGATCAGTTCGCATTCATCCGGAACGCCGTTCCCGTTCTGATCCTGCGAGCCGCCCCCGGCAATGTCCTCCAGGTCCGGAATGCCGTTGCCGTTGCAGTCCGGGACCAGCGGCCAGCCCGTGCTCGCGGCCTGGAAAACCTCCGCCGGATCGCTCGGCGGACTGCTGTCCTGCGGCTCCTGTACCCAGGCAACGATCCGAATATTCTGGCGCTGGGCCCAGCTTTCGGTGTCGAAGGTCAGGTTCTCGAAGACCGTCTGGCATTCCCCCGCCACCAGCGCCAGATCATGCGTGGGCGCAGCCTGCTTGAAGCCGTTCCGAGAATACGCCGGCAAGCTCGGCCAGTGATCGAGCACTTGCACGATATACAGCCGGACGGTCTTGGGTGTGCCGCCTGCCTCCAGGCAGACCCGAGCCCCGATCCGGTAGATCTGGCCGCTGACTTGGTAACCGGTAAGCGTGATCGTGACGTCGGTCGGCAGCCCCGCCCGAGCCAGATAGGTCTGCTCGTACCAGTCGTATTGGCCCGGCAGATCGTCCAGGCTGCCAATGCACGCTCCTACGCCGTCAAAATAAACCGCCGGCGTGATCGTGCCCTCGTAGAAGTCAAACCGGGCGTCGCCCCAGGGCGTGGAGCCCCCACAACCGTAACGCATCTGCACCAGCGTGAAGGTGCTGGGGTAGTTGTTCAGCAGCAGGTTCAGCGCCTGACCGGCGTAGGGGAAGTCGGGCCCTCAGCCGGTATTGGTGAAATGTTCCGCGATCACCATGCGGTCGGCGCCCAGCGCGATTATCGGGCTCACACTGCACCACCCCCACGCAAACACTCCGACCAATAGCGCCCTACGATGCCAACCAACATGCCTCTTCATCGCCGCCTCCTTCCTCCAACCGGCTGCACCAACCAGCCCGCGCCCTGCCGAAAATCATTCTAACGGGACGCCCCAGAAGGTCCAAGACGATCAAGCCGCCTGACCTCAGCGCGGTCCGATACCGTCGGGGGCTGGAGCGCAAGGGGACGGGCGAATCAGTCCGGCGTCCTTCGCTGACCGCCAGGGGGTGTTTATCCGGCCGGGGCGGTGTTAGTGGCAAGCCGACCGCCAGTGCCCGGGCCGATCAGGGCCCGCAGCAGCTCTTCGAGCCGTCGGTCATTGGCCGGCTTGGAAAGAAAATACACGTCCGGTAGCTCGTAGACGATTTCCCGGAAGTCCGCCGCGTCGTAGCCGGACAAGAAGATGATTGGAACGTCGCTCTCCTTCCGGATCATGCGGGCGACTCGTCGCCCATCGCCGTTGGGCATGCCGTGATCTAGGATGATCGCGTCGATGTATCCGCGCGGGCTTTCCCGCAGCACTCCCAGTCCGTCGGCACACTCCACCACTGCGTACCCCAGGGCGTTCAATCGCAAACGAAGCCCCCGGCGCACGTGCGGATCGTCATCCGCTACCAGTACTCGCGGTCGCTTCATCACCAGCTCCTGCGCGGCCCGGCGTCAGGCCGCGGCCGCCGTTTCAAGCTTACAATACGTCCGGCCCGGAGGACGGCAGGGACTCATAACCGTCAGCTCCAACTGTCGGCCGGCGGCGCCGATAACCGCCGGCTGAACCAGCCTGCGCGGGCCGGCCCATTGCAGATGAGGGGAGTGCGACGGGCCCCGCGGGCGGCGTCGCCAGTCCGGCTTCCCGAGGCCGGGGCTCTGGCCGAGCCATCGGGCTCCCGCAGGCCGATCCCAGCCATCCCTTCGCGCCCGGAACGGCTGCCGATAACATGCTTCGCGACCGGCTTGTCAAGCGGACCTGCGGTGCGGTAAACTATGTGCAAAATGCGACCCGGCCGCGTCAAAGGTGCCGTGTGGCGGCGGATCAGCAACCGGCTGGTCACGCCGCCGGCGGACGGGCCGCAGCAGTGGAGCCTGCCGCGGGTCACTCCAGCGGGCGGCGCTGCTGTGCGGGCGTGTGTCCGAGTGGCCAAAGGAGACGGGCTGTAAACCCGTTGGCTTTACGCCTACGGTGGTTCGAATCCACCCGCGCCCATTCCTGAGTCCTTTCGCTGTCAGCCGCTACCCTCAGGGCCCCCCAACGCGCAGACGCTCGCCGTCAGGTTTCGACCCAGGGCTAATCGCAACTCAATTCTTGGTCACGCTGCCTTACCGGGGTAACATTGACAGGTGGGCTGTGACACCATCGCCGGGCCCGGCGGTCGCCCGGGCCCACTGGCCCCGGCGGCAACCGCGAGGGACGGCAACATCATGTGCTGGCAGCGCACGACTCGAATCGCGGCAATCGGGATAGTTCTCATGGGGCTGGTTCACGCGCTGGGCCAGACCGGGCCGATTGGCTGGCAGCGGCCCGCTTTTCCGGACGCAGGCCTAGTCGCCTTGCGGGCCAAGCATCCAGGCCTGTTGGTTGACCAGGTAGCGGGGCGGGTGACCCGACTCTTAGAGCGCCTAACAAAACCCATGTATGAGTCGTTTCCAGCAGATCAACGCGCAGCCGAGGCTCAGGAAGCCCTCGTGGATGTCGGCGCGCCGCTCGTAGCGGACACGCAGCCGCCGAAACTGGTGCAACCAGCTCAGCGT